>JAZSJQ010000073.1:0-29165 GCA_045534445.1 Acutalibacteraceae bacterium
GTTTATCTGATTCTCAAAAGCCTTCTTGATAGCCTTCTTTGCAATCTGACTATTCTTCGGGCTGTCAACGGAAACACGCTGAGCGAGTGCAACACCGTCGAGGGTGGAAAGCATCTCGCAGACACGTACAGGATAACCTGCGTAGTTAACATCACGACCGTAAGGAGTCGTCTGAGTGATCTGACCGGGCAGTGAGGTCGGAGCCATCTGACCGCCTGTCATACCGTAAATAGCATTGTTTACAAATATAGCAGTGATATTCTCACCTCTGGTAGCTGCGTGAATGGTCTCAGCAGTACCGATAGCAGCAAGGTCACCATCGCCCTGATAGGTAAATACGATGTTATCGGGAAGTGATCTCTTTACGCCTGTTGCAACAGCGGGAGCTCTGCCGTGAGCAGCCTCGATCATGTCGCAAGCGAAATAATTGTAAGCAAAAACAGCACAGCCAACGGGGCAAACGCCAACGGTCTTGCCTTCAATGCCGAGCTCATCGATAGCTTCAGCAACAAGTCTGTGGATAATACCGTGAGTACAGCCGGGGCAGTATGAATCAAAGTTTTTGTCAAGTGCCTTCGGGCGTTCAAATACGATAGCCATTACTGAACACCTCCTGCAAGAGTTTTGATCTGTTCAAGGATTTCCTTCGGAGTGGGGATAATACCGCCGGTTCTGCCGAAGAAGGATACGGGTACACGACCGTTTGCAATGAGCTTTACATCGTCAACCATCTGACCCATGCTCATTTCAACGGTGAGAATGTGCTTAGCGGTATTGCATACCGCATCAACAGCCTTCTCGGGGAAGGGCCAGAGAGTGATGGGACGAACCAGACCTGCCTTGATGCCCATTTCGCGAGCGCTGTTTACAGCACTGCGTGCAACTCTGGAAGAAGCACCGTAAGCAACTACCACGATGTCAGCATCCTCGGTCATGTAGCTTTCAGCCATCTGATGCTCAGCCTTGATCTCATCGTACTTCTTGTAACGCTCAATAATAAGCTTCTCAAGCTCATCGGGCTGAATGTACAGAGAATTGATGACGTTCTTCTTTCTGCTGTTCTTGTGACCGTTGGTTGCCCATGTCTTTTCGGGAAGCTCAACATTGGTCTCCTTGATCTCAACGGGCTCCATCATCTGACCGAGCATACCGTCGGCAAGGATCATTGCGGGCATTCTGTACTTGTCAGCAAGGTCAAATGCGCCTGCAACAAGGTCAACCATTTCCTGAACGGTGGAAGGTGCGAAAACCAGAATCTGGAAGTCGCCGTGACCGTTAGCCTTGGTTGCCTGCCAGTAGTCAGCCTGAGAGGGCTGAATGCCGCCGAGTCCGGGGCCGCCGCGCTGAACATTGATGATCAGGCAGGGCAGGTCAGCACCTGCAAGATAAGAAATACCTTCGCTCTTAAGGCTTATTCCGGGCGAAGAAGATGATGTCATTGCACGAACACCTGCGGAAGCAGCACCGTAAACCATGTTTATAGCTGCGACCTCAGATTCTGCCTGTAAATATGTACCGCCGATCTTGGGCATACGCTTAGCCATGTAAGCGGCAAGCTCAGTCTGCGGAGTAATGGGATAACCGAAGAAATGTCTGCAGCCTGCCTGGATAGCAGCTTCAGCAAGAGCTTCGTTACCCTTCATCAGAACTTTGTCTGCCATTATAATTCTTCCTTTCCTGTTATCTCTCTACTGTAATCGCTACGTCGGGGCACATCATTGCGCACATTGCACAGCCGATGCACTGCTCGGGAGCGGTCATTTTTGCGGGGTGATAACCCTTTGCATTGATAACTTCCTTATCAAGTGCGATGATCTTTTTCGGGCAAGCATTTACACAAAGCTCACAGCCTTTGCATACCGCCTGATTAACTGTAATTCCGGGCATTACTTTACCTCCCTGTTTATGATTCCTCGGTTTCCCAAGGTTTGGTTACTATTATATCTATGGGGTAGATATTCTCTATCCTCTCAGATACCTCTGAAACGAATTTCTTCTCGCAGGTCGTCATTATCATGGGCAAAGAGAGAATCTCCGCCGTTTTACGGGCGTACTCCGCTCCTTCGATAATGTGCTGCGGTGCGGTTTCTCCGCAGAGATGGGCATTGCTTACAACCGCTGTAGCCTTGAGCCTTGATGTATATTCGATTTCTCTTAAAAGACGGGCAGAATTTTCGGGTTCATTCTCAAGATCACGATACTTGTTTACAACATAGAGCATCTGATATGGAATTTCCGATAACTGCCTGTTGAACCTGCCGAGAGCAGTTGAACCGTCATCATCACCGCCGACATCGATTATTACCGTATCCTTACTTTCAAAAACAGAATACATACGAGCAGGCAGAGACGGAAGATCAACATTTGAATGGGCAAAATTCGGAGCGATAAGCTCTATTCCCTTTTCTGCGAGGAATTCCGGGTAATCACTTGAACGGAAATAGGGATTGACTATATCCATATCAACAAGGGTTACCTTCTCGCCCATTGCAGCTCTTTCGGCTGCAAGATTCAATGCGAAATTGGTTTTTCCGCAGCCATAGTGACCGCAGATTATTATAAATTTTCCGAGATTAGCTGTATTCATACATCAACCGCCATAGATTTAATATCAAAGATTATAGCACTATTTTTTGTATATTTCAACATTATTCATTATCAATTTAAATCATAAAAGTGCATTCTTTTTATACTACTTGCCATAAATTGCGCTAAGTCTCTCCGCCAGATAGCGAAAACAGGGGCCTGCGCTGACAGAACCCGACACCGCATCTTCCTCCAGAACAACACATACAAATTTCGGATCATCGGCAGGGAAACAGCCTGCAAACCAGCCCCTTGTGACTGCTCTGCCGTCTTTTCGTATACCCGTTTCCGCAGAACCCGTCTTTGCCGCTGTTCTTATTCCAACTGCGGAAACACTTTTGCCCGTTCCGTACAGCATTACAGCCTCCATATATCCGCGAATCTCACAGGCGGCGTCCTCATCTATCGCCCTGTAAGAAGGCTTCTGTGACCATCGGCTTATATATTCGCCTCCTGAATTCACCGTACCTTTAACGATATAAGGATATACATACTCACCGTCATTTGCAATGCATGACACAAGTGCGGCTATCTGTATGGGATTGACCATGAGAGAGCCCTGTCCGAAGGAGAAATTTGCAAGACCTGCAGGAAGGGAAAGCTCATCCTCTGAAGGCAGGTTTCCTTTTCCCGTACGATAATTTTTCCCAAGCTCTGTTTCACAGCCGAAACCCAGCACACGAGCCTTTTGGAGTATTTTTTCATATCCAAGCTCCTGCCCGAGGGCAATAAAAAAAGTATTGCAGGAAAGCGCTGTTGCCTGCTCAAGATTCAGCTCGCCGTGACAGACCTCACTGCTGCATCTGAATATCCTGTTTCCTATTTCGATCTGACCCGTACAGCAGTGTGTAAAATCCCCAAAACCGTTTTCAAGAGCGGCTGCCGCAACAACCAGTTTGAACACCGAGCCTGCATCGTAAGACCCGAAAGCCTTGTTCACAAGGGGCGAATCGGCACTTTCAAGATAATCAGATATATTGTTCTGATCATAAGAAGGTGTTGATACGCAGGCAAGTATCTCCCCTGTTTTCGGGGACATGATGACCACCGCACCCGATTTGAGATATTCCTCTGCCGCCCTCTGGGCGATCATCTGCATCTGTCTATCGACGGTAAGCACCACGCCGCCCTTTGAATTATAGGTAGTATCCCTTACGCTGCAGGCTGTTCCGAGGCTTTCACCCAATGCATTGACCTGATATGTCACATCATAGGAACCTTCAAAATTGCGAAGAACGTCGTTATATGCTTTTTCTATACCGTATGCACCTTCTCCGCTGCCGCTTAGATAGCCGACTACATGAGGCGCAACAGGTGATCCTCCGTATCTTTTAATACACTTTACAACCTCTATCCCCTCGTCCTCGGGAAGCCACTCCTCCGCTTTGATTATAAAGGGTCTGCCGCTTCGAAGCTTGTCCTCAAGCCCCTCAAGATCGTCACTGCCTGCCACTGAAATAAGCTTTGCCGCCAGCTCGGCATCGGGCAGTATCACAGCCTTTTCCTCCGATGCTCCCCCTGCGATTATATTCATATTTCTGTCGTAAATACGTCCTCTCGCCGAATATACCGTCAGTGTATAGGAGCTTTGGGCATTGCCTGCCAGAGCATATTTTTCCGAAAAAGTCACGTTCATGAGCCATCCTGTAAGTATCAGGGTCAGCAATACATAGAGACAGAAAAATGCAACCGTTCTTTTTCCCATAGCATAGCACCTCCGAAACATAATTATTGACAATCTGCCGCCGCATAAACAAAACATATCTTGACTGCATCGGAACTGACAGGTATTATATAATCAAGATATTATTGTCAGAAGGTGTATACATATGAGCAAAAAACTTACTCTGCAGGAAAAGCTTGAAAGAAAACACTTCAAGCGTCCAAATGCTTTTCTTTACAATGCCATAATGAGAGTCTACTACGCCATGTTCAAAAATAAGTACGGCGTAAAGTTCATATATAAAGTCAAGCCCGGCAAGGATAAGAATCCGTTTGTACTTATAAGCAACCACGCTTCCCGTGTTGACTATCTCTACACTGCGCCTGCCTGTCTTCCCAGAAGACTCAATTATGTGGTTGGCTATAACGAGTTTTTCCGTTCACATCTCAAGTTTATATTCAATATAGCTCAGGCAATTCCAAAGCGCAATTTCACTCCCGATATCCACACAATCAAGGAGGTAAAGCGCATTATCAACGCAGGGGGAAATGTGTGCTTCATGCCCGAGGGCATGAGCTCAATTTCGGGCGGCAATCAGCCCTGCGCTCTCGGCGGCGGTAAACTGCTTAAAAATCTCGGTGTTACTGTATACTACACCAAGATAAAGGGCGGCTACATGACCAATACCAAGCACTGTCTTGACGATCGCCGCGGCAAGGTCGAAATAACCGTCGATAAGCTCTTCACTCCCGAAGATCTTGCCTCCATGACCGCAGATGAGATTCAGGACAGAATGAACGAAGCGCTCTATCACGATGATTACCTCTGGAACCTTGAGGCAAGAGTCAAGTTCAAGGGCAACGGAGAAATGGCAAAGAATCTCGGCGATCTGCTTTATCTCTGTCCCAAGTGCGGCGCTCTGCACACCATGAAGTCCGACGGAAATATAATCAGATGCTCCGAATGCGGCAACGGTGCTGAGGTAAATGAATACTATGACCTTATCCCCCTCGATGATGAATGCGTAGTTCCAAAGACCATTCACCACTGGTACAAGCTTGAGCGTGAAAAGGCGCGCGAAGAGGTAAAAGCTCCTGATTTCAGCTTCTCCGAGCGTGTAAAGCTTGGCACCTTGCCAAAGTATGAGTACCTGAAAAATCAGGAAACCTCCGTCATCACAGGCGAAGGCACACTGTCCCTCTCAAGAGACGGACTTGTTTTCGACGGTGTCAACGAGGGGCAGCCTTTTTCTTTCAGACTTCCCACAAGCGCGGTTCCCACCTACGCAATGTGTACCGACATAACACGCTTCTACACATTCTTCAACGGCGAATTTTTTGAATTCTACCCCGAAAACAACGATACCATTCGCTGGTTCCACCTTACAGAGGAGCTTCACCGTGAAAACGGCGGCAAATGGGTCGATTGCTACAAGGATTATGAATAAGGAGAAGAGTATGTCAGATATACTTAATATAATCAACAGCCGCAGAAGTTACAGGGGCAAATACAAGAATATCCCTGTTCCGAGAGCTGATCTTATCAAGATAATGGAGGCAGGACTTGCCGCTCCATCAGGCTGCAACAAACAGACAACAAGTCTTATCGCTGTCGATGACCCTAAGCTTCTCGATGAACTCAAAGCTCTTATAGATCCTCCCATTGCAGCCACCGCCCCTGCATTTATCTGCGTGCTTACTCAGAAGATAATCGCCTATCGTGACAGAACCTTCTATATTCACGATTACTCTGCAGCCATAGAAAATATGCTCATTGTCATCAAGGCACTGGGCTATGAAAGCTGCTGGTATGAAGGACATATCACCGATACCGACAACATCGGCAGAAAGCTTGCAGACAGACTCTCTGTCCCCGAAGATTATGACCTTGTCTGTGTTCTTCCTGTGGGCATTGCCGAAAACGAACCTAAGGCACCCATAAAAAAATCTTTTGGTGACCGCGCATGGTTCAACGGCTTCTGCACAGAAAAATAGAACAAAAGGGCTTCCCTTCTCGGGAAGTCCTTTTTCAGCTTGATATTAGCAGATTAATATTATATAATCACTTTCACAACACCAAACGGAGGTTACCTATGCATACATTCATCGCATATATAAGGCTTATTGGTTTTCTCATTTCGACCCTTCCCGACCTCGGACGTGCAAAACGCCTCAAGAAGAAAGGCGATGAGAAATATCAGAAATATCTCAACAGGCAGTATAACCGTGCAATAACAAAGATACCGAAAATCCTCGGAACAAAAATCGAGGCAACAGGCACTGAAAACATAATCCGCGACAGAGCGGCTATATATGTAAGCAACCATCAGAGCTATCCCGACCCTCTTTTCATATTTAGACCCATGGGCTTCATCTGCCCTGTACTGTGCAAGAAAGAGATCCTCAAGCTTCCCGTTATTTCAACCTGGCTCAAGGTTTTTGACTGCGTATTCATAGACCGCGAGGATGCACGAAGCGCAATAAACAGCCTCAAGGAGGCTACTGCTCTCGTAAATGAGGGAAAATCGATCATAATTTTCCCCGAAGGCACACGAAGCTACGGCTATGAGTTGGGCGAATACAAATCAGGCGCTTTCAAAATCGCCGAAAAGACACGCGCACCCATAATCCCCGTAAGGCTGCACAATGCCTGCGATGTCATGCGCCGCGGCAGTGCAAAGCTTCACAAGGCAACAGTACGAATAGATTTTCTCGAGCCTATCGACACATCGGAAATGTCAAAAACAGAACTGCGCGAGCTTCCGCAGAAAATTCAGGAGCTTGTTGCATCGGGTATAGAAGGAGTAAAAAATGAACAATAAATTCGGAATTTCAGAAAATCTGCTTGGTATCGCATCAGAGGTTGAAAAAAGCCTCTCTGACCGCTTTGCGGAAATCGACAGTGTAACTGAATATAATCAGCAGAAGGTGCTTTCCGCCTTCATAAACAACAATGTTACCGAGAGTATGTTTGCCGCCTCCACAGGCTACGGCTACGGCGACAGAGGCAGAGACGTTCTTGACAGAGTCGTTGCCGATACATTTGGCACAGAGGACGCTCTCATACGTCACAATTTCGTAAGCGGTA
This sequence comes from Acutalibacteraceae bacterium, assembly GCA_045534445.1. Lineage (GTDB taxonomy): Bacteria > Bacillota > Clostridia > Oscillospirales > Acutalibacteraceae > JAISGQ01. The sequence continues at coordinate 7,337 of JAZSJQ010000073.1, forward strand.
CTCACGCTCTGACCGTTGCTCTTTTTGGTCTGCTGAGGCCCAATGACACCATGCTCTGCGTTACGGGCATACCCTACGACACTCTTCAGGGCGTTATAGGAATCCGTCCTTCAAACGGCTCTCTGGCTGAGTTCGGCGTAAATTACAGACAGATTGATCTCGTTGACGGCAGTGTTGATCTTGAGGCTATCCCCTCTGCAATTACCGAGGACGTTAAAATGGTTTATATTCAGCGCTCTCGCGGCTACACTCTCCGACCTTCCCTTTCCGTTGCCCAGATAGAGGAAATAGGCAGGATCGCAAAGAGCGTGCGTGAGGATGTGCTCGTAGTCGTCGACAACTGCTACGGCGAATTTGTCGAAACAAGCGAGCCTCTTGATAACGTGGATATCATAGTCGGTTCTCTTATAAAGAACCCCGGCGGCGGCATTGCTCCCACAGGCGGTTACATAGCAGGTAAGGAAAAGTATGTTGAGATGTGTTCCTACCGTCTGACCACTCCCGGCACAGGCAAGGAAGTCGGCTGTACTCTCGGCAACAACAGAGCCTTATTCATGGGCTTCTTCAATGCTCCTCATGTAACGGGAGAGGCACTCAAGACCGCTGTATTCTGCGCAGGCCTTTTTGAGAAGCTTGGCTACACCTGTTCTCCCTCTTCTCTTGAGTCAAGACATGATATTATCCAGTCTGTTATCATGGGCTCACCGGAGCCTCTCATCGCTTTCTGCCGAGGCATTCAGAGCGGTTCTCCCGTTGACGCAAATGCCGCCCCCGAGCCATGGGATATGCCGGGCTATGACAGCCAGGTAATCATGGCGGCAGGCGCATTTACTCTCGGTGCTTCCATCGAGCTTTCCGCCGATGCACCTCTGCGTGAGCCTTTTGCTGTATGGATGCAGGGCGGTCTTAATTACCATTCCGCAAAGGTAGGAATTCTTCTTGCCGCACAGAAGGTGCTGGATCTGAAATAACATCAAAATACAGCTGTACTTTTGTACAGCTGTATTTTTCAGTATTCCGCTTCTGTCATACCTATGACAAGGATCCCGAGATTATCCCTGTAAATTTCCTCAAACTGAGAAAGGGGCAACGGGCTTACACCAACTCCGCATTCTATTGTATACCCCGGGCGGTTGAAGTCCTGAATGAACCAGTCCTTATAACCTGCATAGCCCGAGCTTTCGGGTGTAAGCTCAAGGATATAGCCTGATGCTTCACTCATCTTTTCTCCTATCTCCCGTGAACGAGGTGGCTCGAAGCTTGAAAATTTCCAGTATATTATTTCTCCCTGTGTATGATAGGCAAGTATCAGCGCAGGAGAAATATTCTGAGTGAAATCAAACACCGCCTGAGCCTCAGGCTCTGTAAGAGGTGCATAACCTACAAAATCTCTCGGTGCAGGGGTTGTAAAGCCCTGCGCATATTTTATCTCCCTTGCCCTTTCCCACTCCGCAGGAAACTGGAGATTGAGGTCAACTCCCGAAACATTTGCCTTCCACCCCTCGGGAAAACGCACATTGGGATAATTTTCCGCTATCCTGCGAACCTGAGCAAAATAAGCTCCGCTCCCCAAATAGCCCGTAACAATATCAACTCCGTCGGGGTTTACCATGGGTGTGACATAAAGCGTCACACGGGAAAACAGCTCACGGGCATTTTCCGAATATATACTGCCGCCTCTTGCATAGGCTTCTGCATATTCCTCAAAGAATCTCAGAAGCACAGGGGTCGTTATCCACTCGTTCGCATGGAATGACGCGCCGTAGTAAACCCTTACGGGACCGGAACCAATTTTAAGAGTATAAAGAGGCTTTCCCATCACGCTTCTTCCTATATCCGAAAGCCCAACAAAGGGATACCGTGCCGCAATGCCTTCAACGGTATATCTGAGAAGCTGTGAAGTCCAACGTATGTTGTAAGCCGTTACGTCAAAACCAAGCGGCACTGTTATTCTCTGCCCGATCACGAGTCTCATGGGGTCGATGCCGGGGTTTGCAGTAAGTATCGCACTGACGGTCGTACTATACCGCCTTGCAATTCTGAAAAGAGTGTCCCCCTGTTCTATATAGTAATTAACATAGCCTCTGAGATAAGGCTCGAGAGCCGCCATTGTTTTTTCTCCGACTATTCCGTCGGCTCTGAGACCGTTTTCACGCTGGAATCTTATTACTGCGTCCCTTGTCACCGTTCCGAATATTCCGTCGATGGCACCGTTATAGTATCCTGCTCTCCGCAAAGCAAGCTGAAGCATTTCAACACCTGCGCCTCTGCTTCCGATTCTGTATGTCATTTTCATGCCTCCCTGCACACTTTTACACCCATTTTATGCATATAAATCTCCAATTGTGTTTTCCTCATTGGTCGCAGTGTCAAATCACCGTTCAATAATCGAATTATTTTTATCCTTTTGGCTAATCTTATCTTAATTTGCCGTTTCGTGTTGAACAGATTCTGAGCCTGTGATATAATATGGTCGCAGGTTTAGTCGGGCATTTCCACACGGGAGATGCCGAGATGTCAAAAACCAGATGCTGAAAGGAAGGATTATCAATGTCCAAGGAAGTCAGTAATTTCGAGCACGGCCCAATAGGCATCATCGCGCTTAAAAGCTGTGCAGCACACGCAGAGGCTGTAAACACCTATCTCTGCAACCTTCGCGGAGAGAACCCGAAGGAGGTAAATTACCTCATTGAGATCGATCAGCCCCGTTTCCAGAACGGCGAGGCAAAAGTAAAGATCAAGGAATCCGTTCGAGGCAAGGATATCTACATTCTCGCAGATATCGGCAACTACAGCTGCACATATCCTATGTTCGGCTACGAGAACCACATGAGTCCTGATGAGCATATGCAGGACATAAAGCGTACCCTTTCCGCTATCGGCGGCAAGGCAAACCGTATCACTGTTGTAATGCCTCTTCTCTACGCCTCCCGTCAGCACAGACGTAAAGGCAGAGAATCCCTCGACTGCGCAATGGCACTGCAGGAGCTTGAAAGACTGGGCGTTTCCACCATCATTACCTTCGACGCTCATGACCCCAACATACAGAACGCAATCCCCAACACCTCTTTCGAGAATATCTATCCCACCTATAACATTCTCAAGGCTCTTCTCAAGAAGGAAGGCAACAATTTCAACAAGGACAACCTTATCGTCATCAGCCCTGATACAGGCGCTATGGACAGAGCCATCTACTATGCAAACGTTCTTGAGCTTGATGTCGGTATGTTCTACAAGCGCCGCGACCATTCCAGAGTCGTAAACGGCAAGAACCCCATCGTTCAGCACGAGTTCATCGGCCGTGACCTCAGCGGCATGAGCGCTCTTATCGTTGACGATATGATCGCATCGGGCGAGTCTGTTCTTGATATAATCGAGAACCTCCAGTCAAGAAACGTTGATAAGATCTTCGTTGCTGCCACCTTCGGCTTCTTCACCGCAGGTGTCGAAAAGTTCAGAAAGTACTACGAGGAAGGCAAGCTTACCCGCGTTTACTGCACCAACGGCTCCTATATTCCCGACGAGGTCCTCAATGAGCCCTGGTTCGAGTGCGCTGATATCTCCAAGTTCATCGCAAAGCTCATGCACACCCTTAATCACGATGAGTCCATCTCCCCCCTTCTCAATGCAAATCACCGCATTCGCAAGCTCCTTGAGAATGATAAGAAATAAAGTTTAATAATTACGCCCCGAAGCAGCGACTTCGGGGTGTTTTTTTCATTTAAACACTTGATATAAATTATCAGTTACTATAAAATGGGAGCGATAAACTCTTTGGAGGTAGATATTATGACTTCACTTAAAAACAAATGGGTACTTGTAACAGGTGCAACCCGCGGAATCGGCAAGCTCTGTTCTCTTGAGCTTGCAAAAAGAGGCTGCAATCTTATTATCCATTCCCGTTCTCTCTCAGCCAGTGAGGCTGCCGCAGAGGAAATAAAAGCACTCGGCGTTGAGACACTGGCAGTTGCCGCTGAGCTTTCCGACATGAACGCAGTCTCCGCAATGATGGAAAAAATTGACGCAAGCGGCGTACAGCTTGATGCAATTCTCAACAATGCAGGTCTCCAGATCGCATACAGGAGCGAGGTATTCGATACTCCTGTTTCCGATTATGAGATAAGCTTTGCAGTAAACACCACTGCCCCCATGATGATTTGCTACCACTATCTGCCCAAGATGAAGGAACGCGGCTTCGGCAGGATCGTCAATGTCACAAGCGGCATCGACAAGGATCCCTATCAGGGCGGTTACTCAGCAAGCAAGGCAGCTCTTGACAAGGTTACAAAGGACATTGCAACTCTCTTTGAGGGTACTGATGTCATGATAAACCTTGCTGACCCCGGCTGGTGCAGTACCGACCTCGGCGGTCCCAACGCACCGAACCTCCCCTCTACCGCTGTTACAGGCATTCTTCTCGGTCTCTTTGCCGATGATAAAAAGAGCGGCAGAATCTTCCATGCACAGGAATATTCCGCTCTGAGCATTGAAGAGGCTCTCCGTCTCATATGACAAAGCTTTATATAGCAGTTCCCTGCTATAACGAAGAAGAGGTTCTTCCCGTTACCGTCAGCGCGCTTTCGGATAAGCTCGGGAAAATGATAGAGAAGGGCAGTATTTCTCCCGAAAGCCGTATCGTATTTGTCGATGACGGCTCCAAGGATAATACATGGACTCTCATCACCTCCTACACTGAGGAATATCCGCTTGTCTGCGGTATTAAGCTTTCAAGAAACTTCGGTCACCAGAACGCACTTACCTGCGCACTGGTGACCTTGCGCGAATATGCCGATGCTGTTATCTCAGTCGATGCGGATATGCAGGACGATATTGATGTATTCGATGAGATGCTTTCCCATTACGAAAACGGCTGTGATGTCGTATTCGGTGTGCGTTCCTCACGAAAAAAGGACTCTTTCTTCAAGCGCATTTCCGCTCAGTGCTATTACCGTCTGCTCAGGTGCATGGGAGCAGACATAATCTACAACCACGCAGATTTCAGACTCATGAGCCGCCGCGCTCTTGACGCTCTCTCAGAATATGAAGAGGTAAATCTTTTTCTGCGCGGAATCGTACCCACTCTGGGCTATAAGACTGCCTGCGTTTCCTACGAACGCGCTGAGCGTGCCGCAGGCACCACAAAATACCCCCTGCGTAAAATGCTCGCCCTTGCCTGGGAGGGTATCACCTCCTTCAGCACAAAGCCCATCAGGCTTGTCACCCGTCTCGGAGCACTGATTTTTCTCGTCAGCATAGCTATGCTGATATACTTTTTTGTAAGATATTTTACAGGTCACACCGTTGTCGGCTGGGCAAGCATTGCCGTTTCCCTCTGGGGGATCGGCGGTCTTATCATGCTTGCGATCGGCATTATCGGAGAATATGTCGGCAAGATATATCTCGAATCAAAGCACCGACCGAGATACCATATTGAGGAATTTATTTCCAAATAGTATATTCCATTTTGTGATGGTTTGTGGTAGAATTTGTTAAAAAGTATTAGGAGTGGAATATATATGTCCGTGGCCGAAGAAAAAAGAAAGCATCTTGCCCTTAAAAGAACCATTGGTATTATATCATTTCTGATTTTTGTTGCTCTTCTGGTATGGGTAACCTTAAAAATCGGAATTCCCCTTATCAATCACTATTTCGGCGGCACAACCACCGAAACTGCCGACACGGGATATTTCAGCAGTCTTGTTGAAAACAATCCCATAAGCGGACGTCTTATATTTGTAGGCATACAGATTCTTCAGGTCTTTATCGCGTTTATTCCCGGCGAGGTCGTTGAGATCGCCGCAGGTGCTGTCTTTGGCGCTCTTGAGGGAACTCTCCTTTCTCTTCTCGGTGTAACCATCGGTTCTGTTATAATCTTCCTTCTCACAAAGTGGCTCGGAATAAAGTTCGTAAGCCTCTTTATAAGCGAAGAGAAGATCAACAGCATGAAATTCTTGAAGAACGACCGAAGCCTCAATAACCTCGTTTTTCTTATCTTCTTTATTCCCGGCACTCCCAAGGATCTTCTCACCTATTTCGTAGGTCTTACCAGAATGAAGCTCCATACCTTCCTCGCTATTTCTCTTATCGCAAGAATACCCTCCATTCTCACCTCTACTCTTGCAGGAAATGCCATAAACAACAATGACTGGAAATCCGCCATTATTATATTTTCCATCACAGCGGCAGTAAGCATAATCGGCATTATCATCTACAATATAATTTCCAAAAAGCGTGATAAAAAGCGTGCCGCACTTTCCGAAACAACACCCGCAGAGGCTGAGGAAGAAGTTCCCTCTGCCGATGTAATTGCAGAATAATTTCCATGTCCTCAAAAAACAACCTCATTACAAGCTTTCAGAGGCTTGAGAAAAAATATCTTATCTCCGAGGAGCAGTACATTGAGCTGATGAAGTTCATTGCAGAAAATACCCGTCCCGATGAATACGGGGAATCCACAATCTGCAACATATATTACGATACTCCTGATTATCTGCTTATACGCAATTCCATAGAAAAGCCCGTTTATAAGGAGAAGCTGCGGCTTCGCAGTTACGGTGTTCCGACGAAGGACTCCGTTGTTTTCGCGGAGATAAAGAAAAAATATAAAAAGGTCGTTTACAAGCGCCGTGCCGCGATGACTCTTTCGCAGGCTGAGGAATATCTTTCAGGCGGCAGGAAACCTCCCATCGACGATGAAAATACCCTTCGCGAGATCGATTTTTTCCTCAGAAGATATGATCTTTCCCCTGCCCTTTTCCTTGCCTATGACCGAGAATCCTACTATTCTATCGATGACGATACCCTGCGTATTACCTTTGACCGCAGAATAAGAAGCCGCACAACGGAAATATCTCTGTCAGCAGGCGATCACGGCGAATTACTGCTGCCCGAAAATATGTATCTTATGGAAATAAAGGTCTCGGGCGCTCTTCCTCTCAGGCTTGCCCATATCATGTCAGAGCTTGGAATTTTCCCCGTTTCATTCTCTAAATACGGACGTGTATACGCAAAAAGCCTACTCGATTCACGGAGGTAAATACATATGTCATTCATAAAGGAGTTTCTGGCTTTAACTGTCGGCTCCGTAACAATTGAAAAAGCAATAATAAGTGTTTTTCTCGCCCTTGCTCTCGGTTTTCTCATTTCATGGGCATATATGAAAAGCGGAAGATACTCAAAAAATTTCGTTGTTTCTCTTATTCTCCTGCCTGCCCTTGTTGCCGCAGTGATAATGTTTGTCAGCGACAACATCGTTGCGGGAGTTTCTGTACTCGGAATCTTCAATCTAGTGCGCTTCCGCTCCTTCCCCGGCACAGCCAAGGAGATCACGGTGGTTTTCTTCACTGTTGCCGCAGGCGTTGCAGTGGGTCTCGGCTTCAATCTTGCAGCCATAGCCGTTACCGTTATTCTCTGTGCGGTACTGCTTCTTCTCTGCCGTACAAAGTTCGGCGAAAGCAAATCAAATGTCCGTTCTCTGCGCATAACCATTCCCGAGTCTCTCGATTACGAGGGAATATTTGACGATGTTTTCGAGAAATATACAACAGATGTTTCTCTCGATCAGGTAAAAACAACAAATCTCGGTACTATGTTTGAGCTTCGTTACACCGTAACCCTTAAATCTGATATAAAGCAAAAAGACTTTATAGACGAAATTCGCTGCAGAAACGGCAATCTGACAGTGATCTGCAGTAAGCCCAATATTTCCGAGGTGGAATTATAAATTAATTCGGAGGTCCCTATGATCAAAACAGACGGAATAATTTTCGATATGGACGGCACACTCTGGGATTCCGTTGAGTCCATTACGGCGGCATGGAATGTTGTCTTCTCCCGAAACGGTCTTACCTATCAGGCAACCCCTGCCGATATCCAGGCTCAGATGGGAAAGCCCATGCCTGCGATTTTTGCCGCACTTCTTCCCGATCTTTCCGAAGATATGCTCAGAAAAATCGAAGAAGACTGCTGTAAGTATGAAAACGAATATCTTTCGGTACACGGCGGCATCCTCTATCCCGCCCTTGAAGATACTCTGCGCACCCTTTCTGCCGAATATCCGCTTTTCATTGTAAGCAACTGTCAGGGCGGTTACATCGAGGCTTTTTTCAACTGTCACAAGCTTGATCGCTATTTCAAGGACTATGAATGCTGGGGGCGTACCTTGCTTTCAAAAGCCGAAAACATAAAACTTGTAATGGAACGAAACGGGCTTGAGAATCCCGTTTATGTCGGCGACACCGATTTGGACGGAAAATCTTCAAGAGAAGCGGGCATTTCTTTCATCCATGCTGCCTACGGCTTCGGTACAACCGATGACTGCGATGCTTCAATAAGCTCAGTATCCGAGCTTATTGACCTTGTTAGTCACTAAAAATTTACATTAACTGCGTTGCAACAGCTCTTTTGATGTGATACAATTTTTGTATCAATAATCGGAAGGGCTGATTTTATGTATTTTGATAAGCTTATTTGGAACAGTTCATCTCCTGTCAGAAAGGATTCAACATATATTTCTCTTGAATACGTCATCAATGATCTCGGTATCTTCTGCAAGGGCGAAATGCGCTCTGACGACGTAGGCTTTGCCGCTTCCCGAATCGGCGAACCTCTCGGTCTGACACCTGTCGGTGATAATTATGCCGCAAGACCTTTCGGTCGTGTTGTCATTCTCTGGAATAAGATCACCGATCTTTCTGACGATTCTGATAACTGCACTCTCACCGTTTTCGGCAATGCTCACGACAAAATAGTTCTGAAATATGAGCCTGCCGCCAAGAAAGAGTTGCTTTCAAGAATCGACTCCATGCGCAGATTCTGTGCCTCCTCTCCCATTTCCGATGATGTGGCGGCTGCATGGAAGGCATGGGCTGCTGATACTTCCATCCCCAACCCCTTTGCACCTCTTGATGAGCTTATCGAGGCTGAGCGCCGTGAGATCGATGCCCGTACCTACACTGAGGCTCAGCTTGATTCCGTGGTCATTCCCGAGGAAGTACCTGCACAGAAAGCTTTTGAAGAGCCTGTTATTATTGAAGAGCCTGCCCCCATTCCCGAGGAAGCTGCTCCTGCCGCTGATATATGCCCCGGCTGCGGTGCTGTAAAGGTAGAAAATGCTCGCTTCTGCAATATGTGCGGCTTTAAATTCTGATATTGAATGAGACACTTTTATTCAAAGTGTCTCATTTTTTAATAAAATATGAATTTCCTTCCAACCTTTCATCGCTTTAGTGTGTTATATTACCAAGAGCTCTTTAAAAACATATTGAAACATGGAGGGAATCACTCATGAAAAAGGCATTATCAAGAATCATTTCATTATTGCTTGCACTTACCGTCCTGCTTGCGGCTATGGCAGGATGCGCTAAGTCGGAATATGTATCCGACAGCTACGCACCCACCTACACCACCGAAAGCGTAATGTACGACACTGCCGCCGAGGCGGATACCTATTATTACGACTACGACTATGTCGAGCACAACACCGAAGAATACAGCGCCATAACCGAAAACCGCTTCTTATCTGTTGCGGTAAATCCCCTTTCCACCTTCTCAGCAGATACCGACACTGCTTCATATTCCAATGTACGCAGATATATAGATGACAGAATGCTTCCTCCCGAAGATGCAGTGCGCATTGAGGAGCTTTTAAACTACTTTACCTATGATTACCCCGAGCCTCAGAAGGGTGAGCCTTTCTCCGTAACCACCGAGATTTCCGCCTGTCCATGGAATGAGGACACCGAGCTTATGCTTATCGGCTTACAGGCAGAAAAGCCTGACACCGACTCTCTGCCCCCTTCAAACCTTGTTTTCCTTATTGATGTATCAGGCTCCATGGATTCTCACGACAAGCTGCCTCTTGTAAAGGAAGCCTTCAATCTTCTTACCGAGCAGCTTTCCGAAAACGACAGAATTTCTATTGTTACCTATGCTTCAAGCGATAAGGTAGTCCTTGAGGGCGCAACAGGTAACGATAAGCAGGCTATAACAGATGCCATCAATATGCTTCAGGCAGGCGGCTCCACCGCAGGCTCAAAGGGCATAACAACCGCCTATGAGATCGCCGAGCGTTACTTTATAGAGGGCGGCAACAACAGAATAATCCTTGCCACCGACGGCGATTTGAATGTTGGCACAACAAGCGAAGGCGAGCTTAAAAGACTTGTTGAAGAAAAGCGCGAAGACGGCGTATTTCTCTCGGTCATGGGCTTCGGCACAGACAATATTAAGGACAACAAAATGGAGACCCTTGCCGACAACGGCAACGGCAGTTACTACTATATCGATTCAAAAGCCGAGGCACGTAAGGTGCTTATGGAGGAAATGGGCGGCACACTCTTCACCGTTGCAAAGGACGTTAAGTTCCAGGTGGAGTTCAACCCCTCTGTTGTAAAGGGCTACCGTCTCATCGGCTACGAAAACAGACTTCTCAATGACGAGGATTTCAATGACGACACCAAGGACGCAGGCGAGATCGGCGCAGGTCACAGAGTAACCGTACTCTATGAGATAGTGACCGTTGATTCTCCTATTGAGATACCTGCTCCTGAACTTACCTATCAGAACACTGCAGAAACAGGCAGTGATGAATACCTCAGAGTAAATATCCGCTATAAGGAACCCAACGAGGACGAAAGCAAGCTTCTCTCCTACCCCGTCGGTCAGGATAAATATACCGACACACCTTCCGATAACTTCGTTTTTGCTTCTGCTGTTGCTCAGTACGGTATGCTTCTGAGAGATTCCGAATATGTCGGCACCGCAAGCTTCGAGAGTGTTCTCTCACAGCTTGATTCCCGTGAGAGCATACTCAGTGACGACTACCGCACCGATTTTTACAGAATCGTCGAGGATACCATGCACATCGCAGAGCTTGAAAACTAAGTAAATCACTTTAGCTCACAGAGCCTGTCCTGATACGGGCAGGCTCTTGATTTTTTTAATTTTCCTTTTTTCGTGCTATAATTTCACCGTGTAAATTGTTAACAAAATAATAACAAATTGTGTTGACAAAGTTAATAAGACATGGTAAACTATGAACATAGTATTAACAACACAATGAAAAAGGAGCGTTTTTCATGAAAAGAGTATTGGCTTTATTGATTTGCGTTCTTACGGTATTTCTTGTCGGATGCTCAGCCTCGGAAGATATACCGAAGTACCTTGACAGCGAACCGCAATACACCGTCGATGACGTTAACAATGTGCTGTCCGAATTAACTCGCCCCAACTTTCCACCCAAGGAATTGTCCCGGTCAGTAATTGAGTGGTATGAGGCAGACAGTGCTGTTTATGCTGCCAGTTTATCGTCAACTTATTATGATACTACAGCCTTTCTTTTCCCGTCTTCTGAAGATGCATGGAGATTCCTTGAACACTACAAAAACGATCAGATATCCTGTATCCATGTCAAAGAAAGCGGTGAAGATTTCTGCTATATGCGTGATTCTTCCTACTGCGAATCCTACGGCGAACGCTATATTTATCGCAGAAGCAATGTGGCTTTTATGGCAACCAAAGAATACAGCTCGGGATATTTTACCAATCAAGTAGAAGCGGCACTTGCTGAATCTACGGTTTCCGCCAATGAAAGAAGCAGAGAAAACTACCTTAACTACTGCAGAAACTATCTGCCTGAGCTTGCAGATCGGCTCGATTGAAAGGAGAAATTGAAATGAAAAAAATATTCGTAATTATTCTTTGTGCTCTTATGCTGCTTGCAGGATGCACAGGCAAAAGTACAGTTCATTCACTGAGCGATGTAAAGAATGTCATGACCGAAAAATACGGCTATGAATGGGAAGAGCTTTCAGAGCATATGAAAAAATGGTATTGTGTGGAGGAAGCAGAGTCCATGCGCACCAAAATAGGGAATTACGACAAGTTTGACTCGTTTTTTGTCTTCGTATTTTCTTCCGATGATAAGGCCTCAGCTTATCTTGACGGTTACCGAAATGACAACCCCGATCGTTATTTATACGTCAATGAAGTCGGAGAGAATTTCGTTTATCTCGATAACGGCTACTACGAGGACGCCTATGGCGAGATCTATGCTTATCGCAAGGATAATGTAATTTTCTTTGTGACTGAGGTTTACAGCTGCTGGTATGAATCCGCTGAGGAAGCTCAGCAGCTGAATGATTCAAACAGCAATCGCCGCAACACTTACCTTGATTTCTGCAAAAACGAACTTCCTCAAATTGCCGAAGCTCTCGGTTAAAATCACAGCACCTTGAACGGGACGTCGAAAATCGCCGTCCCCTACGGTTGAAATTTGGGGTTATTCAAAATTGTGAACGGGAGGGCGCAGAGTCCCTCCCCTACGGTTGTGAATTGATTTCGTGGGGTGCATTTTATCGCAGGGACGTCGAGAATATAAATATTCTCTTACGAATCACCCGTCGTTCGTGCGGCAGGTTTATCATCGTAGGGGCGACCATCGGTCGTCCGTTTTAGGTTTGCCTGAATGTTTCGAACGGGACGATGTGGGCATCGTCCCCTACATTGTGAATTGATTTCGTGGGGTGCATTTTATCGCAGGGACGTCGAGAATATAAATGTTCTCTTACGAATCACCCGTCGTTCGTGCGGCAGGTTTATCATCGTAGGGACGACCATCGGTCGTCCGTTTTAGGTTTGCCTGAATGTTTCGGAACGGGACGATGTGGGCATCGTCCCCTGCATTCAAGCATATTGCAGTGTGAGGCGTTCACGCCGCACTGCTGACACCCCGTAAACTAAAAGCCGATATTTTTTCAGGATAACGAAAAATATCGGCTTTTATAATTGTGTTATAAGTGAAAGGGGGCTCTTTCATTTGAATTCATACGGTACCGATGAACATATCTCCCGAATCGTAACTGAATACTCCAAAATGCTTTTCAGAATAGCATTCACCGTTCTGCACAACGGTGCAGATGCGGAAGATGCCGTGCAGGACGTTTTTCTGACTCTTTTAAGAAAACAGCCGCATTTTGAAAACTGCGAGCATGAGAAGGCATGGCTCATAAGAGTTACTGTCAACACCTCGCGGAATATCCGCAAAAAGCTTGCAAGAAGCGAATGTACTGCGGAGATAACAAGCGGTAAAACAGAGGAAAAAGAGGAAGGTCTGCTGTCCGCAGTTCTTGAAATGCCTGAAAAGTACAGCACGGTTCTGCATCTTTACTATTACGAGGAGCTTTCCATAAAGGAAATTTCCTCTGTCCTGCGTCTGCCCTCTGCAACAGTGGGAACACGGCTTGCACGAGGCAGAGCGGCACTGAAAGAAAAGCTCAAAGGGGATGGTTATTTTGATTAGGGAGAAATACAGAAACGAATTTGACAGCCTTACCCCGCGCAACGGCTTTGAAGAAGATACCATAAGGCTCCTGCGCGAGCATCAGGCAGAAAGGAACAGTATGAAAAACAAAAAGCTTGTAACAGTGCTTGTATCGGTCATTCTTGCAGTTGTTCTTCTGGCAGGTACTGTCTATGCGGCAGTCAAACTGCTGTCTCCCTCTCAGGTGGCTGAGAACATCGGTGACCCGCAGCTTGCCGCAGCCTTTGAGTCCGATGATGCTGTTATCATCAACGAGACAAAGCAGGCAGGCGATTATAATTTAACTCTGATGGGCATTGTCAGCGGCAAAAATCTAAGCGGCATGGACAGCATAGACACCGACTACAGCTATGTATGCGTGGCAATAGAGCGCATCGACGGCACTCCTCTTGATGTTCTCGACGGTATTCCCATCAACATCACCCCTCTTGTCTCAGGCTATCAGCCCTGGTGCGTCAATCTGTTCTCACTGAGCAACGGCGCACACGGTCATGTCAATGACGGCATTTACTATATGCTCTACGGCTTTGAGACTCTTGAAATGTTTGCAGATCATGATGTTGCTCTTTATGCCTATTCAGGGCATATGTCACCGGGAGCAGAAATATTCAGCTTTGACGAGGAAAGCGGTGCCATTGACTATCAGAGCGATTATACAGGTGTCCGTGCCAAGTTTGACCTGCCTCTCGATGCAGCAAAGGCAGACCCTGAGGCAGCCCGTCAGCACCTTGAAGCATCAGGCTTCGTGCTTGATGAAAACGGCAGGCTCATACTCGAATAATCAGAAAAAACATCACCATGCTTCCGTCATGTAGTAATTCTCCATGGTGGCAGGCGCATTGAACAGCGCAGAGATCAGATAGGCTTTTATGTCTCTGATTTTTGTGCTGTTCTTGTCTATGCACTCAAGCACATATAAAATATGCTCGCATTGAAGGCTCATTATTAGCTGTAATATAAAGCATTCCGAACAAAAATAGAATGACTGTCATTATTATGCCCGCAATTATGTTCTTTTTAGTTTTATACCCTCGATTTCCCAAGTATAAACCCAATATTATTGAGCTTATCGGTATTGGCATAAACAAGAAAAACACCCACATATTTTTAGGTTCTGCCATACCGTTTTCTGATACAGCTTCAACAATCTTCATCGGACCAAAAAACGAAAAAACACTTAAAATAAAAAGCACAAGCGCAACAACATACCATTTATCTTTGTGGGAATAGGTTTCTACTATTTTACTTTTTAATTCAGACAGCAACAGACTCTTTTCCTGAAGCTTGTCTTTCTTAACAAAGTAATGCATATCACCGCATAACAACATCATATAACTTCCGATATCCCACACTTTGATTTCTGATAATTCAGACTTTACCATTTCAACTGTTTCACCGTTTCTCACAGTCGATATCTTTATAAACTCATCATAAACATCATATTTATATTTGCAGGTAATAATTTTTTCCGACTTAGTTGCCCATTCCTTTAGATTTATTAAATACGTTTTTATATCTTGAATCTCTATCGCAAGAAACATGGGTAATATTAATACAGCGCCACTCATTAAGAGCTCAACATCTTCGGTCATTAAATACATGAACAATAATACCGAAGCAACTATAACAGCGGTGATTATTATTCTGAACAACAAATTCTCCGTAAATAGCTTTGCTGCTTCTGACAATTCTTTTTTAGTATAGCTTATTGAGATACTTTCTTTTATTCCGTCGCTCTCCATAGGTTCTCCGCCGACAAGCTCATCAAGTGATATCCCAAATATTTCTTTCAGACGGAGAAGATTATCAACTGTTGGCATTGTTTGCCCATTTTCCCACTGGCTTACCGTTTGCCTGCTTATAAGGAGTTTTTTAGCCAACTCCTCCTGCGACAGATTCAGTCTTTTTCTATGATTCTGGATACTATTTCCTACTGACATAGTAAGTAATCCTCCTTTCTTTGACAGTTCGATTATATACTTTCATCTTCAAAATTAACAGCACTTGTTGCTTGATATATGTCAAGTCCATCTTGCATTGGCTTATTCTTGAGCTTTTATGTTAAAATTCAGAACAATTAGTACACATAATCCCCGCTGTATCCGCAGCGGGGATTTACATATTATTCCTTATATTTCACCTTATATTCCAGCACTGTCGCTCTGACATTCAGCTTATACTGTGACAGTTCTTCAATGCTGTCAATCCCGGGAACCTTTGTGATATCGATGAATGTGAAGTTTCTTCCCATTTCCTCAATATCAGTTCTCATTTCAAGCTTGTAGGTTTTTTCATAAGAAGGGACACTTATCCTGTTTGTCGGGGAAACAAGCTCAATTTTGTCAAAGTGTATTTTCAGAATACCGCTTTCGTAATCAAATCTGTTTTCGTCCCAGTTGTAGATATCCAGTCTGAAAGCACCAAAGCCCTTTTCTGCCAGACCTTCATCTTCACAAAGATCGGTGACACTAACAAAGTCACAGGTCATGGTTGCGGTCTTTCCGCTGAAGGAAGATGAGAAATGCTTCTCGTCAAGCCAGTGCCATTCACCGTCTGAAGTGGTATATGCAGGGTCAATTATAAGGGAAGTCAGATCCTTTTTTACGTATTTTTTTATCTCTTCTTTTGGAATATCCTCTTCCTTGAATTCCATGATTATATCGGATTCGCTTTCAGTTGCTTCTGAACCCTCTTCTGTTTCTTCAGAAATCTGTGTATCCGACATGATTTCCTCTGTTATTTCATCAGATGTGCTGACGTCTGCAGAAGGCTTAAGAACACTGCTCTGATCGTTTTTATTATCCTTATCTTTTTTTGCCCTGCTTATCCGACGAACAGCCGCACAGAACCAGTGCAATAACCAGAATGACTGCAAAAAGGTTTATTATCCATGTCTTTTTCATGTTTACTCTCTCATTAAGTAATTTTTGACCGATTTTTATAAATGTCTGACTTTTTCCACAGCTCTGAGGAATGCATCGACGCTGTCCCCTGAAGGCTCAGAAGGGAAAATTTCCGAAAGAAGTCTGCTTGGAGTATACTGATAATTTGTCTCCACAACCTGCCGGTCCCAGCCGTTGTCTGTCCAGAATTTCAAGAGAAGCTTATGCAGTTCACTATTTTCATAAAGCACCTTTACGGTCGAGTCAATTCCATAGGAGTACTGATTTCTGTTTTTAAGATATACCCTTGCTCTCTGATGCTCATCATCAGGGTCTGCAGATGAAGCGGCGATTATGTCATAGTATCCTTCCTCCGCAAGCCACATATCGTGCTGAGGGTCAAAGGAGGCAAAATCACGCTCTTTAAGAGTAAAATCAATTCTCCTGCTCTCTCCTGCTTCAAGCTTTACCTTTTCAAAGTATTTAAGCTCCTTTACAGGCTTCGGAAGAGTCGAAACAGGATCGGAAATATATATCTGCACCACCTCTGCCCCTTCTCTTTCTCCTGTATTCCTGACCGTTACATGACCATTTATCTCATGCTCAAATTCATGGGCATCAAGGGTAAGGTCGGTTATCTCAAAGGTCGTGTAGCCGAGACCGAAGCCAAAATAATAAGCAGGCTTTATCTTCTTTTTCTCGTAATAGCGATAGCCTACATATATCCCTTCACCGTAGTTTACTTCCTTACCTTCTCCCGGAAAATTGAGGAAGGTAGGCGTATCTTCATAGTGCTTCGGGAAGGTAATGGGCAGTTTTCCCGAAGGATATCTCACTCCTGTCATTATATCGCCCAGAGCGTTGGCGCCTTCCATACCGGGGAGGAAACACACAAACACAGCATCAAGCTTTTCTTCGTATTCGGAAATATCAACGGGTCCGCAGACATTAAGTACAAGGGTCAGCTTGAAATCACAGGTATTTTTAAGGGCGCAGAGTCTTGCAAGGTTTTCCCCGTCCTCAGAAGAAAGAAGCATATCACGGCGGTCGTTGCCTTCCATGCCGCCTATTACTGCGATATAAATTATGTTTTCACCGCTGTTTATGGCATTTTCATCTATAAACCTGTTCACCTTTACAGATGAATCTGTAAGTGTTCTGTTCAAGGCTTCCGCCAAAACGGAGGTTCTGTCGGTGTTGACACCTGCACTGCCTGTTCCGCAGGGCACTATTTTCTCAGCACCGCTGCCTGTTATTGTAATATCGGTACCATTGCTGAGAGGATATGTACCGTTTTTGTTTTTCAGCATTACGATACCTGCCGAAGCCGCTTCATAAGCGGCTTTTGTTGTTTCCTCATACATCTTCTCCCGTACCTCGGGAATATATGCATCCTTGTTGTTTTTACAGAAATCAATGGTACGGAGAAGTCTCTCCACTGCAAGGTCAAGCACCTCCACGGGAAGCTCACCCTTTTCGACCGCATCAACAATCGGCTTACCGGAAACAGGTCCCGGCATTGCAAGGTCGTTGCCTGCGCTGAGCGCCTCGACAGGGTGATACACAGCGCCCCAGTCGGACACCACCATACCGTCATAACCCCACTCACCGCGCAGGGTATCTGTAAGAAGCCATTTATTCTCACTGCACGGCACACCGTTTATAAGATTGTATGCACTCATTACGGTTTTTGCCCTGCCCTCGGTCACGCAGGCTTTAAAGCCAGGAAGATATATCTCCTGTAAAGCTCGCTTTGATATTGTCTCATTTATGCCGACGCGGTTTGTCTCCTGATTGTTGGCGGCAAAGTGCTTTATATTTGCAGCAACACCCATCTTCTGCACGCCTTTGACAAGTTCGGGTGCAAGCCTTGACACAAGATACGGCTCCTCGGAGAAGCCCTCAAAAAGACGTCCTCCCAGAGGGTCTCTGTGGATATTTATGTTTGGAGTTCCGAGGAGAATATTTATGCCGAACAGACGCGCTTCTTTTCCGAGAGAAGCGCCCATTTCGTAAACGACCTCCGGCTCAAAGGTTGCACCCAGAAGTATTCCCGAAGGGAAACATGAAGGAGAATAATCACTGCCTGTCAATGTCAGCAGATACTCCCTGATTCTGTCATACAATGCCTTTTCTTCATCGTTCAGCACTTCCGGGTGATAGTAATTTTCAATTACCCTTGTAATAAGACTGTTTCCCACCGAGCCGTCGGTATGCTCAGCCTTGGAGTAAAAATCACCGAAAAGCTGTTCAAAATTTATGCCTGTACCACCGTCAAGAAGCATCAGCGCAGGCACTTCAAGCCTTTCTATTTCAAACATTTCAAAGAAAGCCGCACCGTTTACAAGCGATGCCTTCTCATTGAGCGTCATTTCGGATATTGTTTTTCTGATATCAAATTTCATTTTTGCACACCCTGATTTACATTTTTTCTATTATATCATATCCGTGTGCAAATTCAATGCATATCAGGCAAATAGTATTCTGTTTTTCTGTATTTCACCTTCACTGAAAAGCCTGCTTATTATAAGTGCCAAAGCAGCCAGCGGCACCCACAGAATGATATATTGCGGACATATCTGACCGCAGATGTTAAGTGGCATTTTGGAATAATCCCACACCTGCCATTTTAAAAGCTTGTTCACAAGGCAGCCGACCGAAAACTCCATCGCAGTTATGAACGCAGTGCTTTCGATGGTTCTGACCGCGAAATTTCTTTTGCTCTTTTTGTTTATAAGGTGTATTCCGAGGGCACACAGCCCGCCTGTCAACGTCATTGACCAATGCGTCCACCCTCTCCATATTATCTCGGCGCAGGTGTACCCAGCCGCACCGATTGTGAAAACTGCCGCGTTTTTCATCTTTTCCGACATTCTGCTTCAATCCTTGCAATAAAATGATTCATTATCTATTTTACCGCTTTTTCGGAGTATGATGCACAGGAGAAGAAAAAAAGAATGCAGCCGAAGCTGCATTCTTTTTCAGGATCACTAATTACTAAATTCCAATGTACCGGGAGAATCCAAGGTGATATCGCGTATGACGCATAATCCAGCTACATTTCCTCTGTTACTGATCAAACATCTGAATGTAACATCGGCATCCGGACTGCATACAACATAAGCATTATTTCCGGCATTGCAAAGCACATCTGCCGATTTACCTAAAAGTACAAATATGACTTCCAAAACAATATTACCTTCACCAATAACATTATCTTCGAATAACCCGCTACTGCTTTTAACCTTGGTAATACCTATTTCTATAAGATCACCCGCACTATCAATATTATACATATCAAGTAATTCATTAATCATTACATCTAAATTGCTTGATATATTTCCACCTGCAAAAATTCTTCTTATATCATCAAAGCTGCTAAAGAATTCAACTGCACCAATAATATCACCATATTCTTCCACAGCTGATTCAACGGAGTAAAAGATTTCGTGTCCTCCATCTGCACCAATACTTGTTATTCCTTCAGTGATATAATTAATGTGTGTAAAGAAGCGATTGTCCCAGCTGTTGTCCGCCTGCAATCCAACACCATCTGCAATCTTAACAGTTGTTCTAACATTCATATATCCGGGAGCATCAAGTCCACTCCATGGTTCAAATGATCTTGTAACGGTGAAGACCATGTAGCTCATATCAATACGGTTAAATTCAACCTCTTCGTCATAATCAAGTCCTCCGGGTCTGTAATTAATATGACTTGAACAGATCTCAATGCTATTAATAATCATTTCGACAGGATTATTGTTATGATAAAAATCCCATAATAATTCTGAATACATATCAACATACTCATGTAATGTTGTCGTTGGATGTATGTGGTTATTTCTTTCTGCAGCAAAATAGTATGTAGTATTCCCGATGGTATCGCCCTGATACACTTTAAATCCATCGCTGAAGTAAATATCACCTCTCATAGCACGCTGTGCCGCAGGATTACTGCTGAAGCAATAATAATAGTCCCTCATTATTTCCATATGCTCTTCAAAAGTATTATTGTTGATAATAAGATCGGGGAAACAATCTTGTATAGGCAGCTGAGTTACAGTTTTACTTCCCATATTGATCATTCCAGCATTTCTCCCTTTAAATTCTATCCATGAAATATCAGGGAAGCTCTTTTCAACAGCCATGGAAAATGTGATTTTTCCGGTTCTTCCTTCAGTCAGTTTTCTCTCTGAAAGAGGACCTCTTACAGAAACAACAACCGTAGTTTTGCCTGCAGGGAAAATATTGGTTCTGTTTCCGTTGATATCAGATATTATAATAAAACTGCTGTCTGCATTGACAGTAAACGGATGCGATGCATAAAAATGGAGCTCTATTGAATCGTAACTGTCATTTCTGAAACTCGTACCGTCAAAGTTAAACCGGCATCTTGACTGATTGGTTTCTACAAGATATGCCTGAGTTGCAGTTTCGTTACACTTTATACAGTTCAAATCATATGCACCATGCAAAGTGTTCGATTTGTTAATAAGCATTCCTGCAACATAAGGATCCAGGGCAGTATTATCGACACTTTCAGGAATAACCGTATGTCCGAACGCCGGAACTTCCTGTTCGATCTTTACATAGTCACATCTGGTGCATTTAAACTGCTTCAGTCCGTTTTCCGTACATGAAGGATAGCTGGCATTAACCCATCTGTAGGTATGATTTCCGCCGAGACGCGGTTGGAAATTATATATTCCCCTCAGCCAATTAATAATACCGCAATTATCGCACTGATCATATGAATATCCATCGTCAGTACAGGTTCTTGGCACAACATGCACTCTCCAGTCATGTCTGCCCTCTACGGTTCGCTTAGCAAGGATTTCATTGCAGCCTTCTCGTATGCATCGTACCTCAAGTATGCCATCGTGATCGCATGATACCGTCTGAGTCCATACACCACTGCCGCCGATATGTCCAAGCGGCTGTAATGTCTGATCGTCAATTTCCGCCGCCTGACCGCAGACCTCACAATACTTTACCCTTACACCGTTTCTTGTACATGTGGGGTATTTTTCAATAATGTAATCACTTTCGGGACGGTGAGGACGTTTTGCGAGCTCAATCGTTACTGGTCCGCAGTTTTTGCACACTCTGTACTCATAGCCTATATCTGCACAGGTAGGGGCTTCTCTGTAGAGAAGCGTTGAATGTTCGTGACCGCAGATCTTCTCAGCAGGAGGTGCAGCGGTTGTGCCGGTAGTCTCCTTACTCCAGTGTGCATACAGCTTTGTTATGTCGCTACTTACCATATCGCCGGAAGTAATCTTTTTTCCTCCTTTTTTAGACGTATACCATCCCTCAAATTTGTATCCGCTGCGCTTTATTTTAGGAAGTCTTGAATATTCCTTTCCAACTGTATATTCTTTGCTGTCAAATACATTGTTCTTGCCGTAGTTGGGGTAAAATTTTACAGTAACATATTCAGCAGCTGGAGCTGTTGTAGATACGGTGGGTTTTGTTATGGATGGATCGGTGGGGAATGCAGAAGGCTTTGAAGTGGGAGCTGAAGTAGAATTCGAAGTGGGTTTTGTGGTAGCTTTTGTGGTAGCTTTTGTAGTAACTTTTGTGGTGGACTTTATAAGGCGGATCGGAGCCATGTCGTTCTGTG
>JAZSJQ010000106.1:0-53927 GCA_045534445.1 Acutalibacteraceae bacterium
AACGCCTCCCTCGCGCAGTACGCTGGGGTGAATCATACCGCAGGGGCAGGTCTCAAGCCAGCCGACGTTCTTACAGCTGGGACAGCCCTCACCGCCGCAGATAAGGCAGGAAATATCAAGCTCGAAGCCGGGTTCAACGAAGGGGAAGAAGCCGGGACGAAGTCTGACTTTAACGTCCTTCTGGAAAACCTCGGAAAGCATGGTCTTCATAAAGTAGATGAGGTTGGAGATGGAGATATTCTCGTCAACCATCATACCTTCCATCTGGAAGAAGGTGTTTTCGTGGCAGGCATCTGTTGCTTCGTTTCTGAAGCAGCGACCGGGGAAGATAGCGCGGAGAGGTGCGCCGTACTTGCGGAGTATTGCATTCTGAGCAGCACTGGTGTGAGTCTTCAGAAGCTGACCATTGTCGAGATAATAGGTGTCCTGCATATCACGAGCAGGGTGATGCTTGGGAATATTAACGCCCTCAAAGCATTCGTAGTCGGTAACGACCTCGCTGTAATCCTCGATTGTAAAGCCCATGGTGGCAAAAATCTGCTCAACCTCACGCTGAACGAGGGTAATGGGGTGGAGAGAGCCCAGCTTGTCTGTAAGGGGCATGGTAACATCGTAGCGCTCAGCAGATGCGATAGCAGCAGCCTCTTCCTTAGCCTTTAAGTCAGCAGCCTTCTCGGTGATAACACCCTCAGCGTACTTCTTAAGCTCGTTGATGCCCTGAGCAACTTCCTTCTTCTGCTCGTTGGGAACATTGCGCAGATTGGAAAGCAGCTCGGTAACGGAGCCCTTTTTGCCTAAATAAGCGATTCTCAGTGCTTCAACGTCAGCACTGGTAGCCGCTTTCGCTGCATCCTGCTCAAACTGAGCGCGCAGCTTTGCGATTGCTTCTTTCATGGTTGCGATCAATCCTTTCGAATTTCGATATGTGTTACAAAATAATAAGACAAAAGTTTCGTCCACCTTTTCAAAGGTGGTGGATTCCAAAGGCAAAGCCTTTGGTCGTCCTCCGCAGAGGACGACATTCTTTTGCTGTGAAAACCGCAGGAGGGTAGTCAAAACAGTCCGGCGGACTGTTTTGATGTAGGGAACCCTCGGCGGGGGTTCCCTGTGTCGTCCTGAAGGACGACTTCAGTGCCTGAAAAACAAAAAAGACCCGTCCACACGGGACGAGCCTAAGCACGCGGTACCACCCGATTTTATGCCGAAAAGCATAATCTCAATGCCTTTAACGCAGACATACGTTATGGCTTTCGCCATACAGCTCCAACGGAGAAATTCGCCCTTCCGTATTGCCCGAAGTGTGCTTTCAGCCGATGGCACACTCTCTCTGACGGGTTGCGGAAGGCTACTCTAAGCAATCTGTCAGGATTGCAAAGCCGCCTTCACAGCCTTTAACGCTATTACAAAAAATATATCACGGTTTATAAAAAAAGTCAACTGCGTAAATGAACGCAGTTGACTTTTTATCATAAAATCAGTCCTGATTACTGTCCTCGTTGATTTCTTCGGAAGTCTCCGCAGCAGTTTCTATGGTAACCTCCTCAGTAACTTCCTCTGCGACCTCCTTAGCGGAAGTTGCAGCAAGTGCCTTTGCGGCTTTTCTTTCTGCACGACGTTTTGCCAGACGGCGAATCAACGATGCAATTAATGATGCAATAAGGAAAACAACAGCAAATGTAATAATGAGGCTGATGGGATCAACGTTTATACTTGTCGAGCCTTTTGCAGGGTCATCAATAGTGGACAGAGGAACAAAATGAACGATATTCACACCGCAGCCGACCTTCTGATACATTTCTCCGCCGAACAGCATAATGCCAAAGGGGAGAAAGTCGAAGAATATGCCGCAAATAAGATTTGTAAGGAACATTCCTGCGGTGATGCTAAGAGAAATGATTATAACTTTTCGGGGACCCTTTATCAGCTTATAGATCAAAGCAGCAATAAGGAAAATCAGAATAAATGTTACCAGAAGAGAAACAAAGTGGAATCTGTTCATAACGGGAATCTTAGCGGTGTGGTCATCATTCCATACATAGTGGTCTGTAAATACTCCGAATCCGAAAATTCCTTCGCCTACGACCTCAATACCAAAATTAAACCCGAAAACAAGGGTTGAAATCAAGTTCGCAGCAAACAGAACAGCCGTTGCGATAAGAGAAATTATGCTTATCTTTTTAGGAAGCTTTATAATCATATAGATAATACAGCCGATTAAGAAAACGAAGATAAAGCCATGAATAAGGGAAGGAAAATCAAATTCAATGCTTTCGGGACGGGGAACACCTGTGGGGCTTGAATATTCGGGAGAGTAGTAGATGCCAAAGCCTGAACGGTCATAAAGTGTGAAGATAAAACCGAAGAGATGTGCTGATGCAAAATTTACAAGAAACAGGAAAGCTGTTGCGATAAATGACCATAGAGTTACTTTTTTCATTGATAATACCCCTTTCAAAAATTACTTTTCGTTATTTTCAGCCTTGCGTTTTTTACAGTGGCAGATCAGGGCAGCAATGCCGAGAACGATGGCATATGTAAGCATGAGAGAAACAAATTCGGGACGTGTTGAGCTTTCCCATTTATCGGAAGAGTGAAGAATACCAAAACCAAGGTAATTTATAATGTATTTACTGTCGCTGAGACGGAAAGGAATACCGAAAGTAAAGTCAAAAAGGAGAGCACACAGGTAATTAATAACGAACAGACCGACAGTAACTATCAGAGAGATAATTGTAGCTTTTTTCATTTCCTTAAGCCCTCTTACGGTAAAATGAACAAGAGCAGCAAACATGAAAATAAATACAAAGGTAAAAACAAGAGAGAAGGGATCAAAACTGACCTTATCAACATGAACAGCCCCATCGGGTATATTTATGTATGGCTCAAACTTGACTCCAAAGGCACTGCCGCTGGAATGGCTCAGAGGAGGGCTGGAACCCAGATTTACTTTCAGATACAGACTCAGCAGGAGATTTGAGACAAACATAAATGCCGTGATAATAAAAGACCACAGTGTAACTTTTTTCATTGATAAAACCCCTTTCAAAATCAAAAACGTGAGAAATTCTCGCAAAAATAATTTTATCAATGCAGAGAATCCCACGTTTTTATTATATATAAGGGGAAACAAAAGTCAATATAAAAGAATAAATTATTAAATAATTTTAAACAAAAAATGAACAGTGCTTTTTCAGCACATCGCAGAGAGCCTGCACAGGCAGTCCCACAACATTTGCGTAATCTCCGTTTATGCCCTTTACAAACTGAGCGCCAAGCCCCTGAATCGCATAGCTTCCTGCCTTTCCAAATGGCTCTTTTGAAGCAATGTAACCTCTGATTTCCTCGTCGGTCATAGCTGCAAAGGTCACCTCGGTGCAAACAGAAAAGCACTCCTTTTCGCCGTCGGGGAAAAGGACACAAACTCCCGTATAAACTTCATGTGTATTCCCCGAAAGCTCAGAGAGCATACGGAAAGCATCAGCTTCATCAGAGGGCTTGCCATAGATAATGCCGTCCTTTGCAACAACAGTATCAGCGGCTATAAGAACCCGTCCTCTTGCAGAAGCCCTTGCCGCATCGGCCTTTCTTTCGCTCAAAAGCTCAACTGCCTTGTCCGGTGCAATATTTTCGGGCAGAGTCTCATCAGCATCGGGAGATACTATTTCAAACTTTATTCCCACCTGATGAAGCAGTTCACGTCTTCGGGGACTTGAAGAAGCCAGCACATAGGGAGCATTATAATAAACCTTGTCATTCCAGTAATTCTTCATGCGGAATCCCGTCTGATAGGTCATTTCCTGGCCCAGAAAATCGGGAGCGACAAAGGTATTTGCACTTTCCTCGTCGGGAAATTCAACCTCAGCATACATAAAGGAAGTGGGCTCGCCTCCGTCTACAAGACTTACCTCCAGAAGCAGACCGTTGCCTATATCGTATCCCTTCCATTCCTTATGCACAAGAGGCTTTTTGAGCATACCGCAAAGGTCCTCAAAATCCTCTTTTGTAATATATGGCTCAACCTCTGTTCTGCTGAGAGTTCCATTGCCCTTGACAGCAAGCTTGTAGCTTTCGCCCCTGTCGCTGACGGTCTTTCTTATTCTGACCTCAGGGTCAAGGGACAGATAGCCCTGCCAGATTTCAGCCCATCTCGAAACAGGCAGATCGGGGAACTTATCAATTTTCCACTTTCTTTCAATTTCCATGATTTTCTTCCCTTTCATAAACAAAGGGAATGACAGATGCCATTCCCGTTTTATTTCTTATTGCTTGCCTTCCTTGTAACCGTCACGCTTGAAAACAACAGCGATAGTCCTGAATATTATCTTCATATCAAAACCAAAGGAAAGGTTATTGGCATACTCACTGTCGTAAGCGGCCTTTTCCTCATCGGGAACGTTGTCACGTCCGTTGACCTGAGCCCAGCCCGTAAGACCGGGACGAACGGTGTAAACCCCTGCGTCCATGCGGAGCTGATGGATATCGCCGCCCTCATTTTCAATAAGAGGACGGGGACCTATAAGGCTCATATCACCCTTTAAGACATTTATAAGCTGAGGCAGCTCATCAAGGCTTGTCTTGCGGAGAAAATTGCCCGATTTTGTGATGTAGCTGTAGGGATTCTCAAGATCCTTTGTAGCCATTTCGCTGGGAGCATCGGTGCGCATGGTGCGGAACTTGTAGATTCTGAAAAGCTTGCCGTGCATACCGACTCTGCTCTGCTTGAAAATAACAGGACCCTTGGAGTCGCATTTTATCCATATTGCAAGGATAAGCATAACGGGCCAGATGATGAGAAGCGCTATAAAGGCAAGAACTATATCAAGCAGACGCTTGAAAAAACGATAAATGCCGTGCTTCATACAAATTGCCCTCCTTAACCTTGTAAGATTTCACAAGGGCTATTGTAGCAATTAATTTATGATATGTCAATATTTATTCCAAAACAATATGAATTTATTATTTATCGATAAATAAAAGTTGCAATTTTAATTAAATCCCTCTTTTTCTGAAGAAAATTGTATGTTAGAATATAAATACAGATAATCTTTAGGGGATGGTTTTTTGGATAACCAGAAAATACTTGTCGTAGATGATGATATTGCAATAGCCCGTCTTGTTTCCGATGCCCTTGAGGACGAGGGCTTCT
This sequence comes from Acutalibacteraceae bacterium, assembly GCA_045534445.1. GTDB lineage: Bacteria > Bacillota > Clostridia > Oscillospirales > Acutalibacteraceae > JAISGQ01. Next base: position 5,147 of record JAZSJQ010000106.1, read on the forward strand.
CAGTCACCATTCTCAATGACGGCGAGTCAGCATATGAGCTTATTCAGAAGGAAAGGGACTTTGCGCTTATTATTCTTGACATAATGATGCCGAAGATGGACGGTCTTGAGCTGTGTGTCAGAATCCGTGATACTGTGACCTGCCCCATAATTTTCGTAACCGCAAAGAATCGAACGGTCGATACTCTTGTAGGTCTCGAAATGGGCGCAGACGATTATATATATAAGCCCTTCGTGGTTGATGAGCTTGTGGCGAGAGTGCGTGCTCATATCCGCCGTGACTCAAGAGCAGGGGCAAAGAAAAAGAGCGGAGTTATCAGAATCGGGGATATTGAGCTTAATCCCTCAAGCTACGAGGTGCGCAGAAAGGGCGAGCTTGTACCTCTTTCCACAAGAGAATTTCAGCTTCTTGAGTATCTTATGACCAACAGTGAAAGAGTGCTTACAAGAGAGCAGATATTCAATGCCGTTTGGGGTATAAACTACGGAGACATCGGAACCGTTGCGGTAAATATCAAGAATCTTCGCGGAAAGCTTGACCCCGACAACGAGTACATAAAGACCGTCTGGGGTGTCGGCTACAAATTCGCCCACTGACGGCAGTTAAGGAGCTGCGCAGATGAGCCTTAAATACAAGCTGCTGATAATCGCCATGGTGATGGTGGTTATAAACGCACTGACCCTCAGTGCGTGGTACAATATGTTCCTGTCGGGACCTGTTGCCGATGACTATACCGTATCTCAGAACAAGCTGGATACAGAGACCCGTGAAATAGCGGAAAACATAACCTCTGAGACTGATATAAAGGTGTATATTGAGGAAAAAGCATATGATCTTGATCTCAATCTGACCTTTGAGGACACCTCGGGAAACGTGCTGTATTCAGCTCTCCACAGTGAGGAGACCAATATCTGGATACGTTCGGCGGTGGCGGTGGAGCTTGACGGAAATGCGTATATACTGCGTTCAAGCCGCATAGTTACCTCGGTACTGGCAGAAAACGATGATGCAAAGACTCTTATATGGGCTGAGATATGTATCATGACAGCCATTCTTTTTGCCACATCGGGACTTATATATATTAAGTATATCAAGCCTCTTGAAGCGCTTGAAAAGAATATGCGCAATTATAAATCGGGATCCCGAGCGGAAATAACCGACAGAGAAGACGAGATAGGCAGACTTCAGAATTCTTTTGTAGGTCTTTCGGACATGATAGACGACGAAAAAGAGAAGCAGACCAGAATCATAGCCAGTATATCCCATGATATAAAGACCCCGCTGACAAGTGTTATGGGATATGCAGAACGAATGAAAAAGGGAAATCTTTCAGAAGAGCGCACAGCGCGTTATCTTGACACTATTTATACAAAGGCTGTTGCCATTCGTGACCTTGTAAATGAGTTTGACGATTATATCAGCAGCAACCAGCGACTGCATTATAACCCCTCGGATATATCTGCCGAGGAGCTTATGGGAACACTGAAAGAGGAATACACTGATGAACTGACCGCGGCAGGGGTTGAGTTTACTGCACATTGTGCCTGTGAAAATACGGTATCTCTGCAGCTTGATGAAAATCAGATGCGGAGAGTTTTCGGGAATCTTATAGGAAATGCCTTAAAGCACATGAAGGGCGAAATCAAGAAAATCAGTATTATCTGCGATGAAGTTGATGACGGTACTTATGAATTTGTGCGTATAAGCGTTTCGGATACGGGCAGCGGCGTTGAAGAAAATATGCTTGAGGCTATATTTGAACCGCTGTTTACCACAGACGAGGGCAGAAGCGTTGCAGGTCTCGGACTTGCCATATGCAAGGAGGCAATAGAATGCCACGGCGGTGCCATAATGGCAGAGAACAACGAAAAGGGAGGACTCACCGTTTCCTTCACTCTGCCAATAAAACAGCCAGAAGAATAAAAGGGGCGGCGCGGTTTTTGCTGTGCCGCTTAATTTTTCAAAAAAATTCTGTAATGTTTTTCCGTTTGAGATGTCTTATAGGTGAAAGGGGGTGAAAAAGTGATACAGCTCGAGCAGATATACAAAGCCTATTTCGGCGATGTGTACCGATATGTTCTGCGCCTGTCGGGCAGTGAAAGTGTGGCGGAGGACATAACCTGCGATACATTTTTCAAGGCGATGAAGAAGCTTTCGAGCTTTCGGGGCGATTGCGACATAAGGGTGTGGCTTTGCCAGATAGCCAAGAATTCATACTATTCTTATATCAAGAAAGAAAAAAGAAACACCACCCTCGATGAGAATGCTCTGGAACAGCTTGAAGATACAGATGAAAGCGCGGAAGAAAAGGCGATCAGCAAAGATGATGCCGAGCATATACGGGGGCTTCTCCACGAGCTTCAGGAGCCCTACAAGGAGGTTTTCATGTGGAGAGTGTACGGAGAGCTGAGCTTTCGGCAGATAGGCGAGCTCTTCGGCAAAACAGAAAACTGGGCGTGTGTCACCTATCACCGAGCGAAAACCATGATAAGCAGGAGAATGGAGGAATCAAAATGAAAAACCAATGCAGTATAGTCAAAGACCTTCTGCCTCTTTACGCAGAGGCACTGACAAGTGAGGACACAAGCGAATTTGTGAGGGAGCATCTTGAAAGCTGCGAGGCTTGCAGAAAAGAGCTTGAGGATATCAACAAACCCGATATAATTACATCGGAGACCAATATTGAACCCATGAAAAAAATCAGGAAAGCTATTAATGCAAAGAAAATCAAGGCAATAGTGCTGACGGCGATTTTCGTGCTGACAGCAGCAGTGGCAGTATTTGCGTATATCAGCGCACCTCTGTATCTGCCTTATTCCGAGTCTGATATATATGTTGCGGAAAATCCCAACGGCACCGTAACGGTAACACTCCCCGAAGAGGCGACAGATTACAGATGCAGTATGACGGAATATGAGGGAACAGAAGAATACAGTATTGAAGCATGGACGTCAATACTTGAAAGCAGACTTCCTTCATGCGGCATCAAATCAGTGACAATTGAGCCTGAGGAAGGGAAAGACACTGTAATAAGATACGTTCAGAACAACGGACAGGAGGACGTAGTGCTCTATTCAGAGTTGCCTCAGAGCTCAGGAGGGGTCATGACCCTGCCGAGGCTTGTTTTGAACTATTATTTGGTGATCGCAGGCTTTGTGTTTATCGTTCTGCTGATACTTCGCATTGTGCTGAGAAAGAAAGAGGGAGCAAAACAGATCCTCGAAAAGCTTATGCTTCTTCCGATTTCGTATATTCTGGGACATTTTGCAGTTGGAGCGGGCGGAATGACTTATTCCCTCCGGAGAGATTTTTCACTTATTATTCTTGCAGCGATGCTCATATTCAGCGCTCTGCTGCTTGTAAGATCGCTCTTGTGTAAAAAAGAAAACTGATAAAGCAATAGGGAGGCAAGGTGAATCATTGTCTCCCTATTGACATTCCCGTCAGCACAATTATAATGATAATGATAATCAGTATCAATAAGAGGTGATTATATGCCGATGCAGCGAAACACAAAACAGCGGCAGGTTATTCTCGATTGTCTTAAAAGCTTAGGGGACAGGCACGTTACAGCCGATGAGCTGACGGAGCTTGTGCATGAGGCAGCGCCCAATATAGGAAGAGCTACTGTCTACAGATATCTAAATCAGCTCCACGAGGAGGGCACTGCCAAAAAATACGCGCTTCCCGACGGAGCAGGCTTCTGCTGGCAGTATGTGGACGAGCATTCAGAATGCCATTCCCACTATCATCTGAAATGCAATTCCTGCGGCAAGGTAACGCACCTTGAAAGCGAGCTTCTGCGCAGTCTCAGCGACAGTCTGAAAAAGACCGACGGCTTTGAAATAGACGAAGGGGACACTGTTTTCTACGGAAAATGCGCCAAATGTCAAAACAAATAGGAGTATAATATGAAAAGAATACTATCTGTAATACTTTCTGCGGCGATTCTGTGCGCCTGCCTGTGCTTTACAGGCTGTGCAGAGGGCAGCGGAGATAAGAAAATAATCGCGACACTCTTTCCTCAGTACAGCTTTGCCAAAACCATAGCAGGAGATAATTTTGAGGTGGAGCTTCTTCTTACTCCCGGCACCGAGAGCCACACCTACGACCCCTCAACGGCAGATACCTATACAATATCAAATGCTGCCCTTTTCCTCTATACAGGCGATGAAATGGAGCCATGGGCAGGCAATCTGCTTTCTTCTCTCGGCAGCGATGCGCCCAAAACCGTAAACTGCTCTGATGGAGTTTCGCTTCACGAAGAGGAGCATGACGACCATGACCATGGTGAGCACGCTCACGGAGCCGACCCTCATATCTGGCTCGATATGGAGTATGCCTGCGTCATGGCGGATAATATCTGCAAGGGACTCTGCGAGGCAGACCCCGAAAATGCAGAGACCTATAAAGCCAATACAGCCGCACTGAAAGCCGATCTTATGAAGATAGACGGAGATTTCAAAGAGCTTTTTGAAAATGCAGACAGCAATACCATAGTTTTCGGAGGCAGATTCTCTCATATCTATTTCATCGAGCGATACGGACTTAATTATGTCAGCGCATACAAGTCCTGCGATACTGCGGCAGATCCCAGTCTTTCCGATATCGCGGCGGTAGTTGACTATATCAACGCAAATGATGTAAAGGTAATATATCACGAAGAACTGACCGACCCGAAGATTGCCCGTTCCATTGCCGATGAAACGGGAATCGAACTGAGGGAATTTTCCACTGCTCACAATGTCACTGCGGAAGAGCTCAGAGAGGGAATAACCTTTGAGGACATAATGGAAAGAAATCTTGAAAATCTCAGAGAGGGGCTTTGCGCTTGAAGCTGCTTACAATAGAGAATGTAAAGCTTGAATACGGCGGCGTTACTGCTGTTGAAAACGCCAATCTCACAGTAAACGATAATGAATACATCTGCGTTGTGGGAAGCAACGGCTCTGGAAAATCAACTCTCATGAAGGGCATACTTGGTCTCCACAAGCCTTCAGAGGGTGCTATAACCCGTCATATAGAGGACAGGGAGATCGCCTATCTTCCCCAGACAAGCCTTGCCGAGCGGGATTTTCCTGCAACAGTGCGGGAGGTTGTCAGCACAGGCAGACAGTATACAGGCAACGCCTTTTTCAGATACAGCAAGGAAGACAAGGAAGCAATAGACGAAGCCATCGAGCTTCTCGAAATAGGCAATATTCAGCATAGACGCATCGGCAGACTTTCGGGCGGTCAGCAGCAGAGAGTGTATCTTGCAAGAGCCCTTTGCAGAAAGCCTCGACTTCTTCTGCTGGACGAGCCCTGCTCAGGTCTCGACCCCACGATAACCGCTCATTTTTATAAGCTTCTTGGAGAGCTTTGCGAAAAGCAGGGAATTACCATAATGATGAACAGCCATGACCTCAACGAGGTTGCAAAGTGCGCAAACAGAGTGGTCGTGATAAACCACACTGTTGAGTTCGACGGCAGTAAGGACGAATGGCTCAGAAAATACGACCCGGGCTGTACTCTTCACACGGCGAACTGTGATGAGTGCGGCGTCTGTGATTGTGTCAGGGAGGGAAAGAAATGAGTTTTGAAATGCTTATAGGAATCTTTTCCCTTGCCTCGGTGCAGAGAGCCCTTGTCTGCGGCACTCTGCTCAGTCTCTGCGCGGCATTGCTGGGAGTAATTCTCGTGCAGAAAAGGTACGCCCTTATCGGGCACGGACTGTCTGACGTCAGCTTTGCCTCCGTTGCGCTGTCCCTTGCCATTGGTCTTCCGCCTCTTGGTCTGTCCGTACCCATTGTAATTATCGCGGCATTCGGAATAATGTACATAAGCCAGCGAAAGGGCGCACAGGGTGACACTGTTATCGGAATGCTTGCAACAGGCTCCCTTGCGGCAGGTATAATAATCACATCCATGTCAACGGGCTTCAATACCGATGTTTACAGCTATATGTTCGGAAGCATAACGGCTGTAAACACCTCTGACCTTATCATGAGCATCGGTCTGACCGTGTTTGTTGTCATTGCCTTTGTATTTCTTTATAACCGCCTTTTCATGATCACATATGATGAAAACTACGCTGCTGCCTGCGGCGTAAAAACTCAGAACTATCAGCTTCTGCTGTCTCTGCTGACGGCATTGACAGTGGTGCTGTGCATGAAGCTTATGGGAACTCTTCTTATCTCCGCGCTTATAATATTCCCGACAGTTTCCGCACGCAGAATAGCAAAAAGCTTCAAGTCACTTGTAATTACAACGGTCATTATCTCCGTTTCCTGCTTCCTTGCGGGAATGGTCTGCTCAGCGATCTTTGACCTGCCCTCGGGCGCAAGCGTGGTTGCGGTGAACCTGATAGTATGGATAGGCTGCACCATAGCAGGAAAGATTACTGACCGATAAGGAGATATGTAAATGGGAAAAGTAAAAAAGTTATTCAATATAAATATATCATGGAAAGCCCTGATAATCTTTGCGATTGTTTCAGGCGTGTATACAGGCATCATGGCAATACTGCCCATAGTGAAAGACACCTCATTTTCAGACATTTCAATGACCTTTGAGTGGTGGGTGCTGTTTGGAATAATAATTATAATGAGCAGTAAGTCCGCGAAGGAATCCGCGCTGAAATGTTTTGTCTTCTTTCTTATCAGCCAGCCTCTGGTGTATCTTGTGCAGGCACCGTTCCACGTTGAAGGCTTCGGGGTTTTCAAGTATTATCCCGGCTGGTTTGTATGGACTCTCTGTACCATACCCATGGGATATATCGGCTATCAGCTGAAGAAAGATAAGTGGTGGGGACTTTTTATTCTGACCCCCGTACTGCTGTTTGTGGGCTTTCATTACGAAGGCTTCCTCAGTACTGCGCTGTCCTTCTTCCCGAGGCATCTGCTCAGTGCGATCTTCTGCGTAATAACCATGCTGATCTATCCCATCTGCATATTCAAAAACAAGAAGCTGAAGCTCACAGGTGCTGTTATAAGTTTAATTATTATTGCAGTCATGACCTTTGCGGCCTGCGGGAACGAAAAGGATTTCTACAACACCACGGTCATGCACAGCGGAAGCTACGGTGTGGAATTTGACGATAAGTATAATGTATATCTTGAAGATGAAGAATACGGTAAGGTGTATATAAGCTACGATTCCGAGACGGAAACCTATGCAGTGAATGCAGAGTTCATCAAGGAAGGGGAAACCGAGCTTATATTGGAATCCCCTGAGGGAGTGAAAAAGACCTTTGATCTCACCATAAAAAGATATTCATACTACCTGAAGGAAAGTAATCAGGAACCGTAAACACCAAAAGCCCTCCCTGCTTTTGCAGGGAGGGTCAACTGCTTTTTCACAAACCATTAAGTTGACATATTCTGCAAAACGTGCGAAAATATAGCCCGCATGGGAGGTGCAATAAATGAAAAGGGACAGACAGCAGCTCCTGCTGTACGAGAAAAACTTATACAAATCATTTATAATACTTGCATTGCCGCTTTTCGGAGTCAATCTGCTGACCTCCATGAATGACCTTATAGATACATATTTTGTCGGCAATATGCCCGACTCCGTTGCGGCACAGGCAGGAATGTCCATATCATGGCCGCTGATGGCGATACTGACCTCATTCAATATGGGACTTGCAATTGCAGGCGTGGCGGTCATAAGCCAGTTCTTAGGGGCAGGAAAGAAAGCCGAAGCACGAAAATATTCGGGAATGCTCGTTGTTCTTTCGGTCATACTGGGCGTTATCATAAATGTTCTGCTGTATTTCATTGCGCCGCCGGTTCTGCGCCTTATGGGGGCAGAGGACGGAGTATATGAAAGCTCACTTGTATATGTGCAGACCCGTTCCTTTGAAATGGTCTTCACCTTTGTTTTTGCCGCATTTCAGTCTATTCGTCAATCTCGCGGCGATACACTTACCCCTGTCATCTATTCGACAATAGGAATACTCGTAAACGTAGGACTCAATGCGCTGTTCATTGAAGGGATGGGCATGGGGGTCTACGGTGCGGCACTGGCAACAGTAATAAGCCAGATAGTAAGAGTACCTTTCTGCCTTTATCATATTTTCATTGAAAAGGGCGAAGCAAGGCTGTCCTTACCGGACTTAAAGCCCGATTTCTCATGCATCGCAAAGCTTGTGCGTATAGCGATCCCATCGGCAACCGCTCAGGCATTCAGCTCCTTCGGATTTTTATTCCTGCAGGTGTTCATACTTGCCTACGGAGAAAAGGTTGCGGCGGCATTCAGCCTCGGAAACAAGGTCAGCAACCTGCTGCTGATGCCCGTAATGGCACTCGGCAGCGTGCTTGCAACCTTTGTAGGTCAGAACATAGGAAACGGCAACAAGGAAAGAGCGCTGAAGTCTTACAAGGTCTGCCGCAATCTTGGAATTTGGGTCTCGGTCATTGGCTCGGTTATACTGATGCCTTTGCGCTTCTGGTCAATAGGTCTTCTGTCAAACGACCCGGAAACGGTGATTATAGGAGCGGAATACACCGTGTTCGTGCTTCTCATGCAGCCCCTCATGGCAATGTTCCAGAGTTATCTCAGCCTGTTCAACGGAGCGGGCAAGACACAGTACTCCTTTATAATGACGACAGTTCGTCTTTGGGGTATGAGACTTCCGATGATATGGCTTCTTCAGCAGTTTACGGATATAGGAAGAAGCGGTATCTGGTGGGCAATGCTTACGAGCAATCTGCTCATTGTTCTGCTTGGAGCATTGCTCTTCAGAAAAGTAGATTTCAGCGCAACCATTTCAAAGGGCAAAGAAAAAACGGCATAAGAAAAACAGCTCGCATCTTTTGATGCGAGCTGTTTTAAATTAATTATGCAACAACGCTCTTTATTGCAGAGTAGCTGCTGTAGTAGGTCTTCTTGCTTCCGTAGTAGATACCGCGCACCTTGAAATAGTAGGTCTTGCCGTTCGTAGGCGTGGGAGCAACAAACATATTGAGACCTGTCTCTTCGTCGTAATACCACTCGCACTGAGAGGTTACGTTGGTGTAGGTGCCGCTCTTTGAGGTTGCCCTGTAGATTGCGTAGTCATGAGCGCCGGTGGCATCATAGAAAGCAACGATGCTGGTGCCGTCATCAAGAGTGACGACCTGCTGGATCTTCGGGGTCTGCACCGCAGTCTTTACAGACTTGGTAACATAAGAGCTGTAGTAGGTGGCAGTACCCGTATTCTTTACGGAACGTATCTTGAAGTAATAGGTCTTGGAAGCTGATACGTTGGTGAGGTAAATGAATCTCACATTATCGATCCTGTAAGGAGTGTTGAAATAGATGTCGTCTCCGAGATTGTACTCTACGAAATCACTGTCTGCATAGCTGCACTGTCTTGTGTATCCTGAGGATTTCTTAGTGGAGCGATAGATCTGATAACCTGTGGCCTCATCCTCGACTGCCCAGAAAATACCGATGTATTCGGGGGAATAGTCAAGCTCAACTGAGGTGGGAGCCTGCAGCGCAGTCTTTGCAGACTTGTAGGAGGATGCCGAGCTGTAAACAGTTCCCGAGGGATTATTGTGCAGGGTCTTTATCTTGTAGTAATAATACTTGTTTGTGGTAAGACCTGTGTCGGTGTAATTGAGAGTATTTCCGTCAACACGTGCGATCTCCTTGTAGGTACCGCTCTTGGAGGTGGCTCTGTAGATAATGTATCCGTCGGCGCAGGAGGCAGCGGACCATGAAAGCTTTATGCTCTTGTAGCCTGCGTTTGAAACCTTGAAGGTGGAAGGGGCATAAAGTGAGGTCTTTGCAGAGTATGCCGATGAATCCTTGCTGTAGCCGGTGAAGCCGTCCAGAGTACGGGCAGAACGCACCTTGTAATAATAGGTTTTCTGGGATTCCAGACCTGTGTCAGTGTAAGCAACTGCTGCATTGCCGTCAACATAAGCTATTACCTCGAAGGTGCCGGTCTTGGAGGTGGAGCGGAGTATCTCATAGCCTGTAGCGCCTGAGACCTTTTTCCATGTTATCTTGATACTCTCAGCACTTGCGCGTGATGCCTTCACGCTCGAGGGAACGGCAAGGGTGGGAGTGTAGGACTTGACAGAGGAAAGGGGACCTTCAACGCCGTTTCTGACAGCGGCTATCCTGTAATAGTACTCAAGACCTCTTACAACGGAGGTGTTGGAATAGGAAACGGTAGAGCCCGAGGTTATCTGCTTATAGAGCTCAAAATTCACGCCGTCGGTGGAGCGGTAGAGGTTATAGCCGGTAGCGCCGGATATCTTGCCCCAGCTGAGTTTAATGTAGTAGCTTGAGGCAGAGGCAGAAAGTGTGGGCTTTGAAAGAGCAGGGACTGCAGTTACAGTGTCGGATGCAGTGCCGATCATGCTTGAGGTATAGGGAACAACGTAGTAATAATAAGTCTTTCCGGTGGTCAGACCTGTATTTGTCCAGGAAAGGGTGGTGGTGCCTGAAATGGTTTTTACAAGAGAGAAATTAACACCGTCTGAGGAGCGGTAGATCTTATAGCCTGCAGCGCCTGTTACCTTGTGCCACGAAACTTTTATGCTTGAATACGAAGCAGAGGATGCGAAAACGGTAGGCTTGCCGAGAGTGGTGCTGGCAGTTGCCACGGAGGTGTATGCGCTGTAGGCAGTTCCGTAATCGGTTCCGCGGTAAGCGCGCACCTTATAGTAAACGTTGCTTGCGCTTCTTACATCTGTCCATGTAACGGCAGAGCCCGATGTAATGGTTGCCACGCAGATGTAATCGCCGTCGTAGCTGTCGCTTCGCCATATCTCATATCCCTGCGCACCTGAGACCTTTGTCCATGTGAGCTTTGGCTTGGATGAGGAAACGGAAACAGAAAGTGTGGTGGGCTTGGAAGGAATGACATTATAGCTTACAACATTCTCCACACCCTTGACTTTGGTTTTTCCGGAGGTTCTGTAGGGGATGACCTTATAGAGGTAGGTTGTACCGGGAGTAAGAGAAGTGTTGGTCCATGAAACAGTTGAGTTCTTGGTGATGGTCTTGAGAAGCTTCCACGTGACTCCGTCATCAGCGGAACGGTAGATGTAATAGCCGTTTGCGGTGGAGTTCTTTGTCCATGTGAGCTTCACGCTGTTGTAGGACACAGTGCTTGCCTTGAGTCCTGAAAGAACGGGAACAGGCTTTCCGCTTACGATGTCACTCCATTCACCGAAGGAACGTGTGCCGTCGGCATTGAGTTTATAGCCTCTTACTCTGAAGTAGTAGGTTCTGTTGAAGGTGAGTGAGTTGTGACGGTAGAGAGGGGCAAGAGAAGCGTCCATATCTGCCATCTTTGTGAAGGGACCTGCAGCGGAAGAAGCACGCTCGACCTCATAGCCGTCGCAGTTGTCAACCTCTGTCCAAAGTACGTTAAGGGAGGTATAGCCGAGTACTTGAATTGAAGCAGAGGGCTTGCCGGGATCAAGCGCAGGGTTGGAAGCAACTGTAACAGTGCACTGTGCACTGTAATTTCCGCAGGAAACGGTAACAGTATATGTGCCGCGCTTGTTTGCGGTGAATACCGCATTCTTTCCGTTCTGAGAGGTAAGAGTCAGAAGCTCGTTGTCAGAGCTTGCCCATATGATCTCATCAGAACAGGTGGAAGGATTGATTACTGCATTAAGGGTGATCTTTTCACCGTTAAGCATGGAGTAGGAAGATGAAGCAAAGGAAACTCCCGTACAGGGGCTTTCGACCGTTACGGTAAGAGAAGCGGAGCAGTCCCTTGTCTCAGCGGTGATGACTGCAGTGCCGCAGGATTTTGCGGTTATGACGCCGTTTTCAACGCTTACAACAGAAGAATCGGAAGAGGTCCATGTGATGGTCTCATTCCAGCCGATGGGAGAAGCGCTGAAGCCGGGGTTGACAGAAAGGTCGGTCTTTGTGCCGATGTTGACTGTCAGAGCAGTCTTGAGGAAGCTGATATTCTCGATGTAAACAACGGGAGTGTAAACAGTAACGGTGCAGGAATCGGAAGCACCGTCTATGGATGCTGTGATAACAGCGGTGCCGTCGGAGAGGGCGGTGACAGTGCCGTCGATATCAACGATCGCAACATTCTCGTCGGAGGAGGTCCAGGTAACAACGGCCTCGCTGCCGGCAGGAGTAAAGGTGTATCCGAGAGTGTGTGCAGAGCCTTTCTTTACAGAAACAGTCTCGTCGTTGAGAGCTATGCCCGTAGCCTTGGAAGCAGGCTCATAAACTGTAACAACACAGGAAGCGCTTACGCCGTCAGCGGAAACGGTGACGGTAGCCTTGCCTGTACCCACAGCAGTAACAACACCGTTCTGATCCACAGTAACCTTTGAGGTGTCGGAAGAGGTCCATGTAAGAACGGAATCAGCACCTTCGGGGGTGACAGTGGGATCAAGTCTGAGCTTGCCGCCGTTTATTACGGAAGCTGTGGAGGGAAGCTCAAGAGCAGTGATCGCATTGTATACGGTGACGGTCACGGAATCGGAATAGTTACCGCAGGTAACGGTGAGTGTTGCAGTGCCAACAGACTTGGAGGTAAGGACGCAGGAGGCACCGTTGGGAGCAATGGAAACGGCATTGCCGTCTATGCTCCAGATTATTTCATCGGTACAGTCAATGGGAGCGTACTGAGCGTTGACCGTATGGCTGCCGCCCATGAGCTTCATGGAAATACTGTCCTCGGGAATAATGATATCCGTACAGCGGGAGGTTACGGTTACGGCAACGCTGTCCTTTTTGCCGCTTGATGCGGTTGCGGTGACAGTAGCCTTGCCGGTGCCCACAGCAGTGATAAGACCGCTCTGGCTGACGGTAACAACAGAGGTGTCAGAGCTTGCCCATGTGACGCTGTCGGTGGAATTTGAAGGAGTAAGAGAGGCGGAAAGCTTGTGTGTGCTGCCTTTCTCAAGCTCAAGTGAAGCTGCGCCTATCTCAACTGCGGTGGCGGGGGAAAGGACGGTAACGGTACAGGATGCACTGGCATAGGAGCCTGCGCTTGCAGTGATGGTGCAGGTGCCGATTCCGTTGGCAGTGACATAGCCGTCGGAGCTGACCTGAGCAACCGCGGTATTGGAAGAGGACCATGTTATGCCGATGCCCGTTCCGGAGGGAACGACAGTGGCAGAAAGCTGATCGACCTTGCCCACATTAATGGTCATTGATGTCTTGCTGATGTTGACAGCAGTGGGACGAACAGGAACGACCACTTCAAAGGAAAGACTCTTGGAACCGACTTTTGCGGTGATGGTAGCCTTGCCGGGAGCAACAGCGGTTACAGTACCGTTGCTGACAGTAGCGACAGAAGTGTTGCTGCTTGACCAGTCGGCGTTGAGAATGGTCATCTGCTTGGAGGTCAGAGAGGAGTTTCTCATTTTGACGGTTCTTGTAACAGTTTTGCCGGGCTCGAGGGTAACAGAGGCAGAGGAACTGAGTACAATGTTAATGGGACAGATCGACTCGTCGATTTCAATATCGTATGAAGCGGATTTGTTGGAGGGCTGAGAGAAGGTGGTGGCAGTGCCGCCGCCGAAAAGCTGAACCCAGCCGCCCTCAAAATAGCCGATACCGATGGTTTTGAAATTGCCGTTCAGAATATTTGCCTTGTGACCCGAGGAATTCATCCATGAGGTCATAACGGCAGAGGGGCTTGACTGATTGAGAGCAATGTTCTCGCCTGCGGTGCTGCCGTAGGCGGAGGGATACTGAGACATCATTATCTGAAGCAGATTGCCGCCGCTGGGCAGCTGATGCTCAAAGAAAAGCGTGACCTGAGCGGCACGTTCCATTGCCTGCTCGGTCATGTTTTTATCCATGGTCAGGGGGGAGAGTCCCTCAGCTGCACGCTCCTGGTTTACAAGAGTGAGCACAGAGAAGGCATAGGCATAGTTTTTGGTTCCGCTTATCCTGACAACAGGATTTTCGGAAGACGCATTGGCTGTCTGAGCCACATTGAACGCACCTGCTAATGCAACATTTACAATCATGAGCAGTGCAAACAGAGCAATGACTATGCGATGAACGGCAGACTTTGAACAGGTTTTCAAAAATATCATTCCTTTCCCAATAGGTTTGAAAACGTCAGTGAATGCATATAATCCGTTTCAAATATCATACCATATAATGGAATGGTACTGCAATCGGCATAATAAACGAAACACTACGGTGGTTTTGTGCAATAAATCAGCACGAAACATTTTGTTAAAAAATAAAACGTTTAAAGTGTTTTTGTGCATAGAGATGCATGATATAAACCTCTGTTGACAATACTTTTAACGTAGGTATACAGAATCAGGAAAGGAAGAGATGAAATGGATTTCGACGAGCGGCATTTTTCTTTCGACGATGAGACGGACAGGATATTTTCCGATGATGAAACAGAGATATTTCCTGAGCGAAGTCCGAGATCATACATGGATGAGGACGAAGCACGGGCATACAGCAGTGTGTATGATATTCCAATTACATCGAGCATAAAAAAGCACAAGCCGAAGCACTGATGCTTCGGCTTGTGTGATTTACTGATCTTCAGACTCGATGCTTTTTGCGTTTTCGCCTGCTGAATTGTTCTCAATGGAGATTACAGTGTCCTTATCCTCACCCTGAAGATTGACGATCTTTTCGGTCATCAGCTTGGAAAAGCCTGCAAGAACCGCGGTAAGCATAACCATTCTTGAAACAGCGCCTGCAGTATGCTCGTTTTCGTCGGATGCGAGGATATCACGGGCGTTTGCGCGCACCTGCTTGATGAAGTACATGGCGGCATCACGATGCTGGGCTACATAGTCGCTGTAGACGATCCTTACCTCATCCTCGGTAAGCCCCATGGGTATCATCTTCTGGACATAAGCGATACTGACGCTCTGCTTGAGTGTGCATATCATAATAAGATAAGCAATATGTATTCGTGAATATTTCTTCTTTGTAGGCGCAGGCATTATCTTGAGCCTGACATAGTTGTTGATGGCGGTTGGTGTGACGACCTCGCCCTGATTATCCTCCGCAGGCAGAAAGTACAGCCACTGGGAAAGCAGAGCGATTACCTGCTCCATGTAAAGCTCGATGGTGGGAAGCTCCTCCCAAGTGGGAAGGCGGTAATTTTTAAGGGAACGCTCCCAGCGTCTCAGCTTGTGAGCGATAAGACTTCTGTCGTAAAACATGATAGATCCTCCAAAGGGTTTTGACATATGATATCACATATTTGTCAAAATCTCAAGCTGTTTTAATTTTCTATAATAAATTCGTAACAAAATACAGTTGACTTTTGATATTTAATATTATATATTAGATGAAGAAATCAACGTAACAAGGAGTACAATTTATGAATAACTACGTTATTTTTACCGACTCTGCAGCCGACCTCGGCATTGATATGGTCAAAAAGCTTGATATTCAGGTGATTCCCCTTACTGCAATAATCGAAGGCAAGGAATACCTCAACTATCCCGATGAAAGGGAAATAACAAACAAGAAGTTTTTCGAGCTTTTACGCAAAGGAGTTGTCTGCAAGACCTCTGCTATAAACACAGAGACCTTTGTGGAAGCCTTTGAGCCTTACCTGAAGGAAGGCAGGGACGTTCTTTATCTCGGATTTTCGAGCGGTCTGAGCTGCACCTGTGAATCGGGAAAATCAGCCGCAGCACAGCTTTCGGAGAAGTATCCCGAAAGAAAGATATATGCGGTGGATACCCTTTGTGCATCTCTCGGTCAGGGCTTGCTGGTTTACCACTGCTGCAAGGAAAGGGATGCAGGCAGAAGTATAGAGGAAGTACGCGACTATGCGGAAAACAACAAGCTGAGCCTCAGCCACTGGTTCACCGTTGACGATCTCAATCACCTGAAAAGAGGCGGCAGACTTTCCACTGCAACGGCACTGTTGGGCACCATGCTTCACATCAAGCCTGTGCTTCATGTGGATAATGAGGGTCATCTTATCAATATGGAGAAAGCAAGAGGCAGAAAGGCATCCATACGCAGGCTTGCCGAAAAGGTAAAGGAGACTGCACTGCCCGGCATTGAAGATCAGCAGATATTCATCTGCCACGGCGATTGCATCGACGAGGCAAAAGAGGTGGGCGAGGAGATAAAGAAGCTCATAAATATCAAGAAGGACATATACTATAACAGCATAGGTCCCGTTATCGGAGCCCATGCAGGAGCAGGAACATTGGCAGTATTTTTCCTGGCAAAAGAAAGATAGCATTTCTTTCATGGTAAGAAGCAATATATTGTCCTGGACTGCTATTGACTTTAATCACAAACAGTATATAATACCTGCGGACTGAGTTTACAGTCCGCATTTTATTTATATGGAGAAAGCTTTATGAGAAAACTGATAGGAGATCGTGATTTTTACAGGCGCACGCTGTCGCTGGCAATACCGGTAATAATCCAGAACGCAATAACGAACTTCGTCAGCCTCCTTGATAATCTCATGGTAGGCAGCATAGGCGAGGAGCAGATGAGCGGTGTTGCCATTACAAATCAACTGTTTTTCGTGTTCAATCTCTGCATATTCGGAGCCGTATCGGGCGCGGGAATATTCACTGCCCAGTTCCACGGCTGCGGAGATACGAAGGGTGTAAGAGAGACCTTCCGCTTTAAATTGATGATGGTTACCGTCATGACCGTCTTCAGCACAGGGTTGTTTGTTTGGAAGGGCAGAGAGCTTATAGCCCTGTTTCTGACTCCCGATGCCATGGGCGACGTTACAAGGACTCTGGACTTTGGTGAGCAGTATATGTTCATTATGCTTATAGGCATAATGCCGTTTTCGATAGTACAGGCATATTCGGGCACGTTGAGGGAAACCGGAGAAACGAAGCTGCCCATGATAGCAGGCTGCGTAGCGGTAGTGGTAAATCTCATATTCAACTATGTGCTTATATTCGGAAACTTCGGGGCACCCAGACTCGGTGTTGCGGGCGCGGCAATAGCAACGGTCATTTCAAGATTTGCCGAGCTCATAATAGTAATGGCGGCAGTGGGGATAAGACACAAAAAGTTCACCTTCATAGAGGGTGCATACAGGAGTCTTTATGTCAAAAAGAGTACGGTTGCGGGTATTCTCAAAAAAGGAACCCCTCTTATTCTTAATGAGGCGCTGTGGTCCATCGGTGTAACGGTAATGGTACAGAGCTATTCGACAAGAGGACTTACCGTTGTTGCAGCGTACAACATAACAAGTACCATAGTCAACCTGTTCAGTATAGTATTTCTTGCAATGGGAAACGTGGTTGCCATAATCATAGGACATCATCTCGGTGCAGGGGATTTCCGGAAAGCAAAGGAAGATGCACCAAAGCTCATCGCCTTTTCTACCGTTACGGCGCTTGGAATGGCATCAATAATGGCAATAAGCTCGCCTTATATTCCAATGCTGTACAACGTAAGCGATACAGTAAGGAACCTTGCAACAGAGCTTCTGCTCTGTGCTTCACTGGTGATGCCCTTCTCGGCTCTTTGCCATGCGTCCTATTTCACTCTGCGCTCAGGCGGCAGAACAGGTCTTACCTTCCTTTTTGACAATGGCTTCATGTGGCTTCTGAATGTACCCCTTGCATTTGTACTGTCAAGATTTACGGGAATGCCAATCGTTCCCCTTTATCTGATATGCCAGATGCTGGAGGCGGTAAAGTGCATAGTCGCCATCATACTTGTAAAAACAGGTGTCTGGGTAAGAAATGTAATAACCGAAAACAACACAGTATCAGCATAAAAAATAACCCCATGCACATCATTCTGATGTGCATGGGGTTTGTGATTTTGATCAGCCGACGGATTCCTCGTGGGAAGCAAGGAAAATATAGCCGCCGTCGCCTTCATAGAGCATGGTAGAGCTGTCGAAGACAAATACCTGATAAATGGGAGATTCGGCATCACCGTCATAAATGTCAACTCTTGTGATGTTGCCGGAGGGGGCGAGAGTCTCGAGAGTCTCGTCCACCTGAATGCCGTAATCCGAGAGAGAGTCAAGAGGTACGGTTACCTTCTTGAAAACGGCGTTGTCAGTGTAGCAGAGAGGAGAGTCAAACTCATTAGCGCTGATCTGAACGGGAGTACCCTGAGCGCTGAGAAGAGCTTCCTCATCAGAATCAAACTGGCTGTCAGATGCGCGGGGAGCCTGATATATCGAAGTCGCATTCCAGAAGCCGATTATATCCTGAATATCAAGGAGAGCTTCATCGTCTTCAAAATATGAATCGTCATAGGTGCTGCCGGAATCGCCGACACCGTCGGGAAAACCGGGAGCTGAATTGGAAACTTCCTTCTCGCCGCAGCCTGCAAAGGCAAAAACAATGAGTGCGCAAAGAATGAACATCAAAGCCTTTTTCATAAAATACAACTCCTATTTCTTGATTGAAGTAATGCAGCGCCAGTCATTCTGAGTGCGCTGAGATACTATCTCAAAGCCTGCCTTTCTGAGGGCTTCGAGAACTTCATCGGCACGGGCGGATATTATTCCCGAGCAGACGAAGGTGGCACCCTCACGGAGGAAGGAATAAGCAGCACCGCATATGCTTATTATAACATCAGCAACGATATTGGCAACTACCAAATCATACCCCTGACCGATTTTTTTGTGAAGCTCAGTATCGCTTGTAACGTCGCCGACAAAAACCTCGCATTTATCACGGCACTGAGGGTTGAGGGTGAGATTCTCTCCTACGGTTTCGGGTGCGGCAGGGTCGATGTCCACAGCCACAGCCTTTTCTGCTCCGAGAAGCAGAGAAAGTACCGAGAGAATACCGCTTCCGCAGCCGAGATCAAGAACCTTTTCACCGCCGCGGACAAGTCTTTCAAGCTCCAGCATACACATCTGGGTGGTATCGTGAGTACCCGTGCCGAAAAGATGGCCGGGATTCATGGTAAGTGCCACACGACCCTCAGGTGTTTCGCTGTCAACCCATTCGGGACGGATAAATATGCGCTCGCCGAGGGTAAAGGGCTTGTAGTACTGCTTCCAGTTGTTTGCCCAATCCTCGTCGCAAACGCCCTCGGTCTCTATATCAAGCCTGCCGAAAATACCGTTTTCGTTAAGCTTGTCCATGGCAGAAACTGTCTCACGGATCATCATGAGAAGCTCTCTGCCGGGAGCATCGTCGGTAACATAGAGAGTGACGCTTGTCTCGGCGGTTTTAAGAGGCTCAAGGCTTTCATCGATATAATCCCAGTACTGCTGCTCATTTTCAATGAAATCATTGAAATCTGCGCTGTCCTCGATCTGGACACCGTTGAGACCGAGAGAATAAAGCCGTCCGCAGAGTGGCTCGATACCCTCGGTGGACGTGTAAATTTTAGTTTTAAGCCAGTTCAAATCAGAATTCCTCCAATGAATTTTATGTTTTGTTATTTAGAAAAAATGACAAAAATTTGTGAAATATATAAATTTTGTTGTAAATGCACTGTTTTAACACCTATTTTTCTATACGCCATGTTATAATATCAATAGCAAAATCCTTAGTGTAACTTTTTATAAAGTTTTCGGAGGTTGACTTCGCTATGAAACTATCAGATATGAACGGAAAAAATCTGATCGCATCCCGTGTAAGGGAAAAGAGAAAAGCCAAGCGCATGACTCAGAAGGATCTTGCAGGTGCAATTCAGCTTCTGGGAGTTATGCTGGACAGAATGTCAATCAACAGAATAGAATCGGGACACAGGTGTGTTTCGGACTATGAATTGGTAGCCTTTGCGGAGGCACTCGGGGTATCTGCAGAGTGGCTTCTGTACGGAGATGACAATTAAATTTTCAGAAGTCTCTGAGCATTTCCGCCGAGAATAGCCTCAGTTTCGCTTTCGGAAAAGCCCATTGAGCGAATGCGCTCGATATACAGCTTCTGACTGCTCCAGGGAGAGTCGGAACCGAAGAGAACACGCTGAGGAGTAAATGCCTCTGCGACAGCCTTGACAGAGTCAGCAGAGAAAATATCACATACAGCAGCGGTATCAATGAAGACATCGGTATCGGAAAGAAATCTTACCGATTGTTCAAAATAACCAAAACCGCCCATATGAGCATATATAATAACAGCATCGCCGAGAAGGGGAAGAATTTGCCTCAGCTTCTCGGGGGTGCTTTTATTTATTTCCGGGTAGGAAATATCAAGACCGCCGTGAATCATGGCGATAAGACCGTATCTTCCGCACAGCCTGAGAGTATCGATGACCGCAGGATCATCGATATAAACCTGCTGGAAGTCGGGATGCAGCTTGATGCCTTTTATGCCTGCGTCATAAAGCCTGCGTATCTCGTATTCCTTGTCGGGATAGAGAGGGTGAATCGCACCGAAACTTATTATTCCGTCAAGCTTATTGTTTTCGATTGCCGCATCGTTGAGCTTCGGGACCTGATGAGGTGCGGTGGCAATGGGCTGGAGAACGGAGATGTCCACACCCTCCTTCGGCATTGCGGAGCGGAGTGAAGATAATGTACCGTCGAGATAAGGGGTCAGAAAGCTGGTGGAGGCAAGACCTGACACAGCCCTTGCGGCAATTTTTTCAGGAAATGTATGAGTATGGATATCTATTACCATCAAATAACCTTCTTTATTCCTCGGTAAGGAGTTCTATAAGCTCGTCGCGGGTGATATCGCCCATGGTGGAGCCGCCGCGGGAGATAACGCTGTCAGCAAGCTCACGCTTGCTTTCCTGCAGAGCAACGATCTTCTCCTCAATAGTGTTCTGAGCGATAAGCTTGAGAACAGTGACAACATTGCGCTGACCTATGCGGTGAGCTCGGTCTGTAGCCTGATCCTGAGCGGCAACATTCCACCACGGGTCATAGTGTATGACAACATCGGCGGAGGTGAGGTTAAGACCTGTACCGCCTGCCTTGAGGGAAATGAGAAAAACCGAGGTGTCGTCACGGTTGAAGGCATTGACAAGGGAAAGTCTCTGCTCCTTGCCGGTGGAGCCTGTGATGAGATAGTATGAAATGCCGTCGGCGTTGAGGCGCTGAGCGATAATGGAGAGCATGGAGGTGAACTGTGAGAACAGAAGCACCTTGTGACCGCCGGACACAGCGTTGTTGACCTTTTCCATACAGGTCTCAAGCTTTGCGGACCCGCCTCTGTAATCATCGAAAAAGAGGGTGGGGTCACAGCATATCTGACGGAGCTTTGTAAGCTCGGAAAGCACCTGCAGCTTGCCTGCGCCGAAGCTTTCATTTGTCTGATTGCGGAGGCTTTCAACAAGCTGAGCGGCATGAGCGCGGTAAAGCTTGCTCTGCTCTTCACCCATGCGGGAATAGATGCACTGCTCCAGCTTGTCGGGCAGGTCGCGAAGGACGTCCTTCTTGAGTCTGCGCAGGATAAAGGGCGCGATCATGCGGTGCAGACGCTCGGTGACAGCCTGATCGCCTTCCTTGACGATAGGAGTCTCTATCTTCTCGCGGAATCGGTTGTAATTATACAAAAAGCCGGGCATAAGGAAGTCGAAAATGCTCCACAGCTCGCTGAGGCGGTTTTCGATGGGAGTGCCTGTCAGAGCGAATCTTGTGGCGGCTCTGATGGTCTTTACACTCTTTGCGCTGAGAGTATCGTGATTTTTGATGTACTGAGCCTCATCGATGATGCAGTAGCGGAAAGTGGCCTGACCGTAATGCTCAACATCGCGTCTGAGCAGATCGTAGGAGGTTATGAGTACATCATAGCTTGTATAGTCAGATATAAGTGCCGCACGCTCCTCAGCAGTGCCTGCAACGACAGCACACTTCATGGAGGGGGCAAACTTTTTGAATTCACTGAGCCAGTTATAAACAAGAGATGCAGGGCAGACAATAAGGGAGCTTCTGCCGTTTGTCTGAGCCTCAGAGAGAAGGAGAGTTATGACCTGAACGGTCTTTCCCAGACCCATTTCATCGGCAAGGATACCGCCGAAGCCGTAATGCTCGATGGTTTTCAGCCAGCGGAAGCCGACGGTCTGATAAGTCCTGAGTATCTTTGCCATGCTCTCGGGAGCCTCGAACTCAGCTTCAGCGGCGGAGTTCATGTTTTTAATAAGCTCTCTGAACAGATGGTCACGGCGCAGAGTTATGCCCTGACCCTCCTTGAGAACGGAGTCAACATACAGAGCGCGGTTGGCAGGAGCCTCAAAGGTGCCCGACATAAGCTGGGTGCCTGTCATCTGAAGACCCTCGGCAAGCTCGGAAACGGTTGCGAAGCTGCTTGCTTCAAGGGTAACGAATCTGCCGTTTTTAAGACGGTGGAAGCGCATCTTCTTGCGATAGCTTGAAAGCAGTGCGCGAAGCTCATCGCGGGGGATATCCTCGCAGTCGACCTCAAGCTTGAGCAGGTCGCTCTCCACCTTTACACCGACGGTGACATTAGGCTTTGAGAGTATCTTTGCCTTCTTGAAGCCCTCGGAGGCGTAGACCTCGCCGAGGCTCATGATCTCCGAAACGCCTGTTTCAAGGAAATTGTAGATAAGCTCGTCGTCTGCGACTATGCGCAGAGTCGGATCGGGCTCGGCAGGTATGTCAAAATATCGTGCCAGAAGGGTGCGCACACGGGATTCGGAATTTAAGTTTCTGTTTATCTGAGCATCATGGCTGTCTTCCAGAAGATTTACCTCAATGTCGCCGTAGCGCACTGCAGGGCGGCATGTAAGCTCTGAACTTTTGGGCATATCGAGATAGAATCGGAAAAGCTCGGGCAGGGGAGAAAACTCCTCAAGATTTATATTTTTTTCCTTGAGGAAAGCCCACTTTGAGATAGAGGGCAGAACGCTTGCGCAGAATGCGGGAAGATCCTTCTTGCTGACGGTCATTTCCCATTCGCAGGAGGCACCCGTTAAGCGCAGGAAGCTTTCCATATCTGCAGAAAAATCATCACTGCAGCGGTAAAGCATACCGTTTCTCACCGCGTAGCAGCAGGAAACACCTGAAAATACGCGGTACTTATCTGTTGCGATGGATGCACCCTCATCACCCTTGCCTTCGATAATAACGGTAAGAGCAGGATTGCGGCGCACAAGAGTAAGGGACATATTGGTGGGAAGCCATGCGGTTATGGTTTCGCCTTCCATAACATCAAAGAAGCTGTCCATATCACGGGGAGTGATTATAAGCTGACGCATGTCAAACAGCATGGAGTGACCGGGCATACTGTTTATCATTTCGTTGTCAGCGGCAATTTTTTCTTTGAGGAAGCCCAAAAGCTTACGGGAACGGGGAGTGAACATCTCTTCCACATGAACGAAGCCGAAGTCTCTGCCGTACTGGATATACTCGCCCCGTCTTACCTGACCGATAAACTCGGAAATATCCTTGATGATATAGGTTCTTCCTGCGCCTACCTTTATTTCAAGACGCAGACCGCCTGTTTCAAGGCGCAGAATGGGGTCGATGCGCACTTTTCCTCTGTACTGCTGAGAGGGGAGAGCCTGCTGCTCACGGACAGTATAGGTCTCAATAAGGCTTCGTACCGTACTTGTGGTTCTGCCTTCCACCTGCTCGGCTTCAATGGGAGCAGGCTTTATGTGTTCAAGAGTCATGGCGACCATGTGCTTGCAGACCTGTCTGCCTGCTGCATGGTCCGGGCAGGTGCAGTGGGCATTCTGAATACCGTTTGCATCATGAACAAGAACAGAGACGGCATAATCTGTGCCGCTGCTGCCTATGACCTTGCCGTACAGCCAGTAAAGACCGTTTTCAAGTTCTTTCTTTTCTACCTTTCCCACCATGTGACGTTTGTACATGGCGCGTCCTCTTGCAAAAACAGCCGGGTTTCTGCACCAGTTATGGATATCCATATCTGTCATATAATTCACCGCCGATGAGTAAAATAGTGGTAAAAATGCAAAATGACATCAGCATTTAAATATAGGGATTTTATTTTCCCAAATGATGTATTTAGTATATTATAGCACGCAATGCGTGGTTTTGTAAATCGAGGAAATATATAATTTACAATGATTAAATGAAGATATTTTGCATACAAATTAACGAAAGGAAAGGTGAAGAAGGATGAACGATAAGGAAGATATTTTTGAAAAGTACCGCAGAGAGCTTATGGAAATGCATAAGAGGGCGAGACAGAATACCGAAAATACAGAAGAAAAATTCGAAGAACCCGTTGAAGAACCCAGTGAAGAACCCAGTGAGGAATCTGCCGAAGAATATGCGGAGGAAAGCCTGCAGAATGACGAGGAACCACCATTCTGCAGGCTGTGCGGAGGAAAAATCGCACTTTGTGAGTTTATTGTGGAAAGCGTAAAGACGGGCAGACCCATAGAAAACGCTCAGGTGATGCTGTACCGTTCCGATGGTTTTTTTGTAAGAACGCTTACAGACGAAAAAGGACAAACCTGTGAAATACCGGTTTTTGCAGATGAACTATGGCGTATAAGCGTTACTGCAGAGGGATACATATCAGTCAGCAAGGCAATGATTGAGCCTGCGGCAGGGGAAAAGCTGAGTGTGCCGGTCAGACTTGACGAAAGCCTTTCACTGAGTGACATTTTCACCGAGCATAAGGGCAGTATTCTCGGGTCTGAGCAGGACTATTCTGTCTGAATCACGAGCCATAAGCATTGCGATACGAAGAGTGTCGGGGGTCGCACCGCAGTCGATTATGTAGACGAGCCCGTCATGGCGAAGAAGGGCGCTTCTTATAAGAAATTCGGCATTTTCCATATGCCCGCACAGTTCGATGACACCGCAGCTCTTCTCTTCGGGAGCAAGAAACAGAAAGCTCACCGCCGCAAAGAGTACCTCAAAAAGCCCCATAACAGCCATAAGCCAGATGAAAATGCAAGTCGGTGTGCTCATAAAAAATCACCTCGCCACAGAATATGCTGCGGCGAGGTGATGTGTTATTGATTTTTTAATTGTCGGAAGCAAGCTTCAGGAGAGTGCTGTTATCGAGGTCAACGCCTACAGCATCACAGAGAGCCTGAGCTTTGTCGGTCTTTTCCCAGGGAAGGGAAGCGTCGAGTCTGCCGAAGTGACCGTAAGCGGCGGTCTGGCGGTAGATGGGAGCGCGGAGACCGAGGGTATCAATAATAGCGGCAGGACGCAGGTCAAACACCTTGCTTACTGCCTCGGAAAGCTCCTCATCAGCAACTGCACCTGTCTCGAAGGTGTCGATAAGTACAGAAATGGGCTTAGCCATGCCGATGGCGTAGGAAAGCTGGATCTCGCACTTCCATGCAAGACCTGCGGCAACGATATTCTTTGCGATATATCTTGCCATGTAAGCAGCACTGCGGTCAACCTTTGTGGGGTCCTTGCCGGAGAATGCACCGCCGCCGTGACGTGCATAGCCGCCGTAGGTGTCAACGATGATCTTTCTTCCGGTAAGACCTGTATCACCATGAGGGCCTCCGATAACGAAACGACCTGTGGGATTAATGTAAACCTTCATACCAACAGTAATAAGCTCCTTGGGAATTACAGGGAGTATAACATGCTTTGCGAGGTCGGCACGGATAGTATCGAGGGAGACATCAGCGTCATGCTGAGTGGAGATAACAACGGTGTCAACACATACGGGAGCGCCGTCATCATCATATTCAACGGTAACCTGAGTCTTGCCGTCGGGACGGAGATAGGGGAGAGTGCCGTCTTTTCTGACCTCGGTGAGTCTGCGTGCAAGTCTGTGGGAAAGAGCAATGGGCAGAGGCATAAGCTCCTCGGTCTCATTGCAGGCATAACCGAACATCATACCCTGATCGCCTGCGCCTATCTGGTCGTACTTGTCCGAACTGCCTTCCTTTATCTCGCTTGCGTTGTCAACACCGAGAGCGATATCGGCAGACTGAGTGTGGATATTGTTGGAAATGACGCAGGTGTCGGCATTGAATCCGATATCGTCGCTTGTGTATCCGATCTCGCGGATGGTGCGGCGTGCAACTTCCTCAGCGTCATATTCGCAGGTGGTGGAGACCTCGCCCGACATAAAGAGCTTGTCTGTTGTTACCATGCACTCGCAGGCAACACGGGCATTAGGGTCTTTTGAGAAGATCTCGTCAAGGACAGCGTCGGAAATGCAGTCGCATACCTTGTCGGGATGTCCTTCGGTTACAGATTCTGATGTAAAAAATCTTGCCATAATTTTATCCTCCGTAAAAATAAAAAATTCGTTCCGCAATGTCGGAACGAACAAATAAAGCTCATCTTCCGGCAATTGCCGCAGGAATTGGCACCTTACATAAGCAGGTTGCCGGACATCACAGGGCCTGGTCCCTCAGTCACTCTTGATAAGTAAGATTAAATTTTAGCATTAATAATATACAGCAAAAAAATCCTTGTGTCAACAATTATTTCTTGACACAAGTCTGTAAAAGTAATATTATTGACAGCTGTAAGTTTATTTTTTAGAAAGAAGGATAACAAATGAACGCAGTGGGTATCATCGGGCTGATCATTGCAATAGTATCAACTATATGCATTTTTATTTACATCATTCCCGAAAAAAGACGCGATGCAAGCAAAGCAACACAGTTTTTTCATGACTTTTTCAACTTCAAGTTCCTCATAATTGAAAAAGTACTTTAGGCAACCTATATTCTTGCAACCACATTCTGCATCGGCGCAGGCTTCTGCTCACTTTTCTGGGTAGAGGAGTACGGCTATGGCCGCTACCGCAGCAGTGAATGGATGGGCGGCTACGGGCTTCTGCTCATGATCCTGGGTCCCATCGCACTTCGCCTTGCCTATGAGATGATACTCATGCTTATTATCGCTGTCAAGAATATCATTGAGATCAACAAGAAGCTCAAGAACCAGAACGGCGATAATGAGGACACATCTGTTTTTGCACCTGTTTTAACTAAGCCTCAGGCACCTGCACAGCCCCCTGTTGCCGTACCTGCAGCAGCAAAATTCTGCAACCGGTGCGGTGCTCGCCGCAATGATGACGGTACCTGCCCCAACTGCGGCAAGTAAATTACATAATGTTGTCATAACACCCATGAAATCTTTCATGGGTGTTATTATTTGTTACCGTTTTTTAATAGCTTTTTATGATTTTATGTAATATAATATTTCTCGATTCAGGGACAGGAAAACGGTGAAACAATGACATATAAAAATTCAAAAGGAATAGATTTCCCAAAGCTCAAGAGAATTGTAATACTTGCAGATCTTTTTGCTCTTCTGGCAGCAGCCGTGGTAATATCGTCGTGGTATGCGGAGCCGCCGTCAACAGATGCAATGGCAGAAACGGATATTGTGTGCTTTGCTGACGACAGCAGGCTGTTGTATGCAGGTGACATAATAACAACAGAGATAAAGAATGCCGACGGAAGTACGGTAGTCTATGAGTCTGCGGACAAAACCGTAGCCGTTGCCAATCCCGACGGAACAATAAGAGGAGTATCGCCGGGAAAGACAACGGTAACCGCGGCTGTTACATATGAAAACACCTCTGAAACGGATATTCTGACAATGTCAGTGGAGGTTTTCAGAAAGGAAGTACCGTCGGACAGCGATCTGCCCTATTGGTATGAAGATGAGATTTTTCTTATAAACAGTGATAATCCCGTAGGACCCGATTTCGAGCCCGAGCTTATAAATGTCAGAAAGAGCATACCTACCGCACATAAGGAGACAAAGCTGACTCCTGCCTGTGAGGAGGCACTGGCTGCGATGTATTCCGACTTTCTCAAAGAAAACATCGGCAATCTCAGGCTTATCAGCACATACAGAAGCTACCAAAAACAGGAAACACTTATAAACAATGCCATAAAGCAGCGAATGAAGGACTACGGCATGACTAAGGAACAGGCTCGGGCAAGCGTTTTGAAGACCAGAATGGAACCGGGAAAATCTGAGCATCACAGCGGTCTTGCCATAGATTTTTCCACTGTTTATACCACCCAGAATAATTTCCATAAAACAGCCCAGGGCAAATGGCTTACCGAGAATGCCCATAAATACGGCTTTGTTCTCAGATATCCCGAAAGCAAGGCGGAAATAACAAGAATAAGCTTTGAACCGTGGCATTTCCGCTTTATAGAAACAGAGCATTCCGTTGAACATGCGACGTATATCTATGAGCATGACCTTTGCCTTGAGGAGTATATCGAACTCCAGAAGCAGGCAAAGCAGGCTGCGGAGGAATACGCAAGAAACAATCCGCTTGAATAGAAAAAGCAAAGCCGCTCTCCCTAAAAAGAGCGGCTTTTTATGAAAGAGGAAGGAGGGACATAATGAAATTTTTAAAGTTTCTGCTGGCATTATTCTGCATAGCAATACTGGTGCTGGGTACCTTGCTTGCATATAATCTTGATATACTGCCGAAGCTGTCGGAAAAAGTCGATGAGACTGCCGCCATGCTGACGGATACAGCACCCGATATGCCCGAGCCTTCCCTCAGCACAACCGAAACAACAGAGCCGACGGAAAGCACCACCGCTCCTGCAAAGCCTACAGAGCCGCAGACTAAGCTTTCGGAGCAGGAATGCAGAGAGCTGACGGAGGAAATGATAAAAACACTGTCCCTTTCCGCCGACAGAGAGACTCTTGTGAGGGCGAAAACACTCCTTACTGACCTTGAATACAGTGAGAATGAAAAATACACAGACCTTCTCTCAGCTGTCCTTGCTTATGCAGAGGGAAAGGGAGATGCTGAAAAGCTATCGGAGGTGTACGGCACCGCCGATAAAAAGACCGTAAAGCAGGCGGCAGTATCCTGTTGGGCATCTTCACAGCAGGAGGAAGGAAAAGCTGTTTTCACCTTTGCGGGGGACTGTACCTTTGCGTATTTCAATGAGCAGAACCGTTCCCACGGGTTTCCTTCTGTGTATGAAAAGTCGGGCAGCAAGACATACCCCTTTGACAATGTGCGCGGAGTGTTTTCAGCCGATGATATCACAACGGTAAATTTTGAAGGAACGCTTACGGATTCAAGAAACCATGCGGACAAGCAGTTCTATTTCAGAGGCAAGAAAGAGTACGCAAAGATACTGTCAGGTTCATCGGTTGAATGCGCGAACCTTGCAAACAACCATACTCTTGACTATTACGAAAAGGGCTTTGAGGATACGGTGAAAGCCCTTGAGGCAGAAAATACAGGTCTTTTCTGGGCAGGAGAGCCATATGTCAGTACACTGCGCACAGACAGCGGCACCGTGTCGGTGGTCATGCTGTCCACAAGCAGTATTGATATAAAGAACAAAAGCAAATTTACAGAAATAAAAAAGCAGATCGAGCGCTATAAATCCCCGAATACAATCGTTATCGTAAATCTGCATTGGGGAGTTGAGAGGGCTGCAAAGCCGTCACAATGGCAGACGGAAACAGCAAGGGAGCTTGTCGATGCAGGAGCCGACCTTATCGTCGGACATCACCCTCATGTGCTTCAGGGCATAGAAAAATACAAAGGCGTGTACATAGCCTACAGCATCGGAAACTTTTCCTTCGGAGGCAACTCAAAGGCTAACAATCCCGAGACAATTATCCTTCGGGCGGTGTTTGACATCGATTCGGGGGAGGTGGGAGAATGCACCATCAGTGCAGTGCCCTGCCATACGACCTCCAGCGGAAGCAGTGTAAACGACTATAAGCCCTCCCTGCAGTACGGAGGGGCAGGGGAAAAGATCATCGACCTTGTCCTCAGCCGCAGTGCCATGCTTGAAAACGGCATAACTGAAATAGAGTGGCACGGGATAAAATAAAAAGGAGCAGAAATACAATGAAAAGAATTATTGCTTTATGTATTATTGCTGTTCTTGTCTGCGGCGTTTTTGCAGGCTGTGACGCATCGGTATTTTACAATGAAACAGCAGTTGTTGACGGTCTGACCATAGAGATCAGCAGAAAAGCAAATAACTGCTTTGCCGGGTGCTACACCTGCGATGGGTACGAAGAAAATATGGAAATAACCATACCTGACAGCTATGACGGTGTGCCGCTGACACAGCTTGGAGGCTACGTCGGTTCAGGTGCACCTTCTCCTTTCTGCATTGAACTCGGTGGTGAATATTCATATATTGCATCAGATTCTGATTATATGTACTTTTACGACGGCGAGCGTTTATTTTGTTTGGACAATTGTCTGGACGACGAAAGCGTAGAATTTGAAGGTGAATACAATATTGAAGAAACGGTATTCACACTGAATCTCGGAAAAAACATTTCAAAAATAGAAAAGGTTGCCATGGGCTTCTATTACACAAGCTTGAACGATGACGGCAGTATAACTGTATATCATCCTGTTGTTTATGTTGTCTGTTCCGAAGAAAACAAGCATTTCTATTCGGAGAACGGCAGACTTTACAGCAGAAAAACCAACGAGCTTATCAAAGACTTTGATTACAAAACAGATTCCGAATGATAAATTATTAAAAGGCTTCTCCTTGAGGAGAGAGCTTATATTGTGCAAGCACAATTGACTGATGAAGTGGAATGCATATCCTATGATTAAATTAAGGTAACCTCATAATGTTATATAATAAATACACCCTTCAATAAGCTTAGCCCGCACGAAAGTGCGGGCTTTTGTTTTTCGGACAAATTTGAATCGCCATTGTAGGGGACGGGTTTTCCGTCCCGCTGTTTCCAATCGTTCCAAAATATGATTTTTTATTTCAATTTAAACATTTCTCTACCAATAAAAAGAAAACTGTGTTATAATATCTCAGATTACATCGATTTCAGAAAAGGAGGTAAGGCAGATGCGCGAAAATGCAGAGCGTGAGCTCGAATTGCTTGAAGGTACGGTTGAAAATGTAACAGTGCGTAAAGAGGACACCTGCTTTACTGTCCTTGAGCTTTCATCAAACGGCTATCTTTATACCGTAGTGGGCATAATGCCCGAGGTGTTTGAGGGCGAGCGGCTGATGCTTGCAGGCACGTGGCAGAGCCATGCGACCTACGGAGAGCAGTTCAAGGCAGAGACCTGTGAGAGATATCTTCCTGCAACTGCTTCTGCCATACTGCGTTACCTCGCTTCGGGGGCGGTGAAGGGAATAGGCCCTGCAACAGCATCAAAAATAGTGGAAGCCTTTGGAGACGCCACCTTTGAGGTCATCGAAAATGAGCCCGACAGGCTTGCTCAGATAAAGGGCATAAGCAAGAACAAAGCCCATGATATCAGCACCTCCTTTGCGTCCCAGCGAGGACTTCGCGAGGCAATGGTAGAGCTGACAAGGCTTGGACTCATGCCCACAGAAGCGATAGCCGTATGGAAAAAATGGGGTTCTTCCTCCCTTGACCTCATAAGAGCAACACCCTATCTTCTGTGCTCCTCGGATATAGGCATAGATTTCCCCAGAGTTGACTTCATGGCAAAGCAGATGAACTTTCCGCAGGAGGACGAATTCCGTGTCCTTGCAGGAATAAATCATGTGCTTATTCACAACACATACAACGGTCATACCTGCCTGCCATGGGATCGCCTGTGTCCCGTAGCGGCAAAGCTTTTAGGCGTAGAGCAGGAGCTTGTGGAGCAGTACATAGAAACAGCGGTGGAGGAGCGCGAACTCATGTCGGATACCCTTGACGACCGCCGTTTCATCTTCCTGCCCGATATGTACGCGGCAGAGATATACTGTGCTTCTCACCTGATGTACCTTTCAAAATATCCGCCGCCACCCATTCGCGGTTATCAGCAGCAGGTCGCCCTGTGCGAAGCGCTTTCGGGCATGACCTACAATGAACAGCAGCGAGCGGCGATAGATGCCGCAATGGAGAGAGGCGCCCTTGTGCTGACAGGCGGACCCGGAACGGGAAAGACCACCGTTCTCAATGCTATCATCGAGACTCTTGAAGCCTCAGGACAGATAGTATCGATTGCCGCACCTACAGGCAGAGCCGCAAAGCGGATAACCGAAATAACGGGCAGAGAAGCAAAGACCATTCACCGCCTTCTTGAGGTGGAGTGGAGCGAAAACGACAAGCCCGTGTTCAAGCGCAACGAGAAAAATCGCCTTGACTGCGACGCCCTTGTCATAGATGAGGTCTCAATGCTTGATGTCCAGCTTTTTGAAAGCCTGCTGAGAGCGCTGAATATAAAATGCCGTCTTATCTTAGTCGGCGACAGTGACCAGCTTCCAAGCGTGGGTGCAGGCAGTGTCATGGCAGATCTTATTGACTCGGGCTGTCTGCCCGTAGCAAAGCTGACGGAGGTTTTCCGTCAGGCGCAGGAAAGTGCCATAGTTCGTTCTGCCCATAAGATAGTTCACGGCGAAATGCCCGAACTGGGGCTTAAAAACAGTGATTTCTTCTTTATCGAATCGGGCAATGAGAATACTGTCAACGCAACTGTTGTTGACCTTTGCTACCGTCGGCTGCCTTCTGCCTACGGCTTTGACCCTCTTAAAGAGATTCAGGTGCTCTGTCCGGGCAAAAAAGGCGTGTGCGGAGTGCATGAGCTTAACAGGTGCCTACACGAGCGGTTTAACCCGAAGCACGAAAAACGCAGAGAGATAAAGATAAATTCCATTACCTACCGCGAGGGCGACAAGGTAATGCAGATAAAGAACAATTATGACGTTGAATGGTACAGACCCGATGCAAGTGAAGGCAAGGGCGTATTCAACGGTGATGTGGGCATGATAGAGGAAATAAACCGAGCCGAAGAATATATCCGCGTTCGCTTTGACGATAAAGTTGCGACCTACAATCTTGAGGCGGCGAAGGATATTGAACATGCCTATGCCATGACTGTTCATAAAAGTCAGGGCAGTGAGTTTGAGGCTGTAATACTGCCCGTCATGCCGGGCCCCAAACAGCTTTACTACCGCAATCTTCTTTATACCGCAGTGACACGAGCAAAGAAGATACTTATCCTCATAGGCGAGCGGTATGTAATAGAACAGATGGTGAAAAGCGTGCGCGAGAGCGGACGGTTTACCGCACTGCGCGTATTCCTTGAGGATAAAAGGATAACGCAGGAATTTGACCTTTCATAACGGAGGGATTATATGGGAATATTTGATAATATTAAAAATACCGTAATGCAGCAGATACTGCCGAGGAAATGTCCCCTTTGCGGAAAGATAATCTCTGCCAATGAGAGAATATGCGGCAATTGTGACGATACCCTTGTTGCAGTGCGCACACCTATATGCCGTGTGTGCGGAAGAGAGATGTTCCAGTGTATATGCGATTACGAGGATTTCTGCTTCGACCGCACGGTATCACCTTTTGTATATACAAGAGCTGCCAGAAACGGCGTAAAGAGGCTTAAATATAAGAATTCAACCGAAACTGCCGAGTTTTTCGGGCGCAGAATGGCACTTGTGGTACAGCAGGAGTACAAGCGCTTTGATATCGATATGGTCACGGGAGTTCCCATGCACGCTTCCGACCTTCGGGACAAGGGCTATAATCACG
Organism: Acutalibacteraceae bacterium; assembly: GCA_045534445.1. GTDB lineage: Bacteria > Bacillota > Clostridia > Oscillospirales > Acutalibacteraceae > JAISGQ01. Next base: position 38,382 of record JAZSJQ010000106.1, read on the forward strand.
CCGCGCTGCTGGGCAGAAGCGTAGCAAAGACTCTTGGACTGAGATACTCATCAAACATACTCTGCAAACAGCGCACGAACAGGAAACAGCACACCCTGAACCGTGCCGACAGAAAGGAAAATGTGGAAGGTGCTTACAGAGTCAGCAGACCCGAGTATGTGGCAGGAATGACCATACTTCTCTGCGATGACGTATCAACCACGGGTTCAACCCTCAGTGAGTGCGCCAGAATACTCAAGGAAGCAGGGGCGAAATGTGTGCTGTGCGTGACGGCAACAGCCGTTCACGCATCCTATATGAATGCAACAAAGCAGGCGATGCTTTCGTAGGGCGGACAGGTGTATTGCTAAAACGGACAAATTTTATAATAACAGAAATGCTTTCTTTTATAGTTTGTTCATTGAAATATGAACAAACTTATGGTAAAATAATTGTAATTTGCTGAAATACAAAGAAGCACAAGAAAGGGACTGGTAAAATGTACAAGGACATGATCGACTCTATAGGCTTTATCTCTGCTTATGACGCAGAGGTAGCAGAAGGAATGAGTCAGGAGCTCGCACGTCAGAGAAGAAACCTCGAGCTCATCGCATCTGAAAATATCGTTACCCCTGCTGTTATGGCAGCAATGGGCAGCGTACTGACCAACAAGTATGCTGAGGGTTATCCCGGCAAGCGTTACTACGGGGGCTGCCAGTGTGTTGACATCGTTGAGGAGATCGCAAGAAAGAGAGCCTGCGAGCTTTTCGGCGCAGAGCACGCAAACGTTCAGCCTCACTCCGGTGCACAGGCTAACCTCGGTGTTTATTTTGCACTTCTTCAGCCCGGCGACACTGTTCTCGGCATGAGCCTTGCAGAGGGCGGACATCTTACCCACGGTTCTCCCGTAAATATGTCCGGTAAGTACTACAACTTCGTACCCTACGGTGTTGACGCTGAGACAGGCACCATCGATTACGACGAGCTTGACAGACTTGCTGCTGAGCATCAGCCCAAGCTCATCGTTGCAGGTGCATCCGCATATCCCAGAGCAATCGACTTTGAGCGTATCTCCCGGATCGCAAAGAAGCACAATGCTCTCTTCATGGTTGATATGGCTCACATCGCAGGTCTTGTAGCTGCTGGCGTACATCAGAGCCCCGTTGCTTATGCTGATATAGTAACCACCACCACTCACAAGACCCTCCGCGGTCCCAGAGGCGGTATGATCCTCTGCCGTGAGGAGTATGCAAAGGCAATCGACAAGGCAATGTTCCCCGGTACTCAGGGCGGTCCTCTCATGCACATCATCGCAGCAAAGGCTGTCTGCTTCGGCGAAGCACTGAAGCCTGAGTTCAAGGAATACGGCGAGCAGATCGTAAAGAACGCCGCTGCAATGGCAAAGGCATTTGAGAAGAACGGCGTCAAGATGGTATCAGGCGGCACCGACAACCACCTTATCCTTCTCGACCTCCGCGAAGAGGGCATCACAGGCAAACAGCTCGAGCACAACCTTGACGAGGTTTACATCACCGTCAACAAGAATGCTATCCCCAACGAGCCCTTCAGCCCCTTCATCACCAGCGGTATCAGAATCGGTACTCCTGCCGTTACCACCAGAGGACTCAAGGAAGAGGATATGGAAGTCATCGCAGACTGCATCACCATGGCGATACGCGACTTCGACAACAAGGCTGATGAGATCCGTGAGAAGGTAACAAAGCTTCTCGAGAAATATCCCCTTTACCAGTAAATAAAACAATGGATTCCAAAGGATAATATCCTTTGGCAGAGCTCCAAGGGACAGAGTCCCTTGGTCGCTCTCCGCAGAGAGCGAAATTCCATGCGCATATATCACCGCAGGAGGGCAATAAAACAGTCCGGTGGACTGTTTTATGATGGGAACCCTCGGCGGGGGTTCCCATGGTCATCCGTAGGATGACTTTATAGGAGTGCAGTCTGGATTGAATTTATTTATAATCTCAGCATAGCAACAAGGTGTAATACCTTGTTGCTATGTTAGAATTAAGAACAAAAACTACGGAGTGTGATTATATGTCAGTTATAAGCGGAAGCGTGCTGTCGGCGTCTCTTGGCAGACATGTGTCCTTTACCGCAATACTGCCCCATGATCAGAAAAAGGCACCCCAAGGCGGATTCCCTGTTCTTTATCTGCTCCACGGCAAAACCGACGATGCTCACACATGGCTTTACAGAAGCAATATCGAGCGCTATGCCCTTTCCCGAGGTCTGGCAGTTGTCATGCCCGATGCAGGACTGAGCAGCTATATAAATATGGCAAACGGAAAGAACTATTTCGATTTCGTTTCCGATGAGCTTCCCAAGCTCATGAACGAGATGTTCAGACTTTCCTTCCGCAGAGAGGACACCTTTGTGGGCGGTGTTTCAATGGGCGCTTACGGCGCACTGCGCTGTGCACTGCTTCGCAGTGAGCGCTTTGCGGGCTGCATTGCAATCGGTGCAATGTGCGACATCGAACAGCAGATACTTTCCGACTGTCAGAGGGGCGATGAGCCTCTGTGGAGAGGGATCCTCGGAGAAAAGCTGAATGTCCCCAACAGTCTTGATATCTATAAGCTTGTTGCGGATAACCGCAATTTTGTAAATATCTGCCCGAAGTTCTATATTGCCTGCGGCAAGAATGATCCCTATTTTGATCAGAATCTCCGACTTAAGGACGTGTTTGATCAAAACAGGGTTGATTACACCTTTGAGCAGGCAGGTGCAGGTCATGACTGGAGCTTCTGGGATATAGCCATTCAGCGCGGCATTGACCGCGTTATGGGGAGGAACTCATAATGGCAGTCCCTCTTGCCGACCGACTTCGTCCCAAAACAGTCGATGACGTTGTGGGACAGCGCCATCTGCTTGGCGAAAACGGAGTCCTCCGTGCTATTATCGAAAGCGGAGAGATACCCAATATGGTCTTTTACGGACCTCCCGGAATCGGAAAGACCACCCTTGCTTCAATAATCGCGGAAAAGACCAACCGCAGACTTCACAAGCTCAACGGCACAACTGCCTCCACAAAGGACATCAAGGCAGTGTTTGACGAGCTTGACACCCTTATCACTCCCAACGGAGTGCTCCTGTACCTTGACGAGATACAGTACTTTAACAAAAAACAGCAGCAGACATTGCTTGAATACATTGAAAACGGTAAGATAACCCTTATCGCATCAACTACCGAGAACCCTTATTTCTACGTTTATGGAGCAATCCTCAGCCGAAGCACCGTATTTGAATTCAAGCCTGTGACGGCGGCGGATCTGGTGCCTGCCGTAAAGCGAGCCTTCGACTTTCTGAGAGAAGAGCGCAATGAGACCATTGAAATAGAGGACGGAGTTATTGAACAGATAGCTTCCTCATGCGGCGGCGATGTGAGAAAATCCATCAATGCCGTGGAGCTTTGCGTAATGAGCAGTGCTCTGGGCACTGACGGCATTCGCAGAGTAACCTTGCAGAGAGCAAAGCAGCTTTCGCAGAAAAGCGCCATGCGCTACGACCGTGAGGGCGATGCTCATTATGACATACTCTCAGCATTTCAGAAGTCCATGCGCGGCTCCGACCCCGATGCAGCAGTGCATTATCTTGCAAGACTTCTTGAAGCAGACGATATGCAGTCTGCCTGCCGTCGTCTTATGGTAACCGCCTGCGAGGACGTAGGTCTTGCCTATCCCCAGATAATCCCAATCGTAAAATCCTGCATAGATGCGGCGCTTATGGTGGGTATGCCGGAGGCACGGATACCCCTTGCCAATGCGGTGATTCTGGTTGCAACAAGCCCGAAATCAAATTCCGCAATCAATGCGGTTGATGCGGCTATTGCAGATATCCGTGACGGAAATATGGGTGAGATACCTTCAAACCTGCAGGACTCTCACTATGCAGGCTCAGCAAAACTGGGTCACGGCATCGGCTATCAGTACCCCCATGCCTTCCCTAACTCTTGGGTACAGCAGCAATACCTGCCCGATAAGATCAAAAACAGAAGATACTATGCCTGGGGCGAAAATAAAACCGAACAGGCCGCCCGGGCATATTGGGATAAAATAAAGAAATAAAGTTTAGGTCAAGCCTTTTTAAAGGCTTGCAGATTCCAAAGGCAGAGCCTTTGGTCGCTCTCCGCTGAGAGCGAAATCCCTATGCTCACAAAACCGCAGGAGGGTAGCCAAAACAGTCCGGTGGACTGTTTTGGTGTAGGGAACCCTCGGCGGGGGTTCCCTGTATCGCCTGTAAGGCGATGAAATTAAGACACCATAAACTTAACATGATGAGGATAAAGTCATGGCTCGCTTACAATGTAAATGTGGAAATGTAATGTGGAATGGTAATACACCTAACGACATTGAGTATTGGGTGTATTCTGACAAGCAGATAGATAAAATTTTAGAAGAAGATAAAATTTCCACATTAGCTTTTACTGATTTATTCACCTATAATGTTTGGGTTTGCCCAAAGTGCAAAAGACTATATGTTTTTGATGTAGATGACAAATTTGTAGGTATATACAAATTGGAAGAATAAGTAACTTATGCTTTTGGGTTGCATTATATTCATTTCTTGCTTGTGCAAGGAAACGTTGCAATACCTGCGGTATTGCTCAAAGAACATACTCGGGAGGGGCAAGCTTCGATTCTTTCTCGTTCTGAGAACAACCCTATTCAACGACCAAAAGGGGTTATCCCCTTTTGGAATACCCCAATTAGCAACTGCAAAAATTCCAGCAATATAATTTAATCAACTTTTAATCCCACAAAGAAAGGAACATTACTATGGATAAACTGCTTAACATTCTCAGCGAAAATGCGAGACTTACCAATGCCCAGCTTGCCACAATGCTCGACACAACAGAGGAAGACGTTGCAAAGAAGATCGCAAAGCTTGAGCGCGAGGGCGTAATATGCGGCTATCCTGCTGTCATTGACTGGGATAAGGTCAGCACCACCGAAAAGGTTATCGCTTTCATCGAGCTGAAGGTCACCCCCAGAGCCGATTCAGGCTTTGAGGAAATTGCCGCAGAGATCATGGCAATGGACGAGGTCGAGGCAGTTTATCTCATGAGCGGCAGCTTTGACCTGACCGTATATGTAACAGGCAAGACCTTCCAGGAGGTCGCAATGTTCGTTGCAAAGAGACTTTCTCCCATGGAGTCTGTCGTTTCTACCTCCACAAACTTTGTGCTCAAGAAGTACAAGGACAGAGGTACCTGCATGAATGTTCCCACAGACGAGAGGAGTTTTTGCTTTGATTGATTACGAATCCCTGCTTTCCAAAAAGGCAAGAGAGGTCAAGCCCTCGGGAATTCGTAAGTTTTTCGATATCGCCGCAGAGATGGAGGAGGTAATCAGCCTTTCCATCGGTGAGCCTGATTTTATGACCCCGTGGCATATCCGTGCAGAGGGCATAAAATCTCTTGAAAAGGGCAAGACGGCATATTCTCCCAATAAAGGACTTACCACGCTTCGCGAGGAGATATGCAAATATTACGAGCGCCGCTACAATGTTTCCTACGATGATTCAAAGGGCGAGTGCTTGGTCACCGTCGGCGGCTCCGAGGCAATAGATCTTGTAATACGCTCGCTTATTGAAGAAGGCGACGAAGTTATTATTCCCGAGCCTTCCTTCGTTGCCTATACCCCTATAACCCAGATGGCAGACGGCGTGTGTGTGCCTGTTGTCACCACAGCCGAAAACGGATTCCGTTTAACTGGTGAACAGCTCAAGAAAGCAATTACCCCAAGAACCAAGCTGCTTATTCTGCCTTATCCCAATAATCCCACAGGCGCAGTTATGCGCCGTGAGCATCTTGAAGAAATCGCAGAGGTTCTGAGAGACACCAACATTATCGTTCTTTCCGATGAAATATACAGCGAGCTTACATACGGCCACGCGGATCATATTTCCATTGCATCCCTTGACGGAATGAAAGAGCGCACTATAATAGTCAACGGCTTCTCCAAGGCATATTCCATGACAGGCTGGCGACTTGGCTATGCGCTGGGTCCTGCACCCCTTCTCAAAATAATGACAAAGATACATCAGTTTGCCATTATGTGCGCTCCTACTACCGCACAGTATGCGGCTCTTGAGGCGATAGTAAACGGCGACGAGGATGTTGCGAAAATGCGAGAGCAGTACGATCAGAGAAGGAAGCTTATTGTTGACGGCTACAATTCCATGGGACTTACCTGCTCCGATCCCGAGGGTGCATTTTATGTGTTCCCATGTATAAAATCCACAGGACTTACCAGTGAGGAGTTTTGCACAAAACTGCTTACGAGCCGCCATGTGGCAGTAGTTCCCGGCAATGCCTTCGGCGATTGCGGAGAGGGCTTTGTAAGAGTATCTTACGCATCTTCCGTAAAGAACATCACAGAAGCCCTTGACCGTACAAGAAAATTCCTCAGAGAAGATCTTGGAATGAACGTATAAAGAAGCAAAAGTTTCGCCCGCCTTTTCAAAGGCGGTGGATTCTCAAGGTAAAGCCCTTAGAGACGGCTAGCAGAGAGCGAAATACCCCCTTTCCGTAAAAACCGCAGGAGGATAAGCCAAACAGTCCGGTGGACTGTTTGGCTGTAAGGAACCCTCGGCGGGGGTTCCTTGTATCGCCCCCTTGGGGCGATTTTCATTTAACGAAACGAAGTGATACCATGCTGAAAGTAAAAGCCTACGCAAAAATAAATCTCACCCTCGACGTAGTCTGCCGCAGACCTGACGGCTATCATGAAGTGGAAATGCTGATGCAGTCTGTTTCTCTTGCAGACACCGTGTCGGTGAGAAAAACCGACAGCGGCATTACTCTCCTCTGCAACAAAAAGGGAGTTCCTCTCGACGAAAAGAACACCGCATATAAAGCGGCGAAGCTTTTCCTTGAGGCGGCTGAAATAAATTCAGGTGTTGAGATAACGATAGAAAAAGTCATTCCCATGCAGGCAGGCATGGCAGGGGGCAGTGCAGATGCCGCAGGTGTGCTTTTCGCACTCAGTGAGCTGTTTGAAAAACCTCTGCCCACAGAAACTCTTCTCGCCATCGCTCAGAAGGTCGGTGCTGATGTTCCCTTTTGTCTCCTCGGCGGAACCCGCCTTGCATCGGGAATCGGAGAAATTCTTACAGAAAAGCCCTCGATGCCTGATTGCTTTATCGCCATAGTAAAGCCAAACGAAAACATTTCAACGGGCAGTGCTTATGCCCTTGTTGATTCCTGCGAAAACCTCATACGACCTGACAACAAGGCGGCGATAACAGCCCTTGAAAGCGGTGATCTTAAAACTCTTTCAAAAGAAATGTGCAATGTTTTCGAGCAGGCAACAGGCACCGAAAAAACCAATGCAATTAAGAGCACACTTATAAAGCACGGAGCTCTCGGCTCCATAATGACAGGCAGCGGCTCGGCTGTTTTTGGGATTTTCACTGACAGACAGAGCGCCGAAAAAGCCCTTTGTGATGCCGAATTTGCGGATTGCGAGACATTTGTTTCAACCCCTGTAAATGTCGGTTGTGAAATTATCTGAATAAAATTAAAACCTCCGTCCATACTTTCTGCGAAAGTAAAAGACGGAGGTTTTGTTTTAAAGACAAGTCTTTAAAACTTCGAGCCTCTCTGAAAAGAAAGGACTTGTACATAATATGAAAAGACTTGAATTATCCATGCTGTTTGCGCTCGTTTTTGCAGTTGTACTTTCTTTTGTCTCCTTCGAGGGCGAATGCAAAGAAATAAGAAAAAGTGTGCTTCGTATGCATGTGCTTGCAAATTCCGATTCAGAGGAAGATCAGGCACTTAAGCTCAAAGTTCGTGACAGACTTCTCAAAGAAACCGAAGAACTGTTCGCATCTGCCGAAACCAAGGAGGATGCCGAGAATGCCGCAAAAGAAAAAATACCATATCTCGAAGCGGCGGCAAGGGACGAAATAAAGAAGCAGGGATTTGACTACGATGTCAGAATCGAAATCGGAAAAGCGTGGTTTGATACCCGTCACTACGGAGAAATAACCCTCCCTGCAGGAAATTACGAGGCGGTCAATGTCTATATAGGAAAAGGGGAAGGCAAAAACTGGTGGTGCGTCATGTTTCCTCAGCTCTGTCTGCCCACCGCATGCGGTGATGAGCTTGAAGGCGTACTTTCGGAGGAACAGTCGAACATTACAAAAGGCGACTATGAAGTTGAGTTTTATCTCGTTGAGCTTTTTCAAAAGCTATTTAGATGAGATTGTTTTTGTCCATCTCTGATGGTATAATAACTTATATGTTTGGAGGTGGGCAGATTGCTGCAGATAATTTTCGGAAGAGCGGGAGCAGGCAAGACCTATGAAGCCCGCAGAACAGCAATAGAAAGAGCCAATGAGGGCAAAAAATCGGTGCTTATAGTGCCCGAGCAGTATTCCTTCCAGTCCGAAAGAGCCATACTTCTGGCACTTGGCGCGTCAAAAGCGAGGAACGTGGAAGTCAGCAGCTTTACAAGGCTTGCTGAAAAGCAGTCGGAAAAGGGCAGCGCAAGGATAGATGACTGCGGCAAGGCGGCAGCAATGTATGCGGCACTGAATAACATTGAGGACTTTTTGGAGCTGTATTCAAGAAAGAGAAAAAATGTTGATTTTGTGTCCCATATGCTCAATGCGGTAAAGGAATTGAAGCTTTTTGCAGTGGAACCGTCGGAACTTGAAGCGGCGGCACGAAGAACACCTGCAAAGCTTCTCTCAATGAAGCTTTCGGAGCTTTCTCTTGTATGCGCAGAGTATGACAGAATAGTGTCTGCCTCAGGCTATGATGACCTTGATATGCTGACACGCTATGCCGAAAAGATCGAAGAAACAAGATACTATGAGGGCAAGACCGTAATAATTGATTGTTTCCGGGGCTTTACAGGTCAGGAGTTGAGAGTCATATCTGCTATTATGGCACAGGCGGAGGAATGCATAATTACCCTCTGTGCCGATTCTCTTTCTGACCCCGATAAGGGAATGGGACTTTTTTCTCCCGTCAAGAAAACAGCGCAGAAGCTTATTGACCTTGCAAAGCGCAGAGGCGTTGCAGTGAAAGCACCCATCGTACTCGATAATGGAAAAAGATTCAGAAATGCAGCCCTTGCCAAAATAGAAAAAGGCATATTCAATTTCAGAGAAGCACCGACGATGGAAAAAGCCGACGGGGTACATATATATGAAGCTCTCGATATGCGCGATGAGGCAGATTTTGCTTTCCGCGAGATACGCCGCCTGCTTAGAGAGGAACAATATCGCTGCCGCGATATTGTTGTGCTGGTCCGCGATGAGGGCAAGTATATGCGTTATGTCAGAGAAGCAGCTGCAAACCAGAATGTCCCTCTGTTTTTTGACAGAAGGGTATCTATCGAATATTCTCCTGCGGTGCGCTTTGTTTCCTGTGCGCTGATGCTGTGCCGCGGAAAATGGCAGAGCGAAAGCATACTTACAATGCTCAAAACGGGCATGATAAGCGGAATATCCCATGAAGATGTCTCCCTTTGCGAGGAATATTCCTTCATGTGGGATATAAACGGAGAAAAATGGAAGAGCCAATTTACATCAAATCCTGACGGACTTGAAGGCGAAATAAGCGAAGACGGCGCGGAGCGCCTTGAAAAAATAAACAGCGTCCGCAGCCGCTTCTGCGATCTGATGCTTCCCTTCTGCGAAAAGATGAAGGGCAATACAAGCCGAGACAGGGCAAAATACATATACGAGCTTCTTGACAGCGCAGGTACCGCAGAGTGCATTATAGAGCTGTGCGGTAAGCTTAATGCTCAGGATTCACAGATACAGCAGCAGGTGTGGGATGTTCTTATGAATATCCTTGACAAGACAGCAAATATCGAAGGCGGCAAGATACTGCCGCTTGACGAATTTACCGATATGCTGTCGCTTATGATAAGCTCGGTGACAGTCGGCCAGATACCTCAGGGGCTTGACGAGGTAACCTTCGGTGCCGCAGACAGAGTGAGAACGAGTGAGCCGAGAGCGACCTTCATATTGGGAGCCTGTCAGGGCTCCTTCCCTGCCGATGTGCGTTCGTCGGGTGTTTTTACCGATACGGAGAGAAAACAGCTTATCGATATGGGTATAGAGGTGGCGGAACCGTCAAGCGTGCAGGCGCTTGATGAGCGGCTTCTTTGCTACAATGCCATGTGCGGAGCCTCCGAGCGGCTTTATATAACTACTCCGAAATCCGCAGGAAATGTAAAGACAAGCCCTTCCGAGCTTATAAGCGAAGTGAAAAGACTCCTGCCTGCCTGCACACAGACCGAGTCTGACGATGAGTTGACCATGGATAAAATAGAGGGCATGGGTGCGGCATTTTCCCTCAGTGCTAAGGCAGGAGAGAAAACTCCCCTTGCCGCATCGCTCAAAAAGGCAATGTCCGAAAAAAGTCAGTATGCAGACAGAATGCGCACTCTTGAAAGAGCGGAAAACGGCAGATATTTCAATATAAGAAACAGGGAACTTCCGAAAAAGCTTTTCGGTGAAAACATAAAGATGTCCCAGAGCCGAGCGGACGATTACTTCAAATGCCCATTCAAGTTCTTCTGCGACTACGGTCTTTCCGTAAAGCCGAGGAGAAAGGCAAAGATAGATGCCATGTCCTACGGTACGGTTGTGCATTATGTTCTTGAGCATATCACAAGAGAACACGTTGACGACATGACGGAGTTTTCCCTCAGTGAAGATCTCAGACCCGAGATCGACCGTCTGATAGACAGATATCTCGATGAGAATATGGGTGGCAGAGAGGGCAAATCTCCCCGTTTCTTAAGTCTGCTTTTTTCTCTTGCTGATTCTGTTGAACAGATAATAAAGTTCATGGGTGCGGAGTTTGAGGTCGGCTCATTCCGTCCCATACCCGATGCAATGGAGCTTTTCGTTGGCTCAAAGGAGATTCCGTACCCCGAAATAAAGCTTAAAAACGGCTCGCTGCGCGTAACGGGACTTATCGACCGCGTGGACGAAGCTCAGGTGGGAATAGAAAAATATCTGAGAATAATCGACTACAAAACAGGCAAAAAGGAATTTTCTGCCGATAAAGTGGTGCAGGGTCTTGATATGCAGATGTTCATGTATTTCGATGCACTGCTTGGAAGCAAAAGATTTAAAAATCACAAGATAGCAGGCGCCCTTTATTTCCCTGCAAGCTTCGGATTGAGAGACGCGCGCAGAGAAGGCGAAAATGAGTTTGCCCAGCGTGCCGAGCAACTTAAAATGAGCGGTCAGCTGGTGGAGGATATCGAGGTGGTCAGCGCAATGGAGGAGGGCGTGAAGGGCCATTTTATACCTGCCAAGCTTACTGCCAAGGGCAATTTTGACAAACGCTCCAGCCACACGCTGCCCTATGAGGAGTTTTATGCCCTGTGCAGATACACCCGACGGCTTCTTGCTGAAATGGGCGAGGCGCTCCACGAGGGCAGGGTTGCGCCGAAGCCCGTATACGGCAGGGCGGATGCCTGCTCCTACTGTGATATGAAATATGCCTGCGGCGTGGAGGATCCCCGTGTGTCAGGCAGAGAGATAGAAAAATACGGGGAAGAAAGACTTAAAGCGATACTGATGGGAGAGGAGGAGAACAATGGCTGATATAAGCTGGAACAGAGAACAGAGACAGGCAATATATGCCCGAAAAGGAACAGTTCTTGTGTCTGCGGCGGCAGGCTCGGGAAAGACAGCAGTGCTCAGCCAGCGCGTAATGGAGATGCTCAGTCCCGATGAAAACGGGAAATATATTGATGCAGACCGCCTGCTTATTGTTACCTTCTCCAATGCCGCTGCAAACGAAATGAAGGAGCGAATCGCCGCAAAGCTTGACGAAAGCCTTGCGAAAAATCCGGGCTCAATACATCTTCAGCGGCAGAGGCTTCTGCTTCAGAGTGCGCAGATATGCACCATGCACTCCTTCTGCGGCAGGCTTGTGCGCGAGAACTTCCACTCCCTTGGAGTAGCTCCCGATTTCCGCATTGCCGATGATAATGAGATCGAACTGCTCAGCGAGGCGGCAGCCCAACAGATTGCAGAGGAATACTACGACAAGTCTGATGAGGGCTTTCAGAGCCTTCTGAAAATTCTTGCAGGTAAGAAGGACGATACAAAGCTGACGGAGACCCTCAAGAAATTTGCGCTGTTCGCAGAGGCATCGCCATTTCCCGTGCAGTGTGTCGAAGCTGTCCGCGAAATGTACCGAAGTGACGGTGCGCTCTGGCGCGAGGCGGCAGAAAAGCAGGCATATGAAATGATAAATAATGCCTTTCTGCTTATCAAAAAGGCAAGTGCTCTTGCCGATGAACAGGAGGATATAAAGCGAAAATTCAGCAGAATACTTCCTCCGCTTCTTGAAAAAAGAAGGCGAATGAAAAAGCTGTATGGAGATTACGATGCCGTGCTGGCGGAAATATCTGAATACAGCATAAAGGGCAAGGTGAACAACAAGGCAGAGGATGCGGCGACCGTTGCAAAGATAGACGGTATGCTGGAGCTTTTTGACAGGCTGCTTTCCACGGCAAAGGAGACCATGTGCTGTACTCTGGAGGAGCAGGAAAAGGATCTTCGCTGTCTCCGCCCCGTTATGGAGACCTTGTGCAGTATGACTCAGGACTATCTTACCCTCATGACGAAGCTCAAGAGAGAAAGAAATGTACTTCATTTCGGAGACCTTGAGCATCTGGCGGTAGAGCTTCTTGTTGAAAGACGGGAGGACGGACTTTACAGAACTCCTGCGGCGCTTGAAGTCCGTGAAAGCTTCGAGGAAATACTCCTTGACGAGTATCAGGACACAAGTGCTGTTCAGGATATGATATTCCGTGCCGTTGCCCGTGAAGATGGAGAAAAGATAGACCACAGAGAAAAAAATCTCTTTATCGTCGGCGACGTAAAGCAGAGCATATACCGATTCCGCAGAGCGGTCAGCGCGCTCTTTACCGACCGCTTTGACAGATATACGGATTTTGACGATGACAACCCCCGATATCCCGCAAGAATAACCCTTGCTCAGAACTACCGAAGCAGAGGCGAGGTAACAGATACGGTCAACTTTATTTTCCGCAGGCTTATGACCCCTCAGTGCGGAGGCGTTGATTATACAGGTCAGCAGCTTGACCCTCAGGCAAGCTACCCCGAAGCCGAGGGCAGACACAGCGAGCTGCATTTGCTGAACGTGCTCAGCGATGAGGACGAATACAAGACCGATTCTACGGAAGCGCGCTTTGTGGCTTCAAAAATCAGAAGCATGATAGACGAAGGGTACGAGGTCTATGACAAGGAAAAAAAGTGCATGAGACCTGCCGCACCCCGTGATTTCTGCATACTGAGAGCGCAGGTCAAGGGACATCACGGAACCATAATGGCACGGGAGCTTGAAAGGGTAGGCATCGGCTGTCTGCTGTCTGACGAAACGGGCTTCTTAGAGCGCAGTGAGGTGCAGACGGCGCTGTCATTTCTCAGAATAATAGATAACCCCCTGCAGGAAATTCCCCTGCTCAACGTGCTTTGCTCACCCATGGCAGGTTTTAATGCTGATGATCTTACAAAAATAAGGCTCGCGCTTCCGAAGGGCAATTTCTACAATGCACTCTGCAAGGCATCAGAGGAAGGCGATGAAAAATGCACAGCTTTTCTCTCTCTGCTGTCAGAGCTCAGAAATATGGCATCGACTGCCCCGGGAGAGCAGGTAATAAGCGAAATGCTCAGCAGGACGGGCTATATGGGTGCGGTCTGCGCGCTTCCCGATGGCGAGATGTGCAGAGCAAATCTTGAAATGCTCATAGACTATGCAGAAAGCTGTGAGGAATCAGGAAACCGCGGAATAGGCGCGTTCATAAGATTTGTTGACAGAATAGCCGAGCAGGAGGGAGATATGCCTCCTGCATCAGCCTCAATGAAAAATGCTGATGTTGTCAGAATGATGACCATACATAAATCCAAGGGGCTTGAATTCCCTATATGCATCGTGTGCGGACTCGGAGCAAAGCAGAATCACAGGCGCGGCGATGTGGAATTCGGTCAGGAGCTTGGTGTAGGACTTTGCAGAGTCAGTGATAATGCAATGGGTCTTAACGAAACTCTGCCCCGAGCGGCGATAAAAGCCATTGACAATATGGAAGAGGTTGCAGAGGATATCCGCAAGCTTTACGTTGCAATGACCAGAGCAAAGGAAAAGCTCATAATGGTCGCAACCTACAGAAATGTTGAAAATATGGTTATGAGAGCCGCCTGCATGACGGATGAAAAGGGCATGATAAATCCCTGCGCAATGCTGTGCCGTCGTGATTACGGCACATGGATAACCGCCTGCGCCCTCAGCCACCGTGACGGCGAGGTGCTGAGAAAGCTTATCGGAACGGACGAGATGTTTGCCATCGACAGTGACGGCAGATTTGAAATTAAGGTCTATACCGAGGAAGAACAGCTTACAGCGGCAGAAGAGGCAGAGGAGGATTGGGAAGAATTATACGAGCCCGATCCCGAAATGCTTTCCGAAATAGAAAAGCGTCTTTCGTGGGAATATGATGGGGCAAAGCTTGAGGGAGTTCCATCCAAGGTCACAGCTTCAAGCCTTCACAGCTTTTCTGCCGACAGAGCCATAGCCGCAAGCCGCCCTGCATTTCTAGACGAAAAGGGCATCAGTGCAACTCACCGCGGCACAGTGCTTCACCGCTTCATGGAAAAAGCCGACTGCAAAGCTGCGGCTGAGAATATCGGAGCAGAGATTAAACGACTTTCTGAAAACGGGACCTTCTCAAAGGAAGAACTGAAAGTGCTTGATACAAAGCAGCTTGAAAATTTCTTCAATGGAGAAGGGGGAGATATGATGAGAAGGGCTGCGGAGATACTCCGCGAGCAGACCTTCTCGGCGATCCTCCCGAAAGAATACCATCATCTGTTTACCGATAAGGACACCGACGAGCAGATCATAATAGAAGGTGCCTGTGACTGTGTTCTCGAATTTGAGAGAAGTATAGTAATAATCGATTATAAGAGTGACAGAATGTACGAAGATAATAAATTCATTGAAGCTTACGCAGACCAGCTGAGGCTTTATGCCGCGGCAATGGAGCAGGTGCTCGAAAAGCCCGTTGAAAGGCTGTGCATATGGTCATTCACCCTCTCAAAATTCATTGATATACCACGATGAAAGGTACTCAAAACTGACGTAATAAATAAAAATTCAAAAAACACTTGCAATTTGAGAGAATATGTATTATACTCATCTAGCGTTTGATACATCAACGAAAGAGGTGACTGGAATGAAGGAAGGACTGCATCCCAAATACGAGGAGACCACCATTACCTGCGCATGCGGTAATGTCATCAACACCTGCTCTACCAAGAAGAACATCCGCGTTGAAATCTGCTCCAAGTGCCATCCGTATTTTACCGGAAAGCAGAAGCTGGTTGATACCGGCGGTCGTGTAGACAGATTCAAGAAGCGCTTCAATCTCGACTAATATTTTGAAGACCGGCAAAGGCGGTGTGCAATGCACCGCCTTATTTGTCGTTTTCGGAGGTAGGGAAGAATGTCGGAATATGTAACCATAAAGCACGATGCCG
>JAZSJQ010000099.1:0-3844 GCA_045534445.1 Acutalibacteraceae bacterium
GCTGTCACCAAGTTCGCTGATGCGAACTTAAGTGACTGAGGGGTAGTCGAAAATCCTCTCCCTCCGAGTTTTGCTACGCAAAACCGACTTCATTTATGAAGTCATCTCCCCTCGTCAGAGGGAGGTTCTTTGACAGTCTGACACCGTCATGCAAAACATGACGGTGTTTTTTATCTGTTTCCTTTCAGCAGCTCCATGGCATACTGTGCATATTCCGACACAAACTGTCCTCGCCTTGTTACAATGGCAGGCTGTCTTACGTAGGTGTTCTGATTTATCTCAAAAAGAGTTACATTGCCAAGGGTTTCGGAGCCGATAAACTGCATGGGGATAATGGTGGCGGCAAGCCCTTCATTGACCATGGTCCATGCGGTGGTTATTCCCACGACTTCCATGTAAATATTCGGCTCGATACGTGAAAGCCTGCACAGCTTATCAAAAAGCTGGCGCATTTCCTGACCTCGTCCGACTACGACAAAGGGCAGCTTTTCGCAGCCTGACAGGTCGATATAGTTTATCTTGCCTTCTTTTCTTATTCTGCTCCTGTCTATAAGGTGCAGCAGCTCATTTGGCACAGCCAGCACAAGGGAATCCTTTTCAAGAGGCACAGCCTCAAGAAGAGAATCGTCAACGGGGAGATTAGTAATAATAAAATCATAAAGCCCATCGACAATGCCCTTGTGAAGCTGAGCACGTCCGTACTCGCTGAGGGTGATGCTGAGATTGGGATATCTTTCTTTCAATGCTTTCACCAGCGGCGGCATAAGATAAAGACTGCGGAAGGGGGATACTCCGATGGTAAGCTTTCCGTTTTCGCCGCTTTTGTAGCGATTCATGGTCTTTATCAGCACATCCTCGTCAAATAGAAGCTCCTCAGCCTTAGGAACGAAAAATTCGCCTGCGGGAGTGAGGGTAAGAGGTGTTGTGCCGCGGTCGAAAAGCTTTACTCCAAGCTCTGTTTCAAGGGCTATTATCTGCTTGCTCAGGGCAGGCTGGGATATATCAAGCTGCTGTGCCGCCTCGGAAAAATTAAGCACCTTGGCAAGGGCAACAGCATACTGAAGCTGTCGTGAGTTCATTTTGTCACCTCCTGATCGGTGTGATTATATGATAATCTATTATGCAGTATTTTTCAACCTTTCCGGATTTTTTGTAAAATACGAATTTTTCTGTTGACAGAATCGGAATGGGGTGATATCATATAACCAATTTGTAATAAGTATTATAACCAAATCGAAAAGGAAGGGATATAATGCCAACTGCACTGCTTTATCTTCTGATACTGTTCGCTTTTATATTTGCGGTCTTTATAATAACCAAAAGACCGATTTATCAGGTAATGGGCGCAGGCTTTGTCCTTATGCTCGCATTGACCAACACCTGGAGCCACACTCTTGAATTTATTGAAGCAACCTTTTCCACCTCTTTGCTTTATACAATATTTGCATTTCTTGCTCTGAGTGTGGTCCTTGACAAGACCGGAGTTATAAATGACTGTATCAATGTCGTGCTGGCACTTATCGGCAGAGTCCCTGGCGGTGCAGGCTATGTAGCTATTATATCCAGTACCTTTATGGGTGCTATCTCCGGCAGCGGTCCGGGCAACGTGGCTGCTACAGGTGTCATTACCATACCTGCAATGAAAAAATCCGGCTTTCCTGCTCATCTTGCCGCAAATGTCGAAGCCTCTGCAAGCACCCTCGGAAATATGACCCCCCCGTCGGGAATAATTGTCGCTGCATATGCCTGTCTTGTTGCATATGCAGGTGAGGACACTATAAAGGTAGGTCAATTCTGGCTTATTCTCTGGTGCATATCAATATGGTTCATTATCCAGAGAATTATTACTCTTATGGTATTCTGTAAGTACTACAAGGTCAAGCCGATTGACAAATCCGAATTGCCTCCCCTTGGTCAGTCTATCAAAAAGGGCTGGAAAAGTCTGCTTCTTCCTCTTGTTATTCTGCTGCCCTTTGTGCTTGACTATTTGTTTACAGACACTTTGTTCACCGACCTTATCGGTTCCGCCGGTGCATCCGCATTCTCAAAGAGTCTTCTGCTGTTTATCCCCGGTGCTGCCGCCATCTATTCTATATTTATTTCAAAAAACAAGGAACTGCGCACCGCAAAGGGACTCTGCAAGCTTTTTGAGGATTCTTTGAAAAAGATTATACCTACCCTCATCACCCTTGTATTTGCCTACAGCATAGGCGAGATAATGGAGCACATAAACGCCGGCGATTCTATCGCACAGTATATAAGCTCCTTTAATATGAGCTTTGTTGCCATGGCATTTATAATACCTCTGTTCACCGCTGTGCTTGGTATGATATTCCCGGGCTCTGCACAGATAGCCATTTTTGGTACTGCACTGGTCTCGCTGATGAGCGCCGCAGGCGTCAATCCTATCCTTGCAGCAGCGATGCTTCCGTGTATATGCGGCTCAATGAGCGGCGTTATCCCTCCTGTTGCAGTATGTACACTTACCGCTATGAGCATAGCAGAATCTGAAATGAAGCCCACAATGATAAACTGCTTTATCTGGGTAGTGATTCACTATATATTGTCTGTACTGATATTGCTCGGCGTTTTACCGGTTCTGGGAATTTGATGTAATGGAGGATAAAAAATGCTCAAAGAAAAAATCAGTAAGGTGCTCAGCATCATCTGGGCGATAGCGAGCATCATTCTCGTTTTTCTCGGAGGAATTACAGTTTTCGGTTTCCTTGCTGCCTTTATCATAGGCGGAGGCTTAGGGGAAAATATCGCGGTAATTATCTATAAGCAGATATTCCCCATAATTATCTTCTCAACCTCGGTGCTGATAGTGCTGGGCTGGATAATTATGGAAATACGCGGAGAAAAAGCTCTCACAGCAGGAGAAAAGAAAAACAAAGAAGCACAAGCAGAGAAAAAGTAATATGAATAATCCCGATTCGGCAAAAGCCGAATCGGGAAAAATTTTTATTTCTTCTTTTTAAGCTTTTTCTTTATAGCTGATGCAGCCTTTCTTGCAGGGAGAAGGATTTTGTATATAAGCAGACTGCGCTTTTTGTCAGAAGTAAGTCCGTTATAACATTCTTTAAGCTCGCCCTTTGTTATATCCTTATAACTGCCGCCCGCTCGCAGGGCCATCTTCATATAGCGAAGATACACGTGCTGCATAGTGCTGTTATATTTGAAATCACTGAACTTATCAACCTTCATATGGACCTTTACAAAGGAATAGCAAAGCTTTATTTTCGTCTCGTTTCCGCTGCCCCAGTTTGCTTCCGACCATGAACCGGGCCTTGCTCTGCGGTATATACCCACTTCATCATTTATAAACCACACTCTGCCGTTAAAGGCAAGCCACAGAACCATCATTCTGTCTCCGCCGGTAGGGAAGTCATCGGGACGGCTGCGCATAACCTGTGTATTATAAAACAGCGAGCAGGTGCCGAAGGCCTGCTTATCCTTCTGCTCAAGAATCTGCTCAACAGTTACCTCCCCCGTGTGGTCAATAGGGCCGATAAATCTGTCTGGAACAGTAGGATCACTGCAGTTTACCTGACGTATCTTTGCGGCACACAGGGTATAATCGGGATTTGCCTCCATAAAATCATACTGCTTCTGAAGCTTGAGCGGATCGGTCCAGTAATCGTCTCCCTCGCACATGGCAGTGTATTTTCCTCTGATTTTTGGGAAAATATAGGTTTTGGTTATGGGTACCTTTTTTGAATACTGATTCTCTGTCTGATAGATGGGATCGATTATATCAGGTTTCTTTTTCTCATACTCACGGAGTATCTCGGTGGAGCCGTCCGTAGAAGCATCATCGTGTACTATTATTTCAAAAGGAAAA
>JAZSJQ010000055.1:0-24574 GCA_045534445.1 Acutalibacteraceae bacterium
ATAGAAAATGGATGAGCAGAATCGTGTGGAACGGCAGATAGTAGGGGAACGACTGTGGCTGGAAAATTTTAACAGATGTGCACTTGCCGAGGGAGCGATAACCGAGCAGGAGTACCGCGCTATGCATAATAAGATACTCAAACGAGAATCCGAACAGAAGAAAAAGCGACACGTCAAAGAACGATAAGAACACATGCAGCCGGGGCGGTGACCGCTCCGGCTGCATACATTTCCCATTAGAAAACAAAATAATATAATGTTATCATATCATCATAGAGTGATGATGCAATCAACTCTTGAGAAATGACAAAGCTATGGATATCCATGAAATACGCCGCGAACTGCGGCTGAAAAATATCTACGAAATTCCCCTGCGAGTGACCTTCTACGCCCGTGTGTCCACCGAAAAGGACGCACAGCTCAACTCGCTGGACAATCAGGTCACCTATTACACCGACCTGATAAAGAAGAATCCCAACTGGACATATGTTGACGGCTATGTGGACGAGGGACTTTCTGCCATGACCACTGCCAAGCGCGAGAATTTTCACCGCATGGTGGACGATGCCGAGGCAGGGCTTTTTGACCTCATCATAACCAAGGAGATCAGCCGATTTGCCCGAAACACCCTCGATTCCATACAGTTTACCCGTCAGCTTCTTGCCAGTGGCGTTGGTGTATTCTTCCAGAATGACAACATCAACACCCTCGATGAGGACTCCGAGCTGCGGCTGACCATTATGTCTGGCATAGCTCAGGACGAACTGCGAAAGCTTTCCAGCCGAATCAAGTTCGGACACGCCGAGGCCATCAAAAAGTCGGTGGTGCTGGGCAACAGCCGCATCTTCGGCTATATCAAAAAGGACGGCAGGCTGGTTATCGACGAGAGCGAAGCACCCATGGTGCGTGAGCTGTTCGAGCTGTACGCCACCGACGAGTATTCCATGAAGCAGATCGAGGACATCTTCTGGGAACGAGGTTACCGCAACCACAACGGCAACCGAATCAGCCACTCCACCATGAGCAATACCATCGCCAACCCCAAATACAAAGGGTATTATGTCGGCGGAAAAGTACAGATTGTGGATATGTTTACCAAGAAGCAGAAGTTCCTGCCGCCGGAGGAATGGGTTATGTTCAAGGACGAGAGCGGCGAGATTGTGCCGGCCATCGTCAGCGAGGAGTTGTGGGAGAAAGCCAATGCCGTTCTTGCACGACGAAGCCTTGATGTAAAGCGGCGGCAGAATCAGTGCAATCACGGCAATCTGCTCACCGGAAAGTTGTTCTGCACCCATTGCGGATCGGCGTTCTACCGCCGTGACAGCGTGGACAGGCGGGGCAACAAGAACTCCAAGTGGGTATGCTCGGGCAAAATAAAGAACGGCAAGGATTCCTGCCCCACATTTCCCATATACGAAAAGGAGATAATCCCCGTTCTGCTGGATGTGTTCCGCGACACCTCGGCAAGCGCCGAAGCACTCATCGCCGAGTATGTGGAGATGTACATAAGTCTCAATCAGGGCGGCGACATCAGCGCGGCAATAGCGGCACAGCAGCAGCGCATCGATATTGCGCAGAAAAAGCGATCCAAGCTACTGGAGTACAACGTCAGCGGCATGATAACCGACGCCCAGTTCATTGCCCAGAGCGGCGAGTGCAACGACGAGATCGCCGCCGCCGAGCAGAGGATTGCCGAACTGACCGCCGAGAACGATTCCCGGGGCGAACTGCGCGACCACATCGAGCGGCTGCGTTCGGTGCTTAAGCACGCCGAGCGGGATGCACAGAACGGACTTATCACCCGCCAGTTTGTGGAAGAGTATATTGATAAGATCTTCGTTACCATCGACGAGGACGGACGGGCAGTGCTGAACATCAAGGTGTTCACCGGCGAGGTGTCCCAGAGATTCCTTGACAGACTGCAGAAACGGCTCAGTGTAGCCGCAGGAGAGGGTACAAATCTCGAAAGTCGTACAGGACACACCTTCAAGAAGATGATCGAGTCCTACGAGAACGGCCTGAAGTAAATCAGAGCATTTCGGACACAGAGAAATCCCATTGCGAGAGAACTCGCAATGGGATAATTTCTTTTACTGAGTCTGCAATCTGCTTTCTTCTTCCTGAATTTTTCTTTTGACAGCAGCCATCTGCTCTTTATGATAAGCTATTTGCTTATTGAGGTCAGTTATAGTTCTGTCAAACTCTTTGCTCTTCGCTTTGAATTCTCCGTCATCCTGAATACGTCTGTTGGAGATCTTCTTTTTAAAGGACATTTCCTGAAGCAGGTTGAAAAGCATGAGAGCAGCAAAAATGCTGAATACAATGAAAAGAGGCCACATAAGCCAAAGGAGCTTTTTAAGGAGAATAAATACAAGGAAAATGAGAGCAGGGAAAGCGAAAAGACCGAACCATACGATTTCAAGAATGGGAGGGGTCTGCTTGACCTGATATGAACCGAAGCCTCTGTGCTTTTCTTTGTATTCCTCAAAATCCGTAACAGCCTGATTAAGCTGAGCAGATGCGCTCTTGCAGGCCTCGTTGTGCTGATTGAGACGCTGGTTAAGCTGCTCACGAAGAAGAAAAGAAACATTGGGGTCAACCGCAGGCTTGGGAGGCTCGGGAGCAGGTTCAGGCTCGGGGGCGGGAGCGGGCGGCTCTTCAGCCTTTTTGGACACTTCATAGAGATCTACTTCTCTTGCCTGTTCGGCAGTGGCTATCATTTTGTCATCTGCAGTGGGGGGCTCAGGCTCAAACATGGCGATCTTACCGCTGACCTTTCGCTCATATTCCGATTTTCTGCGCTCATCAAGATATTTTGAATAGTTTTCTTTCATGGAGCGCAGTGGAATCTCATCTGCATTGCGAACTGCATTTGCATAATCCACGGCATAGTCACTGCAATTATAATCGGTAAAATTCTTGGTACCGCTTCTTACAATACCCCAGTGACATCTGTAATCATCAGGGAAAAGAACAGCGGCATTGCGAAAAGCCTTTTCGGCACGGTAATAGCACTCGGCTGTAAGCAAACCCTCGGCATAAGCAAGCTTGGACTCAAGCTCAGCACCGCTTGCAACAACAGGAGAATGAGGGGTATGAGATACATTTATAACAGGATTAACAAGTATTTCCGTACCGCACTTGGGACAGAGTATGGAAGTGCGACTGTCATCTGTCATTATCCATATTCCGCAGCCGGAACAGACGACTTTTATTTTTGGCATAATCTCACCTCATCATAAGTGATACAAGTATATATAGGTATTATAGCAGAATTAAAACAGATATTCAAGAAGAAAGAAGTTCAGGTTTGCAGAAAGCTACTTGATTTGTTCATATTCTTACGCTATAATAATACACAACAATAAAATACGATAGGTTCGGAGGTTAATAATATGACCGCAAATAATTCAAATGTAATGAAAATAGTTCTCTCTCTTCTGGCAGTAGTGTCCATAGTTCTTCTTATAATTTTTGCTGTGGGAAGCGGCAAGGATGCAAAGCCCGCTGAAGAAAACTATGACGATCTTTATGTAGAAGACGGCGAAGATGCTCTTGGCAATCAGGATCTGGACGGCATTTACTGGGATGACAGCAATCTCGACGATGTTTCTGACAGTGACTTTTATTCTGACAGCGACTTCTGATCATAGAGATCGACGATATTGCAATACATAAATATATTATATTCCGCTGTTTGTTGTGACAGCGGAATATTTTTTATAAATTTTGAAAACACTATTGACAGATACAAATATAAGTGCTATATTGGTATTGTTCTTGAAACAGTAGTTGAATTCAAGGAATAATGGTCAACAAAAAATATTGGGAGGTAATCAACTTGTCAATTCAGTTCAAGAAGGGAGTATTGGAGTTGTGTATACTTTCAATGCTCAGCCGTAACGATCATTATGGATATGACGTAGCGTTCAAGCTGTCGCAGTCCATTGATCTTGCAGATGGTTCAGTATATCCTGTTCTTCGCAGATTAAAGCAGGAGGGCTGTGTGACCTCTTATCTTGAGGAAGCTTCAGGAGGTCCTCCAAGAAAATACTATGCGATAACCAAGGCCGGAGAAGAGATGCTTTCGGAGCTAACCGGAGAATGGAATGTTCTTGTAGGAAAAGTCAATCAAATCATTGAAAACGGAGGGGCTGCATAATGAATAAGAGGGAGTTCTTGAGTCAGCTTGAAGAAGCACTGCTCAGACTCAGCAAGTCTGACAGAGATGATATCCTGCTCGATTATGAAGAACATTTCAGAGCAGGCAGTGATAACGGTATGACAGAGGAGGAAGTTGCCGAAAAGCTCGGTGATCCTTCGGTAATTGCGGCACAGTATCTTGAAAATCTTCCGGAAGACGCTAAGGGTGCACCTGCTAAGGAGAAAGAGGCCGAAGCAGAAGATGGCGAAGCTAAGACAGAACCCGTATTTACGCCTGCACCTTCCGCGCCTGCGGCAGAAAATGAAGCAACGACCGGTCAGAAGGTGGCAAACGTATTCTTCTGGATAGGCATTGTTATCATCTGCATGTATATAGTTTATTTCCTTATCGGCATCGTAGCAGCAACAATAGGCTGCTTCACCGGCGCAGTAGTACTTATCGGTGCCGGAGTATTTCTGGCATCAACCAGTACATCGCTCCTTATAGGTCTTATTCTGATCGCGGCAGGACTTGTCTGCATGGGCGTGCTTCTTATAATCGGCTTTAAGTATGCTGTCATAGGATTCAAGAAGCTGATAGCGGTGAGCAAGAGCACAAGCAGCAAAATATTGGGGAGGGAATAATAATGAAAAGTAAAACAGGACTTGTTGTTACTATAATAATTCTTTTTGTAGTGATGATCGGCAGCTTTATTGCAGGCGGAATAATGGTGTTCAACGGCGGAGTACAGGCTCTGAAAAGCCTTGATCTTGGCGGCTTTGAATCCATATTTTCCATGTTTGAAGGTGACGGAAAGAAAACTGAATACACCGAAAGATGCGAAGTTGAGCTTTCCTTCACAGATGCAGGCATAGAAAGTGTAATTCTCGAAAATGTACCTCACAATGTTGAAATCGTTGCAGGTAATGATTTCAATGTAAGATATGAAGGCAGATGGCCTGCAGATCTCGATAAGAACACCTTTGCAAAGATCGATGGCAACGATCTCGTTGTAGAGATGGAGGGCAGCAACGGGGGCGTTTCATTCAATATGTTCGAGGGCTGCAGCATAGATACAAATTTCGGCGGAGATCTTACTGTGACCATTCCTGAGGAATATGCAGGAAAGATCATTGTCAAGAACGGTGTCGGTGATATAGATATCAATAATATAAATGCACAGGCGCTGTCTTTCGAGTCCATGGTAGGAGAGATCAAGTGCGAGAATATCAGTGCATCTGATGTTACCCTTGAATCGGTAGTGGGTGACATATCTGTTGAAGGCAGCTTTACTTCAATTAACCTTGATGACTGCATAGGCGAGATCGATGCATCTACAAAGGCAGCTATAGAAAACAACTGCAGAATTGCTGATTGCATGGGCAATATAGACTTTGCAATCGGTAAGGAATCAAAGGTCGATGTTCAGTTTGAAGGAAACTTCACCGCCTTTGACAATAAAATAACCGAAACCGCAGGCGGAACAGTCATCGATATATCTGACTGTATGGGCGAGATCAATATTGACTATTACGATTGATTATATTTCCTTTCTGTGTTATCATAATATGGTAACACAGAAAGGAGATCGGTAAAATGTTCAATGAAATATCTGTATACGATCTGAAGGATAACACTTTTGAGGCAATAAACAAGCAGTGGATGCTTATAACTGCAGGCAATGATAAGGTCAATACAATGACCGCAAGCTGGGGCGGACTTGGCATCATGTGGAACAAAGAGGTTGCAACCTGCTTTATCCGTCCTCAGAGATTCACCTGCGAGTTTGTAGAAAATGAGGAGTACTTCTCTCTCTGCTTCTTCGGAGACGGTCAGCGGGAGGCTTTGAAACTCTGCGGAACTGTCAGCGGCAGGGACAGAGACAAGATTGCCGAAGCAGGACTTACCGTTATTAAGAACGAGAAGGCACCCTATTTTGCAGAGGCTGAAACTGTATTTATCTGCCGCAAGATATACAAGGACAGAATAAAGCCCGAAGGTTTTATCGACAACGACATAGATAAAAACTATTCAAACGGTGATTATCACTATGTTTACATGGGTGAGATCGTAAAGTGTTTGAAAAGAGCATAAAAAACCAAAAGGGCATTGATTTTCAATGCCCTTTTGTGGTTTAAGATAAAGTGGTGTTATGATGAAAAAAGAAAATATAAGAGCAATAATTATTGCTGCACTCATTGCTGTAATGTATATATCAGGATTGCCTTGCGCTCCGTTTGTCAATGTCACCGTGTCCGATGTTGACAGTGTGTGCATAAAACTTTTAATAAACATTGTTTTCGCAATGACAGCCGGCACGGTTCTTACGAAAACATTGATACCAGACTTCAAGCTGGGATTTGGTAAAAATAATTTTGCCGCAGGACTTAAAACCTACGGTGTTTCCGCAATAATGGCTTTTGCAATACCCTGCGGTGCATTCAGCATAGGTCTTATGCCCTTTGATTATACACCGTCAGTTTGGAAAGTGCTCATTGAAGGCGTAATTTATTATATCGGAGTCGGGATAATTGAAGAGTTTTTCTGCCGCGGACTTCTGCAGAATTCTCTCGAGCGGATTTTCGAAGGCAGAAAAAATCCTCAGCTTACAGCGGTTATGATTACTGCGGTGGTGTTCGGCTTGGGACATATCGTCGGCGTGCTTGGTATGCCGCCTGTGATTGCCGTATGCAAGATAGTGTGGGCGATAGGCTTGGGAATATATCTCGGTGCCGTCTATATAAAGACACGAAATCTGTGGCTTGTATCATTGTTCCATTTTGTTGTTGACCTTTGCGGTATTCCTTTCTGTTTTACAACGGAGCGTGAGTATCCCTTAATATCTGCCGCAGTGATACTGTGTACCTTCCTTGCCTTAGGTGCCTATGGAATAAAGCTTCTGCTGTCCAAAGAAAGCCAAAATTAACCGTATGTTTACAATCCAACAGCACAGCAGAGTTATAATTTCTCAAATTGAGGAGTGTTTTGTATGGATGTAACATTGTTTGAGGATATCGAAAACAGAATAAGCCCCAATAAGCGAGGCGCACTTACAGACGAAGAACTGTGGGATGTGATAGAATCAATACAGGAAAGCAACTTTATCGGAAGCGAGCGGAGCGGAACCATAGAAGAGTGCATGACCGATTTCTATGACGGGATGGCACCTGAGTGGATGGCATTTCAGATAAAAGATTACACTTGTTATGTAAACTGCACAGGGGTAAGCGAGATAGACGGCGAAGAGGTGGAAGTAGCTCTGCAGTTTATGATGAGCGAAGATCTGCGTTCCTTTGCACTGGTTGCCATGATGGTGGACGATGTGCCTCAGACCGATGAGTTCATAGAAGAATTTCAGGCGGCATTTTCAAAGTAGGAGAGGATCAGCAAATGAACAGAATGAGACTTGCAAAGCCGGAGGACGCCGAGGCGCTTCTGGATATATACGCATACTATGTGGAGGAGACCTGCGCTTCCTTTGAAACTGAAGTGCCGACGATAGAAGTATTTGCCGAGCGCATCAGAAATATATCGGAGGTTTATCCCTATGTGGTTTATGAGGCAGAGGGAAAGATAGTTGGCTACGCCTATGCTCACCGTTATGCAGAGCGTGGGGCGTACCGCTACGGAGTAGAGGTGTCGGTATATGTCCACGAAAGCTATCACTCAAAAGGCGTTGCAAAGAAGCTTTATGACGCACTTTTCGGAATAATGGCGGAGCAGGGACTCTATAACGCATATTCGGGAATCACCGTACCCAATGAAAAAAGCCACCGTTTCCATGAAAAATACGGCTTCGTTCATGTTGGCGCAATTCCCGATGCAGGCTATAAGCACGGAAAATGGCACGATGTTGAATGGATGGCGATGAAAATAAAGCCTCTTGCCCCTGAGCCCAAGCCAATGAAGCCAATAAGCGAGCTTGCCCCCGAGCTTGTCGCTTCCATAATAGAAAACTGCAATATGCAGAAATAGAGAAAGCCATGCAGATGTTCTTTTTTCTGAAAAAGGCTAATACAATATCGTATTGGAGGTTCAGATTATGAAAAGAATATTTGCACGGCTTTTATCTTTTGCACTGATGACGGTTATGGTGATTTCAGTTACAGGAAAACTCTCATCAAATTTTCCTGAGGTATACAGAGTGATTGGTGTTGCCGCATCGGAAAGAGAGGGGGACTGGGTGCTTTATACAAACCGCACTGAGGACGGCAGAGACAGTGAAATAATAAGACTGAAAGGGGCAGGAAAGCTTCTTGAAGGAATAACAGAACCAAAGGGCTTTGTTTTATGTCTGTTTGTGTATCTGATTTTACTGTTTGTGGGAAGAAGAAAAAGTAACGACCATATTCAGAATAACGAATATGAGTGCGATGAGGAAGTGGCATGGCAGGTTGACAACCCTTGTGCATAGGTGTAAAATGGTCAGGTATCTGACAAGGAAAAAGGATTCTGACAGATGCTAAAACCAAATCGATACAGGGTGAGCACATGAAAACTTTACTTATCTATATATTCAGAGTATTCCTCAGTGTGGTGTATTTCTTTATAAAGCTGTTTACACCGGTTAAAAACAGAATAACCTTTCTCAGCCGTCAGAATGATACACCGGGTATAGACTTCAAAATGCTCAGCGAAGAGCTTCAGAAAAACTATCCTCAGTACGAGCAAAAAATGATGTGCAGAAAGATTCCCGGTGATATCAAAGGAATTATCAAGTACGGGTTCCATATTTTCAGTCAGATGCACGCAATAGCCTCATCGAAAGTTGTCGTGCTTGATACATATTGCATACCCGTATCCTTGCTGAAGCACAGAAAGAGCCTGACTGTAATACAGATATGGCACGCCATCGGAATATTCAAGCGTTCAGGATTATCTATAGCAGGTCAGCCTGAAGGCTCGCCGATAAATATAGTAAAGGCAATGCGTATGCATAAGGGCTATGACTATGCTCTGTGTTCAGGCGACAGCTGTGTTCCTCACTTTTCCGAAGCCTTCGGACTTGAAAGAGAGAAGTTCCTGCCTATAGGACTTCCCAGAATGGACTATCTTGCAGAGCCGAGTTATATCAAAGCCATAAGAGAAAAGGTTCTCAGCGCATATCCTGAGCTTGGCAACGGCAAGAAAAATATTCTTTATGTTCCCACCTTCCGCAGAGCGAACGGAAAGAATGACTATGATATGGACGAGCCTGTAAAGCGCGTGTGCGCGGCTGCGGACCTTGCAAAGTACAATCTTGTCATAAAGACTCACAGCGGCAGTGAGGTAGTGATAACTGAGGATTCCCGCAGAGAGGACAGCCTCTTCATGGGTATGGATATGGTGGTTGTTTCTGATTATATTATCAGTGACTACTCTTCCATAATCTTTGAAGCCGCAGTAGCAGAAAAGCCCTGCTATCTGTACTGCTATGACAGAGAGGACTATGTAAACAACCGCGGACTCTACATTGACTACGACAAGGATATTCCTGCTTTCAAAAGCGGAGATATAAAAGAGCTTATGAATGCCATAGACAACGGAATTGCTCCTTCAAAGGAAGAAAACGATAATTTTGTAAGACGTTTTGCATACCGCCGATACGGTGCGGTAACACCCTTGCTTGCCTCTGTAATTGACGAGATGGCAAGAGGCGTTTACGATGGCAGATATAATTATAAGGCATAACAAAAAGCAGACACTGATAAAGTGTCTGCTTTTTGCTGTTTGTTAAAGCTTATGCCTGAGAATCTGTTGCGGAGGTGTCTGACTGAGAAGCGTCAGGCAGATCAGATGCTGAAATATCAGAGTCTGACACTTCTTCAAAATTATAGTCATAATCGTCCATGTTATCAAAGAGTATCATAACACGCTCAAGAGCAGTCTGTATCTGAGGATCCTCAGCATCGGAAAGATGGAAGCGGTTAGCGTTCTGATAATCGGTGAGCTTGACTTCAAATACGGGAACCACATGACCGTCAACGATGACAGAACTGCTGGGAGTCTTCCACTGAGCAGTGGTGAGCTTAACGGCAGCGCCGGAGGAGAGAGGAAATACCTCCTGAACGGTAAGGAGACCTGCTGTGCTGACCCCGATCAGCTCACCGCGGTTGTAATCGGCAATTGTACTGGCAAAAAGCTCAGCGGCGCCAACGGTGTTTTCGTTGATAAGAACAGCTACAGCAATCTGGCTTTCACTGCTGTTGTCAGAGGTGTATAGAACCTTTGACTGTCCCTGAGAATCAATAACAGTCATGATATTGCCGGCAGGGAGAAGCATATCAAGTATTTTGCAGGCATACTCATAGGAGCCTCCGGGATTGTCGCGCAGGTCGATGATAAGACCGTCAATGCGCTGGTCTTTAAGACTTCCGAGGGCGGAAGAAAACTGAGAGGGAGTATTATTGAGAAATTCAGTTATTCTAATATATCCGACTTCCTCGGATACCATTCTGTATTCAACAGAGGAAACGGTGTAATAATCCTTGGTAATGGAAAACTGATAATTGCTGCCGCCGCGGTTTGCTACAAACTTAACAGTAGCACCGGTAGGGGAAGAGAGCGCGGCAACAGCTTCGCTGTAGCCCATTTCAAGTACCTTGGTGCCGTCGACACTGGTGATGATATCACCCTTCTGCACGCCCTTGTCATCGGCAGGAGAATCGCTGTGAACACGGTTTACGATTATGTTTCCGTCGGTGTGCTGAGAGATATCGATTCCGATGCCGTAGTCAGTTCCTGCGCAGTGAGAAACATAGTCGGAATACTCTTCCTTGGTGAGATAAGCTGCGTTTTTATCGCCGAGACCGCTTATATAGCCGCTCATAAGCGCCTTGTTGAGCTCCTGCTCATCAATGTTGTAAAGCAGGCTGAGACGCGCCTGAGCGTCCAGTTCACTGAGATCGTCATACATATCCTGACGCTCAATAACAGATGACATACGGTCATTAAACGAATTCATGGCGAAGGTGTAGGTGGCAGAGACAGCGATGGCAGTGATTATCATCGCGATTGAAAGTGCCAGCCCCAGTGAAATTTTCTTATTCATAGTTACCTACCTGATTCTGTAGAATGAAGCGAAAAGCATATCGCCGTCACATATTTTACAACAAAGACCGGCAGAGGTCAAGACCTCCGCCGGTCGGTGGATCAATGGACGCGATCAGACATACTTCTTCGGGTTGACAGCAGTACCGTTGACACGGATCTCAAAGTGGAGGTGAGGTCCTGTGGAATGACCGGTAGAGCCGCAAAGACCGATGGTCTGACCCTTTGCGACGTACTGACCGACGCTGACAAGTCTCTTGGAGAGATGAGCGTAAACGGTCATATATCCGCCGCCGTGGTTGATGATAACGTAGTTGCCGTAGCTTGAGTTGTAAGCACTGGTAGTGATCTTGCCTTCGTTGGAAGCAACGATCTTGGCGCCTGTGGGAGCACCGATATCGATACCCTTATGGAGCTTACCCCAGCGCATGCCGTAGGGAGAGGTGATGTGACCGTAACCGGGAGCAGGCCATTTGAAGCCGCCGCCGACATACTTGGAGCCAACGTCCTTCTTGCTTTCTGCTGCAATAAGAGCATCGAGCTGAGCTCTTGCAACGGTCATTTTTTCGTCGATCTTCTTCTGTTCCTCTTCAAGAGCCTTCTGATCAGCCTCTATTTCTTTAAGGAGCTTTTCTGCGTTTGCTTTTTCCTCGTCAAGCTCAGTTTTCTTTGCGTTGAGAGTGACTCTCTGCTCGTCAAGAGCAGCACGCTTTGCTTCGAGGGTAGCTCTCTTGTCCTCAAAGGTTGCCTTGTCGAGAGCAATAGCATCGATGATGGCCTGATCGTGGTCAGCCATCTTCTCTATGTAATACATACGGGTGAGAAGGTCATCATAGCTTTCGGTGCTGAGGAGAACCTCAAGACCGCCGGTAAGGTCGCCGGACATATACATCATGCGAAGTCTCTGCTTGAAGTTGTCATAGTTTGCATCGATAAGCTCTTCACGCTTTGCGATCTCAGCCTCGAGCTCGGCAATTTCAGCCTCAGTAGCCTCAATACTTGCGTTGAGGGTGTCAACCTGAGATTCAAGGTTTGCAATAAGAGCGTTGATGGTATCGAGCTCTTCCTGAGCGGAAGCGGCTCTTTCACGGATAGTGGAAAGGCGGCTCTTTATGTCAGCCTGCTGCTTTTCGAGATCCTTCTGCTTTCTTTCGAGCTCAGCCTGAGTAGCAGCCTCTACGGGAGCAGGACCTGAACCGGGCTCATCGGGAACAAGGAAGATACAGAATGACATAAGAGTGAGAATGACGATCATGCCGACCATGATTTTCTTAATCATTATTCAATCCTCCGTCTCTCTTGAGATATTTGCTGATGGAGATAAGGCTTCCGCCTGCGCCGGCGAGAACACCTGCACCGACAAATGCGAGAAGTACTATCCACCAGAGGTCGCCGAAGTTGAGAACAGCAATTGTGGAGAAGGTTGCCTTGACAGCCTTGATGGCGGTCTGATATACATACCAGATAAGACCGAAAGAAACAAGACCTGAAATGATACCGATTATCATACCTTCAACAAGGAAGGGCAGCCGTATGAACCAGTCGGTTGCACCGACCGATTTCATGATGCTGATCTCAAGCTTTCGCACATACATGGTAAGCTTAATGGTGTTGGTTATAATGAAGAGTGATACAACAAAGAGCAGACCGACAATCCAGAAACCGACAACAGAAACAACCTTGTTGATGTTGTTGAGTCTCGTGACAAATTCGCGTTTGTCACTGACGTGCTGGACGAAGTTTTTCTGCTTTATAAGTTCAATGGTCGTATCAAACTGAGAGATATCATTGAATGTGACCTTGAAAGCGTTGGGGAGGAATTCAGCGGTCTCACCGAGAACATCGGTATCGAGAATTTCCTTTGTATCGCTCATACCCTTCATGATGCTGAGAAAAGCATCATCGCTGGAGATGAATTCAAGGTCGTTTATATTGTTTATCTCCCGAAGCTGCTGCTCAGCGATCTGAATGTCAGTTCCGCTGATGTTGTCGTTAAGAAAGACCATAACGGCGTTCTTGTCGGTCAGGTACCCCATGAAATTTGAAATGTTGACCGAAACAAGAGCCGCGCAGCCCATAAGGAGGAGGCAACAGATGAGAACGCCCATTGAAGCAAGGCTCATCAGGCGGTTTGTCCAAAGGTTGCGGAATCCTTCTTTTACAAGATACTTGAAACTGCTAAGCATAGAATTCCACCTCCGGTCCGCTGTCTGCAACGAGTTCGCCTTCCTGAATCTCGATTATACGTCTGTGGAATCTCTTGACCAGGGAATGCTCGTGAGTAACCATGAGGATGGTTGTGCCTCGGCGATTGATCTCGTTGAGCATATCTACTATCTCAAAGCTCATACGGGGGTCAACATTGCCTGTAGGCTCGTCCGCAACGATAAGAGCGGGGTTGTTGATAAGCGCACGAGCGAGACCTACGCGCTGCTGCTCACCGCCGGAAAGCTCCTTGGGATAACAACGTGCCTTGTCGCTGAGGCCGACGAGGCCGAGAACATAAGGAACCTTTTTGCGTACTGCCTTGGTGCTCATGCCCGTAACTCTCATTGCAAAAGCAACATTATCAAAAACAGTCATGTTGGGAATAAGGCGGAAATCCTGGAAAACAATACCCATCGTGCGTCTGTAGTAGGGAAGATCCTTATGACGCAGAGTGGAAAGCTTATGACCTGCAACGATTATCTCACCGGAAGAGGGAAGCTCTTCACGCATGAGAAGCTTCAGAAGGGTTGATTTGCCGGACCCCGAGGAACCGACGATGAAAACGAATTCACCCTCGTTTACATAAAGATTGAAATCCTTCAGAGCTTTTGTTCCGTTGTCGTAGGTCTTATAGACGTTACGAAATTCTATCATTAAAGGTTAACACTCCTCTATGCCTTTAATTATGCGGTTTTCGCGAAAATGCAGTATTGATATGACGCACTCGCACTATGCTATAATTATAATACAGAATCCATTGCCATTTGTTACATAATTGTTACGAATAATGCTTTATAATACAGAAATTTCAACTTGAGTATTGTTTGAAAAAATTAATGTGAAGAGTGGGTGAAGAAGATTGCCGATTATCGACAAAAGTTTGTTGTCTGTTATGAAATCCGCATAAAAAATCAGAAGAGAGCGGTATAGGTATACCGCTCTCTTTCAATTGTAAATTTTTTATTTCCTGTATCTTCTTGCAGGGGGGGAGGACTGTTTTCCAAGGATGCCGGGCATAAATGTAATTGCAAGCACCGCAAGAATGGCAAGGGCGATGATGGCTATGCTTATGTAAAGACGAAGACTGCTGGTGGAGCGGAGCTTTTCCGAAAGTGAAGCTCCATCATTGAGACTGTCTTCAAGTCCGGTATCTTCTTCGGTGTCATAGCCGCCGAGAACAACGACCTTATCGCCGTAGAGGGAGTTGAAATACTGCTTTGCGTAATCAAGCTCGGAGCTTGCAACGCGTATTTCGACAATGTTTTCCTCTTCGGATACGGAGTAGAAGTTGACAAGGAAATTATAAGCGTTGTTGTTGTAGTTTTCTCCGATTTCCTCCTGAATGGAGTAAAGCTCATCATAGCTGTATTTTACAGTCTTGAACTCTATGACATCTGGAGAGCCGGAGGCGGCGAGGACCGCGTTTCTGTTTGATTCATTGTCTTCACAGAGGGCAATGACAAGATTGCCGTTATCTGCAAAATAAACACCGCCGACATAGGGAGGATACATAGTATACCCTGCTTCGACCCAGACAGATGTCAGGGAACTGAAGGCAAAAAAAGCATCCTCATTATAGTTTTCGGTATTTCCCGCATCTTC
This sequence comes from Acutalibacteraceae bacterium, assembly GCA_045534445.1. Classification (GTDB taxonomy): domain Bacteria; phylum Bacillota; class Clostridia; order Oscillospirales; family Acutalibacteraceae; genus JAISGQ01. Next base: position 14,984 of record JAZSJQ010000055.1, read on the forward strand.
CTCAGGGTAGTCGCCTGCGAAGTCGTCAGCGGGTTCATCGTCGAAGTCGTTGATAATATCATCGGAAAGCTGGTCAAACTCACTTTCAACGATAACGGTAACCTTATTGCCGAAGGTGGAAGAAAAAAGAGCGGAAGCAGCGGCAAAATCGTCTTCGTTTGTACTGACTTCGATTCGGTTTGCCTCTTCGTTTATCGACACACTCTGAATGCTGAAGTCATATCCGTCGGTATCCGCTTTGTCGTTTATTTCGCTGAGTGTTTCGCTGAGAGTATTGTAGTTGTACTCAGCGTTTTCAAATCTTATGCCGTCAGGTGCGGAGGTTTTAGAAAGAACCTTCTGCTGATTTTCTTCGGTGTTATCGGAAAGAGCGACCACAAGAATGCTGCTGTCATCGAAATAAACACCGCCGACGTAATCCGGATACATGTCAAATCCATCGGAAGACCATGCGGTAAGCAGTTCTTCATATGCAATATGCGAATCGCTCATATCCTCGGCGTATACTGAAAACGCAGAAAAAGTCACAGCAAAGATCAATAATACGGCAATCAAAAATCTCTTCATGGATATTCCTCCCATTGCCGAAAATATTTAAGACATTCTCCATTTTATCATAAAAACAAAGTGCTTTCAAGCAATTCAAAAATTATTCAAACTATTTTTAAATAGGCATAAAAGTCTGTCGTTTTCATGTATATTACTTGAACGGAAAAGTATATATATGTATAATTGAAGCATATAAAAGCCGGGAGGTAAAAATTATGCAGTATACGAGATTTGGCAAGAGCGGAGCGATGGTATCGAAGCTGGGATTCGGGTGTATGCGATATCCCATGCTTGATGCCGAGAACAAAATATATGACAGCGATGCGACGGTGGAAATGATTCGTCGTGCAGTGGAGCTTGGTGTAAATTATTTCGACAGTGCGCCGTACTATTGCGAACAGCAGAGCGAGCCGATTATGGGCAAAGCGCTTAAACCCTACCGTGACAAGGTTTATATTTCAACAAAATATCCCATAGGAAACACAGGAGATGACCTTGAACAGTGGGTCGAAAAGCAGCTTAAAGCACTTGATACCGATTATATTGACTTCTATCACTTCTGGAGTCTGTACAAAAAGAAGTGGGATGAAGATGTGAAAGGAACAGACGGCCCGTGGGAGCGTGCGCTAAAACTGCGCGAGCAGGGAGTAATAAGAAATATTTCTTTTTCATGCCATGATACGCCCGAAAACATGATAGAGATAATTAAGCAGGGCGAAGGTAATTTCGCATCGCTTCTTTGCCAGTATAACCTTCTTGACAGAGCAAACGAGGAAGCGATAGCCTTTGCCCACGAGCAGGATATGGGCGTTGTTATAATGGGACCCGTAGGCGGCGGACGTCTCGGAGCACCGTCTCCTGCAATATCCGCGCTTCTTCCGGGCAAAGTAAATTCCTCTCCCGAAATAGCTTTGCGATTTGTAATGTCCAACCCTAATGTAAATATCGCTCTTTCAGGCATGGGCAGTGTTCAGATGGTTGAAGAGAACTGTGCGACAGCCTCCAATTCAGAAAAGCTCAGCGAAGAGGAGCTTTCCCGTATATCAGCCGCCCTTGAAGAGAACAAAAAGCTGATGGAGCTTTATTGCACAGGCTGTAATTACTGTATGCCCTGCCCTGCAGGGATAGATATCCCCAATATTTTCAGGCTTATGAACTATTCAAGAGTCTATAAGCTTGACGATTACGCAAAGGAGCGGTATGCACATATCGGAGTGGATAATCCTGAAAAGAAAAATGCATCAGCCTGCATGGAATGCGGTATGTGCGAGAGTAAATGTCCCCAGAAACTATCAATAAGAGAGCAACTCAAAGAAACTCATGCAAAACTTTCGAAATAATGCGAAATAAAGAGTAAACATAAGAAAACAAAAGAAAACCTTGTGATAAATGAATGTAAGGATACATAAAGTCGCGAGAATGGCATTGACGGTCATATGAACCTCTGCTATAATCACAACATCACGAGGCGAGTTCTTATGAAAATCTGAAGAGGTGATATGATGCCTGAGAACAGAAACATAAATTTTGAACAGCTTCGTCCCGCCTTTGCTGCTACAGGCGGTCTGCTTCTGTCGCAGGTGTGCGACGTGACAAAGGTCGAAAGCTCCACTATACAGAACTGGGTAAAGCGCGGCTGGGTGGAAGCACCGACAGACAAACGCTACGGTGAGCTTCAGGTTGCAAGAATACTGATAATAGATATATTGAGATCGGTAATGAGCCTTGAAAAGATCGTGGCGCTCCTGACCTTTGTAAACGGAAAGCTTGATGACAGATCGGACGATATAATTTCCGACAGTGATCTGTATACCCTTATACAAAAAGGGGTGAATCTGCTTGAAGCAAGAGGCAATCTTCTTTCTGAGGACAATGTAAAATCAATTGTTAATGAGGTTATAGGCGATTACGAGGGACCTCAGCCCGATTCAAGAGAAAAACTCATGAGAGCGCTGAGAGTAATGCTGTGGGGATATCTTTCCGCAAAGCTCAAGTCCCTTGCAGAAAAAGAGTACACAAAAATATTCAGTTAAAAACAACACCGATGCGGTTATCATTTCAATTATTTAATTTTGATTTCAGAGTTTTGTGGGTTTAAATAACATTGAGAAGAGTACATTGGAGATAAAACGTGAGATAACCGTATCGGTGTATTGATAAAATGAGAAAGGAATGATATTATGTGTGCATGGTTTAACTCAGATCCCCTGTATGCGGTACTGTGGATACTGGCAATACCTTCGACTGTCATACTGATATTGCAGACAATACTTCTGCTTTTCGGTGTCGGTGCAGGCGAGGACGCGGATTTTGACAGTGACACATCCGGTCTCGGCGACTCCCCTGATTTATCCGGTGATGCAGATATAGACGGCGACGGTGAGCTTGACGGAATAATGCAGGATTCAGGTCTCAGACTTTTCACTGTCCGAGGTCTGGTTGCTTTCTTCTCGGTGGGTTCATGGTCGGGCATCACCGCTCTTTCCCTGGGCGCACATCCGCTTCTTGCAATATTCATTGCACTGGTCATGGGTTCTCTTGCACTGCTTTTTGTTGCATACTTCATCAAGTGGACTCTCAGGCTCCAGCATGACGGAACAATGAAGCCTGATGAGGCAGTGGGCAAGGAAGGCGAGGTCTATATGACCATCGGTGCAAACCGCTCCTCCAGAGGAAAGGTAAACGTCATTATAGGACAGCAGCTTGTGGAGCTTGACGCAGTAACCGACAGCGATGAGCCTGTCAGATACGGAGAACGCGTGAAAGTTGTACAGGTGCTGGGGGATAATACTCTTGTTGTTGAACCAAACAGATAAAAGGAGAGAAAAATTATGGGCGAATCATTGACAGTAACTTTGGTAGTTATCGCAGTTCTTGTGTTCAGTATGATTCTTGTCGTGCTTTCACGTTACAGAAAGTGTCCTTCCGATAAGATAATGGTTATCTACGGTAAGGTCGGAAGCAACAAGGACGGCTCCAGTGCATCTTCCAAGTGTATCCACGGCGGTGCTGCATTCATATGGCCTGTAGTTCAGGATTTCCAGTATCTTGATCTTACTCCCATATCCATCAACGTAGACCTCACAAATGCACTTTCCCGTCAGAATATCCGTATCGATGTTCCTTCGAGATTTACCGTCGGCATTTCCACCGAGCCCGGTATCATGCAGAATGCGGCTGAGAGACTTCTCGGTCTCCGCATGGCAGAGATCCAGGAGCTTGCAAAGGATATCATTTTCGGTCAGCTCCGTCTTGTTATCGCAACAATGGAGATCGAGGAGATCAACACCGACAGAGATAAGTTCCTTGAAGCAGTATCCCACAACGTTGAAAGCGAGCTTAAGAAGATCGGTCTCCGTCTTATCAACGTTAACGTAACCGACATCACAGACGAATCCGGCTACATCGAGGCTCTCGGTAAGGAAGCAGCCGCAAGAGCTATAAACGATGCTAAGAGGAGCGTTGCAGAACAGAACAGAGACGGTTCTATCGGTGCTGCAAACGCACAGAGAGACGAGCGTATCAACGTTTCTGCCGCAAACGCATCTGCAGTAGACGGTGAAAACGAAGCAAAAGCGAAGATCGCACAGTCTGACGCGACCCGCCGTGAGCGCGAGGCAGAGGCTCAGAGAAGAGCAACCGCTGCTGAGAACGTAGCACGCGCTAAGGCACTTGAAGAATCCTACATTGCAGAGCAGCAGGCAGAAAACTCCCGTGCTGCAAGAGAAGCCGCAACCCAGAAGGCGGATATCATCGTCAAGGCTGAGATCGAGAAGCAGAGAATTGAGATCGAAGCTGAGGCTGAGGCTGAAAAAATCCGCCGTCAGGCACAGGGTGAAGCAGACGCTATCTACGCAAAGATGCAGGCACAGGCAAGAGGTATGGAAGAGATCCTTACCAAGCAGGCATCAGGTCTTGCAGAGATCGTAAGAGCCGCAGGCGGCAATCCCGAAGATGCTGTACAGCTTATCCTTGCTGATAAGATGGAAGAGCTTGTCAAGACTCAGGTCGAGGCGATCAAGAACATCAAGATCGACAAGGTTACCGTATGGGACAGCGGCAAGGGCGAAAACGGAAAGACCTCTACCGCAAACTTCCTCTCAGGTCTTATGGGTGCTGTTCCTCCCCTCAGTGAGACCTTCAAGATGGCTGGTATGAAGGTTCCTGCCCTTCTCGGTACTGAGCTTGAGAGCGAAAAGCCTCAGGACGGCGCTGCTGAATAAAGTACAAAAAAGGAGAATCTCCGAGGAGGTTCTCCTTTTCTCTTTAGCATTATATTGCATATTATGAAGCTAAGTGGTACAATAATTGCAATATGTATGATTTTTAAGGAGGACTGCAAATGAATATAATTGTTGCAGGCGCCGGCAAAGCCGGTACTTCCATAATAAAGCGTCTTGCTGAGGGCGATCATAACATCACTATGATAGACAAGGACAATGCGGTGCTTTCAAAGGCATCGGATATGTATGATGTCATGACGGTAAACGGCAACTGTATAACTGCCGATTCTCTTCAGGAGGCAGGCGTTGAGCAGGCTGAACTGCTCATAGCATTTACCGGTTCTGATGAGACCAACCTTCTTTGCTGTCTCCTTGCAAAGAAGCTGAATGCCCGTATTCATACCATACCCAGAATCAGGAATCCCGAGTTCAATGACATAGCATCAAAAATGCGTCAGGATCTGGGCATATCGATGGTAGTAAACCCTGACAGAGATGCTGCGCGAGAAATAAATCTTCAGCTGCAGTTCCCTGCATTCTTAAAGCGCGACAGCTTTGCCAGAGGCAGGGTCGAAATAGTACAGATACGCATTTCGGGAGAATCCAAGATCAAGAACATACCTATCAACTCTCTTTCTGCAAAAATAGGCTGTAAGGTGCTTGTGTGTGCGGTTGTACACGGCGGCAGAGCGGTAATCCCCAACGGTGATTATGTTATAAAAAGCGGCGATGACATATATGTAACAGCACCTACAGATGTTCTGTCTCTTCTTGTCCGCAAGCTTGGTCTTACCAAAAAGAAGATAAAGCATATAATGATAGTCGGCGGAGACAGAATAAGCGTATATCTTGCAAAGATGCTTATGGAATCAGGCGTGCATATCAAGATAATAGAAAATGATCCTCAGAGATGCGCTCAGCTTTCCATGGCAATGCCTTCTGCAACTGTAATCTGCGGTGACGGCTCCTCTCAGGATGTTCTTGACCGTGAGGGCTGCAGCACTGTTGATGCTCTTATTACCCTGACAGGACTTGATGAGGTCAATATGGTCGTGTCCATGTACGGCTCATCGATAGGCGTGGAACAGGTAATAACAAAGATAAACAGAATAGAATCTCCTGCACTGCTGGGAAACCTTAACATAGGCAGTGTTATAAGCTCTACGCATATAAGCGGAGAAAATATCGGAAGATATGTCCATGCAATGACGAGAAAATCGGGAGAAGCACAGAGTATTCATCCTATAGCAAACGGTCAGGCGGAGGCAATGGAATTTCATGTTGACGAAAACTCCATGTATACCGATATTCCGCTTAAAGATGTGCCCATACGCAAGAATGTTATCCTTTCCTGTATAATACGCAAGGGAAGATCCATTATTCCTGACGGAAGCACGGTGTATCAGCAGGGCGATACGGTAGTGGTTACTGCAGGTGCTGACGAATCAATATGTCAGTTCAATGACATATTCAGTGAACAGGCATAAAGAGGTCGAAGGTTATGAATTATAAGCTGGTTAGCAGAATAATCAGCCATGTGCTGATTATAGAAGCGGTTTTTATGCTTATACCGCTGTTTATAGCAATAGGCGATAAAGAGAGCAATGTTGCACTGAGCTTTCTTTATACCATTGCAGCGATAGCGGCGGTGAGCGGTACGGTCCTTTTTCTGACCGGAAAGAGGAGACAGGATTTTTATGCCCAGGAGGGCTTCCTTGCAACAGGACTTTCATGGATATTCATGTCGCTTTTCGGATGCCTGCCGTTTTTTATAAGCGGACAGATACCAAATCTTATTGATGCATTTTTTGAGACCGTATCGGGCTTTACGACCACAGGTGCAAGCATTCTCACAAATGTAGAGGCACTGTCAAGAGGACTTCTTTACTGGCGCAGCTTCACCCATTGGCTGGGCGGAATGGGCGTGCTGGTGTTCCTGATGGCAGTAATACCTGCCGCAAATAAGGGCAAAAGCTCTGATATGCATCTTCTCAGAGCGGAAAGCCCGGGACCTGATGTCGGAAAACTGACACCGCACATGAGATCAACAGCAACGATACTCTATCTGATATACATAGGTCTGACGGTGCTGTGCTTTGTTTTCCTGCTTATAGGCAAGATGCCTGTTTTTGACAGCATATGCATAGCCTTCGGAACGGCAGGAACCGGTGGCTTCGGTATAAGAAACGACAGCCTGGCATCATATACACCTTTCGCGCAGAACGTGACAACCATATTCATGTTCCTGTTCGGTGTTAATTTCAATATTTATTACCTGCTTCTTCTGAGAAAATTCAAGTCTATATTCAGAAGTCAGGAGCTGAGAGTATATATTCTCTACTATGTCTTTGCTGTGGCAGGAATTTTCTGCAGTGTAATGAATATGTACGATACATGGAATGAGGCACTGCGTCACTCCGCATTTCAGGCGAGCAGTATAATGACCACAACAGGCTTTGCCACAACAGATTTTGAGTTATGGCCGTCCTTTGCAAAAGGCATACTGCTGGCGCTTATGTGTATCGGTGCCTGCGCAGGAAGTACGGGCGGCGGTATTAAAGTGTCGAGAACCATTATTCTTGCCAAGACTCTTCGCAGGAATGTCCGTAACGCAATACACCCTGACCGTACTGTTGTGATCCAGATGGATAACCGCAGACTCAACGAGCAGACCATAACAAATGTCAGCTCCTATCTTGTGGCGTATGTTGCAATAATAGCTCTGAGCTTTTTGCTTATATCCATAGATAATCAGACAATGATGACAAACTTTTCGGCAGTCATTGCCTGCTTCAATAATATCGGACCGGGCTTTGAAACGGTGGGGGCAACCGGTAATTATTCAAGCTTCAGCGGTTTTTCAAAGATAATTCTCTGTGCGGATATGCTGCTTGGAAGACTTGAGATTTTCCCGTTGCTTGCAATGCTCAGCCGTACTACATGGAACAGAAATCTTTGATTTTTTCTCCTTGAAGATGAAAGGAAGAAAATAAATGGAAGCCCTTCTCAGAAAAAACGAAGCAGAAATAAATGAAACGGCTGCAAAAGCGCTGCTGACCGTTTTCGGTGTGATTTTTCTCATATCGCTTTTCTGCTGGATCGGAATTTTTGATATACGGGCAACAATGACGGTAATATTACTGATCGTTGCCTTTGTTACTTTGGTCATACCTGCCTTTGCAGTGCTTAAAATGCGCATTTACAGCCAATGGATAAAATACCTTATTATCACCTGCACATCGGTGATGGCATCAACAGCCTATGTGGTGTTTACCTTTCAGGCGGTTCTGGTGTTCGCAGTTCCTTCCGTCATAGCGGTCATGTATCTTGATAAAAAGCTGATGTGCTTTTCGGGCATTGTCACAACAGCGGCAATATTTGTATCTCATATTATTTCTGCAATCGTGCAGTATCAACCATGGCTTGAGCCCTTCCGAGGAATGGGAGAAATAGTCAGATACGGAGCAATACCAAGATTTCTGCAGTACGCAGGCTGTTTTGTATTGCTTATGTTCATAAGTGAAAGATACCGCAAGCTGCTTTTTCAGCTTTCCGACGGAGACAGGGAAGAAACAGACGAAGAAAAGCAGGAGTTTGAAAAACTGATGCTCTGTCTCAGTGAGCGTGAAAAATCGGTATTCATGCTTATTATCGGCGGATTTACAAATATGCAGATAGCCGACAGACTCTGCCTTTCAAACGGAACGGTGAAAAACTATGTTTCAGTGGTATATGACAAGCTTGGGATAAGAGAAAGAAACCTGCTCATACTTAAATACGGCAGATTTTATGAAGAAAATGACCGTGGTCATACTAAGTTATGACCGCGGTTACTTCCTTTTCAGGGGTGAGAAAGGCTATAATTGCCGCATGAAAAGGAGGAATAAACATGAAAATCAAAAAATCAGTTATTATCATTTCGGCAACCATTATTGTTATCGCGCTGGCAATAATCGCAAATTTCATTCCAACGTGGAGTCTGAAGACGAGCGGAATGGAAGAAATAAAAGGAGAATGGGTGACTCTTTATTATGAAAACGAAAAAGCTGCCGCAGAAGATGTATTTGTCTTTGCGGATAGCGAATCCGAAAGGATCGCAGAAAAGCTTGGATTTAACGAAAAGCAGAATATAAAAATATATGTTTACGATTATCAGAAGACGATGCAGACTAAAAAGTACGGGTTCATAGCACCGATTCTGGGACTTGACTGGTATGTGGGTGACAATATTGGGACAGATGTAATAATCACATCCCCTGCAAATCCGGGTAAATACCATAGCCGCAGCAGCGTAAAAAACGCAGTGCCTCACGAAATAACCCATGCGTACGTGAGTGTTATGAATGAAGATATATCCCTTTGGCTGACGGAAGGAATGGCGCTGTATCTCACCAACGGTGAGCCTTTCTGCAGGGAATGGCTTCAATATACGGAAATACCGTCATATAAAGATATACAGAGCGACAGTCCCCTGACGTTTTCGGATATAAACGGATATACCTTTGCCCACACTTATATTGAGTATCTTGATATTACCTACGGCTGGGATAAGGTGCTGGAGCTTGTGAAAACGGAAAATTACAGAGAGTGCTTCAGGAAAGGAGAAAAGGAAATTTACGAAGAATGGGTGAATTATCTGGAAAATTACTCTCAATAAAAAAGGCGCCCGAAAGGGCGCCTCAGCTTGTCAAAAAACTCACTGTGAAAGCAGTGAGTTTTTTGCATAACATGAATAAAAATGGTATAATAGGAACAAGAGGTGAAACGAAAATGTGGGAAAAAGATGGACGAAGAGATGTAGTACTAATAGACATAGACA
>JAZSJQ010000027.1:0-43841 GCA_045534445.1 Acutalibacteraceae bacterium
GCTATCTGTGGTTATATTCTTTTTATTTTTGTAGGTTTTCCTGTTTCAAGTATGTAGTTGATCATTGATTTTGTTCCTTTGCTTTTGCCATCCCAAAAGCAAATAAAGTAATCGCCGATTTCTGCCATTATTTTGTTTCTCTTAGGGCCTGCGGATTTGCCGTAATGTTTCCAATCGGCATAGTATTTTTCAAGTTGAAACCCATGCTCAACAGCATATTTTTCACCAAGAAAGTCTGCACCCTTGCAGCCTACGCAGACAAAAATAAGGGTATGTTTGTTTTGTATCCTGCAAATACAATGATTAATATATTCTTTCGCTTCCTGATAATTGTTATAATACCTGCATCCTGCAATGACAACTCTTTTTATCATAATATCACCAGATTATATATTTATATAAATATATACTTATATAAGTGAATTGTCAACAGAATATATCTTTAATAAAATGCAGATAGATATAGGGTGATGCATTATGATAAGGATTATATTAAGTGAAACGCTTGAAAAACTGAACATCAGCAGGTATGAGCTGGCAAAGCGAACAGGCATTCAATATCAGGTGATAGATAATTATTATAAAAACAGAGTAAAAAGATATGACAGCTATGTGCTTGAAAGAATTTGTGAAGCATTAGAGTGTAAAATAAGCGATATAATTGAATACACAAAATAAAAGCCACGCAAAGCGTGGCTTTTATTTTTCGATTTAATCATCACGTTCCTTGTCATAGGAAATGATCTTTCCTGTCTCAGCGTTTATATCATAGTCATACTCATAACCATTATAGTCAAAGCTTACCTCATATTTGAAAACTCCGTTATCTTTGTCGTACTCAACTTCAAGGTGCCGTGCTTTGCTTTCGGAAACACCTGCGTGCTTCAGTGCGATGGACTTTGCCTCTGCTTTTGAGATTCTTGAGATTGAAGTGTTGGACTTCTCGTTGTTTTGGTCTGCTTTAGGTTTTTCGGGATGATTATGATCACATTTATCTTTTTCAGCCTTGATGATTTCGCCTGTGACAGCGTTGACTTCATAGTCATATTCGGTGCCGTCTGCGCAGAAATCAACATCGTAATTATCGATTCTGTCATCGAGGTCAAATTCCGAGCGGAGACCGAGAGCTGCATCAGCAGAAACACCTGCATGGGTCAGTGCGGCGGATTCGGCGTCCGCTGCGGTAATATAAATTACTTCTGCCATAACCTCATCTGCGGCAGATGTATCAGTGGGTGTAATTGTTTCGCTGAGAGAAAAATCAGGAGCAGGGGCTGCTTCATTTGAAACGCCTGCGGAGGTGGGGGCGTCTGCTGCACAGCCTGTTAAGATAAAAACAAGAGCAAGCAGAAGAACGGGAGCAATTTTCAACAGTTTCATACGAATCCTCCTTTAATGGTTTAGGGGTAGAAATACTCTTTTATTCAAAAAGCAGGAAATGCTTTTTTCAAAGTATTTCCTGCTTTCATTATTGAATTCAAGCAGGGGCAGATAAGTGTCCTTGCTGTGTGGGGTGATTAACCGAAGTATCTGTTGAGCAGACCCTCGAATGCACGGCCGTGTCTTGCCTCGTCCTTAGCCATCTCGTGAACGGTGTCGTGGATAGCATCAAGACCGAGTTCCTTAGCTCTGGTAGCGAGCTTCTTCTTGCCGGCGCAAGCGCCTGCCTCAGCGTCAACACGCATCTGGAGATTCTTCTTGGTGGAAGCGGTGACTACCTCGCCCAGAAGCTCAGCAAACTTAGCGGCATGCTCTGCTTCTTCCCATGCAGCCTTCTCCCAGTAGAGACCGATCTCGGGATAGCCTTCACGGTGAGCAACTCTTGCCATAGCGAGATACATACCGACCTCGGTGCATTCGCCCATATAATTAGCACGAAGATCCTCGATAACGTCCTCGGGAGCACCCTCAGCAACGCCTACAACGTGCTCATCGACCCACTTGTTGCCTTCGTCCTTCTCGGTGAACTTCTCAGCAGCAGCCTTGCAGATGGGGCAAGCTTCGGGAGCCTCGTTGCCTTCGTGAACATAACCGCAAACAGAACATACAAACTTTTTCATAATTGATAATCTCCTTTAAAATTGATATTAGTTAACACAGTCAGGGCAGATGCCGTTGACATAAAGTTCGTAGGATGTAACCTTTGCACAGGATTTTTCTTCGATAAGGGAAGTGATATCTCCAAGGTTCAGATCAACAAGCCTTCCGCATTCGCAGCACAGCATATGATCGTGTGGTTTGGTGGATTTATCGTACCTGTCGGGGTGTCCTGCAATAGGAATGCGTCGGATCTCTCCTGCATCGACCATCAGACCTAAGTTCCTGTAAACAGTTCCGATGGCGATATTGGGCATTTCTTTTTTAGCTTCCATGTAGATTCCGTCAGCACAGAGGTGCTCACAGGAATTATTGATTATGCTGTGAATGATTCGGCGTTGTCTGGTCATCTCTCGACCTCCTTTTTTAAGAATCATTCCTATTACGATTCTTATTATACACATATTTCAGCATATGTCAACAGCAAAATATAAAAAAATCAAAAAATAATTTTGCCAAATAGAGTCGTAATTGCTATTGCGCTTTACACGTTAAAGTGATAAACTATTGTACATACAATTTATAAAAGCAAGGAGTAATTTATTATGGAAATAAAGATCACCAGAACGACCGCTCCCAAGGCAAAGCCTGCTGATGAAAGCAAGCTCGGCTTCGGTAAGACTTTCACTGACCACATGTTCATCATGGAATATGATGAGGGTCAGGGCTGGCACGACCCCAGAATCGTTCCTTTTGAGGATATCTCCATTTCTCCTGCTGCAATGGTATTCCATTACGGTCAGGAAGTTTTTGAGGGTCTCAAGGCATACCGCACCGCTGACAACAAGATTCAGCTTTTCAGACCTGACAGAAACTTTGCACGTCTTAACTCCTCCAACGAGCGTCTCTGCATTCCCCCCGTTGACGAGGAATTCTGCGTTGAGGCTCTCAAGGAGCTTATCAAGGTAGAGAAGGACTGGGTTCCCCATTCTGAGGGCACCAGCCTTTACATCAGACCCTTTATCTTTGCAGCAGATCCCTTCCTCGGCGTTCACCCTGCAAAGAAGCTCTATTATATGGTAATTCTCGCTCCCTCGGGCGCATACTATCCCGGCGGACTTGCACCTGTTAAGATCTATGTAGAGAACAACTATGTCCGTGCAGTTCGCGGCGGTATGGGTTACACCAAGACAGGCGGCAACTACGCAGCAAGCCTCAAGGCTCAGGACGAGGCAGAGAAGCAGAACTATTCTCAGGTTCTCTGGCTTGACGGTATCGAGCACAAGTACATCGAAGAAGTCGGTGCAATGAACGTATTCTTCGTATTTGATGACGAGATCGTAACTCCCGAGCTTGACGGTGCAACCCTTCCCGGTGTTACCAGAGCAAGCTGCATCGAGCTTCTCCGCTCCAAGGGCTACAAGGTTTCAGAGAGACTTCTCTCCATCGACGAGGTCGTTGAGAAGTACAATCAGGGCAAGTTCAAGGAAATGTTCGGTTCAGGTACTGCTGCTGTTATCTCTCCTGTCGGCGAGCTGAAGTACGGCGATACCATCATGAACATCAACAATGGTGAGATCGGCGAGGTTTCCCAGATGCTCTATGATACCCTCACAGGCATTCAGTGGGGTAAGATCGAAGACACCTTTGGCTGGACTGTACCTGTAGAAGACTAAGTGAAAACATTGGAATTCAAAGTGCCGTGCGAGCAGGACGGAATTACCGTCCGTGGCTTTCTGCGCGGCACTTGCCGTATATCAGCACGGCTTCATACAAAGTTAAAGCATATTGAAAACGGCATAACCGTGCATGGGAAGCTTGCAAAGGCAAGGGATATTCTCAGAAGCGGCGATGTTGTGGTGCTCCACATTCCCGATGAGGAGAGTGTGGAGGCTGTTTTGATGCCTCTTGATATCGTGTACGAGGACGATTATGTCCTCGTGCTTAATAAACCTGCCAATATGCCTGTTCACCCCACAAAGGGTCACGGCTCCGACACCCTTGCAAATGCCGTTGCAGCATATCTTCCGAACCTTGCATTCCGCCCCATAAACCGCCTTGACAGAGATACTACAGGACTTGTCCTTGCAGCAAAAGACAGCTTCAGTGCAGTCAGATTGCAGGAAAGTGCCGAAAAGATATACTACGCAGTCTGCACAGGCAGACTTGACGGAGATGGCACCATAGACCAACCTATAAGAATCAAGGAAGGTCACGGAATACAGCGTGAAGTAGGCGAAGGGGGAGAGCCAAGCATCACCCACTGGAAGAGCCTCTCGGCAGATGATGAGATGTCACTGATAGAATGCCGCCTTGAAACGGGAAGAACACACCAGATTCGAGTTCACTTTTCATCTTACATGAAAATGCCTCTGTTAGGCGACGATATGTACGGCGGCTCGAGAGAAAAAATATCCCGTCAGGCTCTCCACTGCGGCTTCATGGCGTTTAACCACCCTGTTACAAATCAGCGCATGGAGCTTACCTGTCCCATGCCGGGGGATATGCTGAGCCTGCCTGTGTGCAGGGAATATTTCAAATTGTAATAGCATATATATTGTATGCCTTGACTAACCGATACATGATGAAGTAAAATCATTGGCAAACAAAACCAACGGAGCTGAATTATATGACGAATCTGCTTATAAAGCTTTTCATTAAAGATATTGACCCAAAAGATCCTGCCTGCCGCGGGAAATTCGGAACACTGTCAAGCATAACGGGAATGCTGTGCAATCTTGTGCTGTTTGCCGCAAAGCTGTTTATCGGTATGATATCGGGCAGTATTGCAATCACAGCCGATGCATTCAACAATCTGTCCGATCTTGGCTCATGCCTTATATCCATGCTTGGAATGAAGCTTGCCGCTCGTCCTGCCGACAAGGACCACCCATTCGGTCATGGCAGATATGAGTATTTGACCACAATGGCGGTTGCAGTGGTGATAATTCTTGTTGCCTTTGAGCTCGGGAAAAGCTCGGTACAGAAGATAATTGAGCCTACTGCAGTTGCTTTTTCGTGGGCTCTGGTTATAGTACTCGTCATATCAATACTCGTAAAACTCTGGATGTTCCTTTTCAATAATAAGATAGGAAAAACCATAGACTCAGGCGTATTCAAGGCATCCGCAAAGGACTCTGTAAACGACAGTATCTCAACAGGTGTTGTCCTTCTCACAACAGTTGTTCTCCATTTCCTCGAACTGCCTGTCGGCATAGCAGGCAGAATAGACGGCGCCATGGGTCTGATCGTTGCGTTGTTCATTCTGTGGTCAGGTATAGGAGTTATAAAGGAAAATCTCGGAAGTCTGCTGGGTGAAGTCCCATCCAAGGAGCTTGTAGATGAGCTTTACGGAAAGATAATGGCATATGACGGTGTACTCGGCGTACACGACATGATAATCCACAGCTACGGACCGACAAGAACAATAGCCACACTTCATGCCGAGGTGTCATCTTCTGCCGATATAATGGAAAGCCATGACCTTATCGACTGCATAGAAAAGGAAGTTGGCAGTGAGCTTGGTATAATGCTTACCATACATATGGATCCCATTCTCGACAGCTGCGAAAAGACCGTTGCCATGCGAGAAAAGGTTCAGAAGCTGGCTGCTGCAATAGAGACGGGAGTGACCATTCATGACTTCCGCATGGTGGAAGGACCTTCTCATACAAACCTGATTTTTGATGCTGTTCTGCCCTTTGAATCCAAGATAAAAGAGAGCGAATTGAAGGATAAGCTGGCGCAGGCAGTGAGTGCCATAGACGAAACATGGTTCACAGTGATAACCGTAGACCGTGAATTTGTATAAGAAAAATTGTAAACTTTTTGTATACTTTCTAAATATAGTGTAAAATCCGCCTGCTTTTACAAGATGTAGGCGGATTATTCATTGACTTAAATGATTTAAAGTCGTATAATAAGTCGGAAATTTACAATGCGGTAAAGCTTTGCGGTTTGCCGTATAACTGAACGTTTAGGAGGTTATGGGAGAAAATGAGTACTCTCGGACCCAAGAAAAAGAATCTTCTGATAATATTGGCAGGAATAGTTGTCGGTGCTCTGATAATCTCTGTCGTGTTTGACATTATGACAAACAACGGCGGCAGAGTTATACTTGTCGGAGCAATTGCAGGTATTGTGATTGCGGCGACGGTATTTCTGGTGCTCAATCTGATTGAAAAGAAAAAATCAGATGTTGATGTGTACGATTCGGAAGAGACACGGTTTACAAGAAGAAAAAACAAGGATAAAAACAATGATCTGTTCGATGCTGCAGGCTTCGAGGACGAGCTTCCTCAGGATGGCGGTTCCTATGACAGCTTTGATGATGAGGCGTCAGACAGCGAGAATTCTGACGAGCCTTTCGCTGTTATGCCCAGCCGGCAGCTTCGCGAAAACGGATTTTTCGGAAGAAAGCGTCAGGAAACTGCGGATGAGCCTGCCACCGAAATTAACGAGGAAGAGGCATGGAACGAGCCTGAATATGCAGATGATTTTGAATCAGGCTTTGACAGCGGATTCGAAAACGAAAACGAATCGGATGAATTTGCTGAAATGGAATTTGAGGCTCCCGTAATATCCTTCGGAAATCCCGTTCCTGCGGAAGAACCTGCTGAGGAAGTATATTTTGACGAGTCTGCAGAATTTGACAGCTTTGAGGACGCCACTGAAGTAACCTCAGGTGAGGATGATGAAATTCTCTTTGAGGAGCCTGAATATGAGGTAACTGCTGATGCTGAGCAGCTTCCCGAAATTGAGAATATTGAGATCACCGAGGCTGAACCGGAAACAGCAGATACAATGCCCGAGGCTGAGCCTGTAAAAGAAAACAACATTCTTCTCAAGGATATCAATCCCGGAATGGTTGTTGCATCACAGGCACCGGGACAGACTCTTGAATCCTTCTATGCCGATATGAGCGAAGAGGATATAATCTATCGCGATTGTGTTGAAGTATGGTCAAGTGCAGCGAAGAATCCCATGCTGAAGATACTTGAAAAGCTCAAGAGCATTGAGGATAAAAAGGTTGCAGGTGAGCTTGGAAGAGATTGTGAATATGTCAATGCAATGATTGACAGAATGCTGTACTTCACACAGCTTGAAATGATCGATCAGGCACTGAATATGCAGGTCTATAATTATTCCGTCCTTGTAAAGGAATGCTTGAAGCGATTCTCTCCCTTCTTTACCGAGAAGAAGATAAGCCTTCTCTGGAAGGGTCTTGACGTGAATGTAATTACAGATAAGCGCTGGTTCATCTTTGCGATGACTCAGGTAATCTTCAACTCTATTGAATTTACTCCTCACGGCGGAAAGATCGCTGTATCCGCAAGAAAGACCGATGATTATGTCGATCTTATCATAGACGACAGCGGCGAAGGCGTGGACGCAGAGGAGCTGCCCTATGTATTTACCGCAGGCTTCATGGGTGATGAGGCACCAAACCCCGATGATACACGCACCGGAATGGGATTGTTTATCACCAGAAGCGTTCTGCAGAAGCTGGGCGGCGAGTGCATGGCGGAATCCACAAAGGGTAAGGGCATGAGGATCGTGATCAGATTGCCTGCAATGAAAGAAGAGGCATAATATTTGAGCCCTGCAGAATTTTCTGCAGGGCTTTTGTATATGGTCTTGCATATTATGAGATTTTATGCGCGGTTCAAAGCCGAAATATACAGAAACAGTAAGCTGATTATTTCTGAAAGGGAAAATCCAAACAAGGCAAAAACACAACATATATAATAAGGCGTCTGAATTATTACAAATTGTGCTATTGATTTAAGATTTATAAAATAATAGTAAAATGTGTTGACAAATGCTGATTTGGAATGTATAATGCAAGTGATGAGAGGGAAAACCTCGAATCCTGACATTTGATTACGTCTTCATAATCGTTCCCCATCCACAAACCACGAAACCACCTTCGCAAGAGGGTGGTTTCGTGGTTATACGGTTTTTTAGGGTGATATAAAGCTTTAAAGCTGCGCTGAAAGGTTTCTGTGTCGGTTGACATTACTATAATATATATGGTAAAATATGATGATTAAAACATGATTTTAAGGTGGCGTCGCAATGATCAGAAGCATGACAGGCTACGGCAGAGCTCAGGCGGTCGTAGACGGACTTGATATTACGGTTGAAGTAAAGTCTGTAAACCACAGATATTTTGAGTTTTCAGCAAGAACACCGAGAGGATATTCCTTTGTTGAAGAAAAGCTCAAAGCATATGCTCAGTCAAGAGTTTCCCGCGGAAAGATAGATATGTACCTGACCATCGTAGCGGTTGATAATCCTGCCTGCGAGGTCGTTCTCAATGAAGCTCTGGCACAGAGTTATGTTGATGCAATACGCAAGATATCCGAGATCACGGGAGTTAAAGACGATATAACAAACGTATCCGTCTCAAGATTCCAGGATATATTCACCGTTCGCAGAGCGGTTGCAGATGAAGAGCAGGTCTGCGAAAATATAATGACAGTTGTCCGCGAGGCAATGGATCGTTTTATTGAAATGCGCGAGGCTGAGGGTGCAAAAATGCGCGCTGATGTTGAGGGCAGGGTAGAGACTATCAAGGGTCATGTGACTACCATAGAGGAGCGTTCGCCTCAGACAGTTTCCGAGTATATGCAGAAGCTCCGTTCAAAGATATCCGACCTTCTCGGCGGTGCGGTCGTGGACGAGCAGCGCCTTATAACCGAGGTTGCGATATATGCCGATAAGGTTGCAGTGGCAGAGGAGACAGTAAGACTTCGCAGCCATTTTGACCAGCTTGCACAGATGATGGAATCAGGCGAGGCAATAGGAAGAAAGCTTGATTTCCTTGTGCAGGAAATGAACAGAGAGATAAATACCATCGGCTCGAAGGCACAGGACGCAGCCCTTGCCCACATAGTGGTTGACGTCAAGGCGGAGCTTGAGAAGATACGCGAACAGATTCAGAATATCGAATAAGGAGATACGGGTATGAAGCTTATAAATATCGGCTTCGGCAATATGGTTTCAGCCAACAGACTGGTTGCTATCGTCAGCCCCGAGTCGGCACCGATAAAGAGAATCATACAGGATTCCAGAGACCGCGGGTCACTTATTGACGCAACCTACGGAAGAAGAACAAGAGCAGTTATTATAACGGACAGTGACCATGTGGTGCTTTCTGCTCTTCAGCCGGAAACAATAGCAAACAGACTCAATGATCGTGATACAGAGGACGAGGAGGAGCTCAATGAAGAATAATTGCGAAGGTCTTATCATAATCATATCGGGACCCTCGGGAGTAGGAAAGGGTACACTTATAAGCGAGGTCAATGGCAGGCTTGCCGAAAAGGGCATAAATGTACGCTTTTCTGTTTCCGCAACAACGAGAGGGCGTTCTGAGCAGGAAATCGACGGAGTGCATTATCACTTCATGACCACTGAAAAGTTCAAAGAGATGATCGAAAACGGTCAGCTTGCCGAATACAATGAATACAGCGGCAAATTCTACGGAACTCCCATGGCAAATCTTGAAAGCGCGATAGAGGCAAAAGAGCCAATTTTCCTCGATATAGATGTCAACGGAAAGAATCAGGTAACAGAGAAGTTCGACGGCTGTGTGACGATATTCGTATTGCCGCCCTCTGTGGATATCCTTGAAAAGCGCATCAGAAAAAGAGCGCGCGATACCGATACAGAGGAATCCATAAGATACAGACTGTCCCGAGCCATTGAAGAAATGGAGCACAAGGACGAATATACATACAGAATAATTAATGATGACCTTGAAACTGCCGTGGAGGAGTTTTACAATATCATCATTTCGGAAATTCAGTAAAACAGGAAGAGGTATTAACTTATGAAGAACAAGACAATCGATGAGATTTTCAGTGAAGTAGACAGCCGCTATGCTCTTGTAGATGCAATTGCAAAGAAGGCACGCGAGATTGCCGACAGTGCAGAACTCAATCATGTTTCTCTCAATGAGAAGCCTGTGAATATGGTTCTCCGTTATCTTGCAGAGAGCAAGGCTCATGTAGAGAATATAAGCGAGACCGAGGTAAAGATAGTAATTGACGAAAAAAACGAGATCCTCGGCTTCTGAGTAAAAAAGAAAGGAAAGGGAAACAATGAGGGTTGCGGCTGTGGCAATCGAAAAGACGGCATATCACTTTGATAAGCTGTTTTCATATTCGGTGCCGGGCAGTCTCTCTGAAACACTGCAGCCGGGCTGCCGTGTACTGATTCCCTTTGGCAAAGGAAACAAAAAAAGGCAGGGCATGGTTTTTTCGGTGGGAGAGGATACTGTTCTTGAAAAGCTGAAGCCGATTTCGGAGCAGATAGACAGCAAACCTCTGCTTACGGAGGAAATGCTTTTCCTTGCACAGTGGCTCAAGGAAAATTACTACTGCACTCTGTTTGAAGCAGTGCGGCTTATGCTTCCCACGGGCATCAATATAAATATCGTCCGTTCATACCGACTGAAGAAAGAAAGCGAAGAGAAATTCTCGGGAGCCGAGGCGGTGCTTTACAATACTCTTAAAAGCAGCGAAGCGGCGATCACCTATGACCGTCTTTTGGAGCTTCTTGGTCAGGGCGGTGAAAAAGCGATTGAATCCATGCTTAAAAAGGGTATGATCGAGCGGTGCGATGAAGCGGTGCGCCGAATGGGCGATGCAACGGTCAAAATGGTGCGTCTTACGGAAAAAGCCGAGGAAGCAGCACTGACGGCAAAGCAGAAACTTGTCGTCGAGCTGCTTTCAAATGCGGGCAGTGCCTCGGTAAAAGAGGTCTGCTACTTCACGGGTGTGACCAATGCGGTAGTTGACAGACTGGTCAAAAACGGCATTGCGGAGTATTTCGAGAATGAAGTCTATCGAAATCCCTATGAAAATGTTGAGGCATCAGAAGACGAAAAAACCATAGTGCTTTCAGATGAGCAGACAAAGGCTTATGAAACCCTTATGAGCGAATACAACAGTGAGCGTCCGAAAACAACTTTGCTTTACGGAGTAACGGGAAGCGGAAAGACATCTGTTTTCATGAAGCTTATCGACAGTGTTCTTGACAGCGGAAAGGGCATAATAGTAATGGTTCCCGAAATCGCCCTTACACCTCAGACTCTCGGAAAATTTCACCGCCATTACGGAAATAAATGTGCGGTTTTTCACAGCGGGCTTTCCCTCGGACAGAGAATGGACGAGTGGAAGCGAGTGAAAAACGGTGATGCTCAGATAGTTATAGGTACACGCTCAGCGGTGTTTGCACCCTTTAGAGAGCTTGGGCTTATCATTATCGATGAAGAGCAGGAATACACTTATAAATCAGAACAAACCCCACGCTATCATGCCCGAGATGTGGCAAGATTCCGATGCGGATTCCATAAATCTCTGCTGGTGCTGTCCAGCGCAACCCCAAGTATAGAGAGCTATTATAACGCAACAGAAGCAGCCTCATATACTCTTGCACCTCTGCGCAGCCGATATGGCACTGCGGTACTGCCGAGTGTTGAAGTGGTGGATATATCGCAGGGCAGAACAAGTGAGGGAATAATCAGCAATGAGCTTTACGAAGCTCTCAGCGAAAACCTCGAAAACGGAAGACAGTCAATACTTCTGCACAACAGACGAGGGTATAATACCTTTGTATCCTGCCGCTCCTGCGGCCATGTACTGATGTGCGAAAACTGCAGTGTGTCAATGACCTATCATAGTGACAATAACAGGCTTATGTGCCATTACTGCGGTATGTCGGTGCCGTTTACAAATAAGTGTCCCGACTGCGGAGCCGAACAGCTCAGATACGCAGGTCTTGGCACCCAGAAGGTAATTGAAGAGGTTGAAAGACTGTTCCCGAATGCGCGTATACTGCGCATGGACGCAGATACCACCATGACCCGCTTTTCCCATGAAGAAAAGCTTGGAAGCTTCGGCAACTACGAATATGATATCATGATAGGCACACAGATGGTTGCAAAAGGGCTCGATTTTGAGCGCGTTACACTGGTCGGTGTGCTGATGGCAGACCTTGATCTTTACTCTGACGATTTCCGCAGTATGGAGAGAGGCTTTTCACTCCTGACGCAGGTAGTGGGAAGGTCGGGCAGAGGAAAGAATGCAGGCAGAGCCATAATCCAGACCTTAAAGCCCGATAATCCCGTTATTCCTCTTGCGGCAAAGCAGGATTACGGCAAGTTTTTTGAGAGCGAAATAAAAATCAGAAAAGCCATGCTTTACCCCCCTTATGCCGATATATGCCTTGTGGGCTTTGTGGGAATGGCAGAGGCACAGGTAAAAGGCTCTGCATATAAATTTTTTGAGATGCTCAGAGACAAAGCTACCGGCGAATACAGCGATGTACCTCTGAGAGTGCTTGGCCCCTCTGCGGCATCAATAGGAAAAGTAAACAGAAAATTCAGATATAAGCTGATACTCAAATGCAGAAACAACCGTCGTTTCAGAGCCATGATGAGCGATCTTCTTGTTGCCTTCGGTGCAGATAAAGAGAACGACGGAGTGACCGCATGGGCAGATATAAACCCCGACAGCGTAATGTAAAAGAAAGGTGCTGTATATAAATGGCATTGAGAAAAATACTCGGTAAAAATGAGGATACCCTGAGAAAGATATCCCGTCCCGTAACAAAGATCGACAAGCGTATCGACACACTCATCGATGATATGCTTGAGACCCTTGAAGATGCACACGGCGCAGGACTTGCCGCACCGCAGGTCGGTGTGCTTCGCAGAATCGTGATCGTTGATGTGGGCGAAGGTCCCATTATTATGATAAATCCTGAGATAACCTATCGCGAAGGCGAGCAGGAGACCCTTGAGGGCTGTCTGTCCGTACCGGGCGAATGGGGTATTACCCGCCGTCCCATGAAGGTGCGCGCTCAGTATACCGACAGAAACGGTGACGATTGGGAGATCGAGGGCGAAGGACTTCTTGCAAAGGCGATCTGCCATGAGGTAGACCACCTTGACGGTAAACTTTATATCGACAACGTAGTCAGAATGGTAGACCCTTCCGAGCTTGAAACCGAAGACGATGGCGAAGAATAATAATCAGGTGATTTTATGAAATTAGTATTTATGGGGACACCCGATTTCGCGGTGCCTGTGCTGACAGCTCTGCATGAGGCAGGGCATGAGATAGTGGGTGTATTTTCACAGCCCGATAAGCCCAGAGGCAGGCATCAGGAGCTGACCCCTCCCGAGGTAAAAGTGGAAGCGCTGAGGCTTGGACTTCCCGTGTATCAGCCGAAATCCGTAAAAACAGAAGAAGCAATTGAACTCTTTAAAAGCCTTGAACCCGACGCTGCAGTGGTAGTTGCATACGGAAAAATACTTCCCGAAGCACTGCTCAATGCGCCGAAATACGGCTGCATCAATATCCATGGCTCCATTCTTCCCAAATACAGAGGCTCCGCACCTATCCAGTGGGCAGTAATAAACGGCGAAACAAAAACGGGCGTTACCGCAATGCAGATGGATGCTGGTGTTGATACAGGCGATATGCTTTTTGTTGACGAAACCGAAATCGGCGAGAATGAAACAGCAAGCGAGCTTTACGACCGCCTTTCCGCAATGGGCGCACGCCTTGCGGTAAAGACCCTTGAAGCTATTGAGAAAGGTGAGTTTTGTCCCGAAAAGCAGGATGACTCTCTTTCGACCCATGCACCCATGCTCGACAAAACTCTGTGTCCCCTTGATTTTACAAAGGACGCACAGACTCTCCACAATAAGATACGCGGTCTTGCCGTATGGCCCGTGGCAACAGCCTCCCTTGACGGACAGACCATGAAGATCCATTCCTCCCTCTGCCGCAAGGACATGAACCATAACGGCAAGGAGGGCGAAATAATAAGTTCAAATCCCTTGCTTGTCTGCTGCGGAAACGGTACAGTGCTTGAGATCTGCGAACTTCAGGCACAGGGCGGCAAGCGCATGAAGGCATCCGATTATTTCAGAGGACATCCCCTTAAAGAGGATTCATCATTCAGCTAAGGAGGATAATTTATGTATATCGATAAGTATTATCTTATTCTTGTTTTACCTGCAATCATTCTCAGCCTTATTGCACAGGTCAAGGTCAAGACCACTTATTCAAAGTACAGCAAGAAGCTTAACTCAAAGGGTCTGTCGGGTGCGCAGGTAGCCAGAGAGATCCTTGATAACGGAGGACTCTATAACGTTCAGGTACAGATGATACCGGGTCAGCTTACAGATAACTTCAACCCAAAGACCAATGTGGTCTCTCTTTCAGAAGAGGTATATAACGGTACCTCTGTTGCGGCAATGGGAATAGCTGCCCATGAGTGCGGTCATGCTCTGCAGCACGCAAACGACTATGCACCCGTAAAGATTCGCTCCAAAATGGTGCCCATTGTCAATTTCTCAAGCACGATTTCATGGATAGTAATTGTGCTTGGTCTCGCCATGGCAAACGAGACCATTGCAATGATAGGCGTATTCCTTATGGCGGCGGCAACAGTATTTTATCTTGTCACGCTGCCTGTTGAATTCAATGCAAGCAGCCGTGCAAAGGCACTTATTGTTGACTTGAAGCTTGCGGGCGGCGATGACAGTAAGGGAGTCAAGAAGGTTCTTTCGGCTGCGGCAATGACTTATGTTACCGCATTTCTGACTTCTCTTATGTCGCTTATCAGAGTACTGCTTTTAGTCAGAGGAAACAGGAGATAAATAATGACACAGGCACGCAAAGCGGCATACAGAGTGCTTATGCGCACAGATTCCGAAGGTGCATATTCAAATATTGCACTGAATGCGGAGCTTTCAAAAATTGAGGACGAGCGCGAAAAATCGCTGGCAACCGCTATTGTATACGGAACCCTTGAAAATCTCCGGCTGCTTGACAGACAGATACGCACACTGACGGGCAAAAGCGTAAAAAAGCTCCAGCCCGCAGTGCGCACCATTCTAAGAATGGGTCTTACCCAGCTTGTGTTCATGGATAAGATTCCCGACAGTGCGGCTGTCAATGAGTGTGTAAATCTTGCGAAAAAGTTTGCAAACCCTGCATCGGGCTTTGTAAACGGAGTACTCCGCTCCTTTATTCGCTCGGGAAAAACACTGTCACTGCCGGAGCAAGATGAAGATCCCGAGCTTTACCTTGCAGCAAAGTATTCGGTTCCCCATTGGCTTTCAAAGCTGTGGACAGAGAGCTACGGCATTGAAAGGTGCGAGGAGATACTTTCCGTTATAAAAGGCAGAGCGCCTGTTTATCTGCGTGTAAATACGACCAAGATAGATATGGAAGCACTCTGCGAAAAACTGGCGGAAGAGGGAGTAAAGGCAGCCCGAACCAAACTTGAAAGTGCCGTTTCGGTGGAGGCTTCGGGAGCTATAGACAAACTCAGCTCTTACGAAGAAGGTCTTTTCCATGTGCAGGATCTTGCATCTCAGCTTTGCTGCATGATCCTCGGAGCGGAAGAAAACAGCACGGTTTACGATGTCTGCGCCGCACCGGGAGGAAAGAGCTTCACAATTGCTCAGATGATGAAGGGTACGGGAAAGATAATTTCCTGCGACCTTTATCCCCGGAGAGTATCACTGATTGCACAGGGTGCAAAGAGATTGGAGCTTGGCAACATTGAACCTACGGTCAGAGATGCATCTGTAAAAGAAAGCGCAAAAGCGGATTATGTGCTTTGCGATGTGCCCTGCTCGGGTCTTGGCGTTATAAGACGTAAGCCCGATATAATGCTGAAGGCAAAAAATGAGCTGGATTCCCTTTCGGAAATACAGCGGGATATATTTGCTTCAGCCGCATCGCTTGTAAAAAAAGGCGGAGTGCTCGTTTATTCTACCTGCACTCTGAACCCTTCGGAAAACGAAGAAAATGTAAAATGGTTTCTTCAGAATAATTCTGATTTTGAACCTGTGCCTTTTGAATTGCCCGAATGGGTCAGCAGAAATTACGAAAACGGCATGGCTACCATATTCCCCGACCGAGAAGGTGCGGACGGATTCTTTATTGCGAAATTAAGGAGAAAGGGCTGAGACAAAGAGTGCGAGCAGACATAAAAAGCATGGATATGCAGGAGCTTACTGACTTTGTCACAGGTCTCGGAATGCCGAAGTTTCGCGCAAAGCAGATTTTTTCGTGGCTTCACAAGGGTGTTTCAAGCTTCGATGAAATGAGCAATTTGTCCAAAAACGACCGCGAAAATTTGTTACAAAAGAGTTACATATCGGATGCATTAATTGAAAAGAAACAGGTATCCGAGTATGATGGAACGGTAAAATATCTTTTTTCTCTGCATGACGGGGAGTGTGTTGAAGCAGTTCTGATGAGATATAAGCACGGTCTTTCACTGTGCATATCCACGCAGGTAGGCTGCCGTATGGGCTGTGCCTTCTGTGCAACGGGACTTGGCGGACTTTCGAGAAATCTTGCACCGTCGGAAATGCTTGCACAGGTAATGACAGCCCAGAAGGACGCAGGCGAGCGAATCTCCCACCTTGTGCTTATGGGAATGGGCGAGCCCCTTGATAATTTTGACAATGTGCTTCGTTTTCTGCACCTTGTCTCACATCCTGACGGGCTTTGCATCGGAATGAGAAACATATCACTTTCAACCTGCGGACTTGTCAATAAGATCGATGAGCTTGCAGAAATGAATATGCAGTTTACATTATCGGTGTCTCTTCATGCACCGAATGACGAGATAAGAAATACAATAATGCCGGTAAACAAGCGATGGAATGTATCTGAGCTGATTGCAGCCTGCCGTCGCTATGCAGAGGCGACACACAGAAGAATATCCTTTGAATATTCGCTTATAAGCGGAGTCAATGACACCGAAGCCTGCGCCAATGAGCTTGCGCAGAAATTAAAGGGTATGCTGTGTCATGTAAATCTCATACCTGTCAATACAGTAAAAGAAAACGGCTTTGTCCGTTCAAATACAAAACAAATCGAAGCCTTTAAGAGAATACTTGAATCAAAAGGCATCCGTACTACGGTGCGGCGGACTCTGGGGTCAGATATCGATGCGTCCTGCGGACAGCTCAGACGCAGACACCAGAGTGAGCAGTGATACAGAGGTCACAGCGCACTGCAAGGAGGAATTTATATGGATATTTTCAGTCTGACTGACACAGGAGTTGTCAGGAGCGTAAATCAGGACGATTTCGCACAAGGCAAAATAGGTGAAAGCATTTCGTGGGCAGTGGTATGCGACGGAATGGGCGGAGCAAAGGGAGGCGACCACGCAAGCTGTGCCGCGGTGGAAGAGATAGAAAAGGTCATTTCCTCCGGCATAACCGAAGAATCGGATGCAGAAGCGGTGAAGGACATACTTTGTGATGCAATAAACGATGCAAATACCCGCATCTACAACGAAGCAAAGGATGACCCTGCTCTCTACGGAATGGGAACAACGGTTGTTGCGGCGGTTGTTATGGGCAGCTCTCTCGTGCTTGCCCATGCAGGAGACAGCAGAGCATATCTCATTTCGGACAACGGTATGCGTCAGGTAACAGTGGACCACTCCCTTGTTCAGGAAATGGTGGACAGCGGAGAGATAACGGATGAGGAAGCCAGAGTGCATCCGCGCAGGAATGTAATAACAAGAGCTCTCGGCGTAGCGGATACAATTGAGATTGATTTTTCGCTCCTGAAGATAGAAAGCAACGAATCCGTTCTGCTTTGCTCAGACGGACTGACAAATTTCTTGGAAGACGAAGAAATCTTCGAGCTTTTCCGAAGTACAGAACCCCCGCTGATTGCTGCAGCGCTGGTCGACCGCGCCAACGAAAACGGCGGCGGAGACAATATCACCGCGGTAATCATGTATCAGGCTCAGAATAAGGAGGATTAGCCCATGGACAAGTATATGGATAAGTACATCGGCAAGCGCCTCGACGGACGCTATGAAATCGAAAAGGTAATAGGCGTCGGCGGAATGGCAGTCGTATACAAGGCTCGCGACCTTACTGCAAAGTGTGACGTAGCGATCAAGATCCTCAAGGAAGAGTATCTTTCCAATGAGGAATTCTGCCGCAGATTCAAGAATGAATCCCAGGCAATTGCACTGCTCAATCACAAGAGCATTGTAAAGATATACGATATGAATAACAGCGGCAACCTTCAGTATATCGTAATGGAGTTCATTGACGGAATAACCCTGAAGGAATACATCGAGCAGCAGGGTGCGCTTACAAGCAAGGAAGCCGTTCACTTCACAACTCAGATACTGGGCGCGCTTCAGCACGCCCATGAAAAGGGCATTGTCCATCGTGACATAAAGCCCCAGAATATCATGCTCAAGCAGAACGGCGAGATCAAGGTCATGGATTTCGGCATTGCACGCTTTGCGAGAAGTGAAACAAGAACCATGACCGACAAGGCAATAGGCTCTGTTCACTATATTGCGCCCGAGCAGGCAAAGGGCGGCAAGACAGATGCGAGAGCGGATATCTATTCTGTCGGCGTAATGCTTTATGAAATGCTTACAGGTCAGCTTCCTTTTGAGGCTGAGAATGCTGTTTCTGTTGCTGTCATGCAGCTTCAGGTTGACCCGAAGATGCCTCGCAGCATCAATCCCGACATTCCCGAGGGCCTTGAGGAGATAACCATTCAGGCAATGCAGAAGGATCCGGGCAATCGCTATCAGAGTGCATCGGATATGCTTCTTGATATTGAGGATTTCAAGCGTAATCCTGCGATTCGCTTTGAGTATCAGTACATGGTAGACAATACCTCCCAGAGATATATGGACGCTTACGAGAATGCAAGACGTCAGCTTGAGGAGGAGCAGGAGGACGAAAAGAGCCCTGTTATCCCCGTGCTTTCGGGTATTGCAGTTGCCTTTGTTCTTGTTGCGCTTGTATTTTTGTGGGTAGCTCTTGATATAAGCGGTTTCTTCGCACAGAAGCAGGAGCAGATACAGATTCCCGACTTTACGGGTGAGGTATACATGGAAGTAATCGAACTTCCCGAATACAAGGACAAGATCGAGTTTGTTCTCGTAAAGGAATTCAGTGATGAGGTCGAGGACGGACGCATCATCTCCCAGAACCCGAAGCCCTATGCAGATGTTTACATTTACGACAAGGTAACTCTTACCGTAAGTAAGGGACCTGAGCGTCTGCAGGTCCCCGATTATGACGGGATGAATTATGATGAGTATTTCAATCTGCTTACCACACTGAGACTTCAGTACAATCGCTGTCCCGTATATGATGAAAGCTTTCCCGAGGGAACAGTAATGGCAACAAACCCTCAGCCTGATACCGATGTAAAAGAGGGCGATACCGTTGATGTTTACTACAGCCTCGGTGAAAAGCCCGATTCACTTGTTATGCCCAACTGCATGAACATGAGTTATGATGAGGCAAAAAGCTATCTTTCAGCCATGGGAATGACCGTTGCAGCGGCAAATCCTGTTGACAGCGAGAAGCCCGAGGGGACTGTCGTAAGTCAGGAACCCTCCTACGGTACTGAGCTTGAAGAGGGACAGACCATCATATTATATACAAGCAACGGCAAGGCAGTCCAGAAGGAAGTAAGAGTTGAAGTAAAGCTCCCTTCGGGAGTTGACCAGAATCTTGCAATGGCAATATATCTTGACGGAGAGAAGAAAAAATCAGTTACCGTAAACCCCATAGTAACTGATGCTTACTATATTACTCTTGCAGGCACAGGCACATCTGTTGTCAGAGTGTATATCAATGATAATCCCTATATGGATTACAGTGTAAACTTTGATTCAGGCACCTACACCATTACTACCTCCTATGAGTTTACACCTCCCACTACCACCACAACAACGACAACCACAGAGCCCACAACGGAGCCTACCACTGCCCCCACAGAGCCTCCTGTTGAGCCTGAGCCTGAGCCGGTTGTATCATCTGCGGATGCCGCATAAAAGATGAATACATTTGAAGGAATAATAATAAAAGGAATAGGCGGCTTCTATTATGTAGAAGTCGCCGAAACCGTATATGAATGCAAAGCGCGAGGGGTATTCCGCAAGCAGAACATAACCCCGACAGTAGGTGACAGATGCAGGATAGAGGTGCCTGAAACGGGCTTTGCCTCTATTGCAGAGATTCTGCCGAGAAAGAATATCCTCATAAGACCTACGCTGTCAAACCTTGATAAGCTGATAATTGTAGTCTCAGCCTGCAAACCGAGACCAAATTATCTGATCGTTGACCGTCTTGCCTCCGCGGTGCTCGACAAGGAGATAAAGCCTGTAATTGCAATTACAAAGGGCGACCTTGCCCCTGCTGATGAGCTGTTTGATGTATATAAAAAATCGGGCATAGATACAGTGCTTATCGATTACGGCACCGGCGATGGCATAGACAGAATAAGGGAAGAACTTAAAGACTGCATAAGCGGCTTTGCAGGGAACTCAGGTGTGGGAAAATCCACCCTTATAAATGCAGTGGAGCCACAGCTCAAGCTTGCCACAGGCGAGATAAGCGACAAGCTTGGAAGAGGCAGACACACCACCCGAAGCGCAGAGCTTTTCAGCCTCAGCTTCGGAGGAAAAATAGCAGACACCCCGGGCTTTGCCTCCTTTGACGGAGATTTCGGAGAGCCTATAGACAAGGATAATCTCCAGTTTTGCTTCCCGGAATTTGAGCCGTATATAGGCAAATGCAAATTCACATCCTGTGCTCACCTTTGCGAGCGGGGCTGTGAGATAGTCAGCGCGGTACAGCGAGGGGAGATTTCCTCTCATCGCCATGAAAGCTACTGCGCGCTTTATAAAGAGGCAAAGGAAAGAAAGGAATGGGACTAAGCAAATGAGTGTATGTGTTGTAGTATCAGCAGGCAGGATTGCCGACTACAACTTCATAAAGAGCTTCATACCTGACGGCGCTCCTGTCTTTGCGGCAGATGCAGGCTTTTCGCATCTGTCGGAGCTGGGACTGGAAGCAATGGCAATTGTGGGTGACTTTGACTCACTTACTCCCGGGGAGGGCAGAGCATTCCCCTGTGTCAGTTATCCTCCCGAAAAGGACGATACCGACACGCTTCTTGCCATAAAGCTGGGCATCGAGAAAGGATATGAGCAGTTTATTATGATAGGCTCATTGGGCGGCAGGTTCGACCATGCCTTTGCCAATGCGACAGCCCTTGCGTATATGCGTGATCATGACGTCAACGGCATAATAATTGACGATGAATGTGCCATGTTCATGCTTGAGAGCGGCGAAAGCTACGAGCCAAATACAGACGATATGCTCAGACCCTACGGCGAGACCATTTCCGTATTTCCCTTTGGTATAGAATGTGCAACAGTTACTATGGAAGGCGTTAAGTATCCTGTTGATACATATGAGCTTTCCGCAAGCGTTCCTCTGGGAGTCAGCAACAAGATAACCGATATGGAAAACTGCAAAATCACCGTCCATGCAGGAAAAGTTCTTGTGATTCGGGCAAAAACAGACACACAAACCGATAATGTGCAATAATATGTAGTGAACGGCAGAAAGAAAAACTGCCGAAACTGCATACGGAGGTAAGGTTATGAAAGTCGTAGTATGGAAGAGCCCGAAGTTTTTAGGCGGTATCCTCAGAGCATTTTTCGGAATAAAAAAAGTAAAATAAAAAGGTTTCCAAAGGCGCTTTGCACCTTTGGCGGAGTCGAGAGGTGAAACCTCTCGTGGGTTTTAAGGGCAAAGCCCTTAACCAAAATAGCGAACAAAAAAACCGTGTGCTTTTGCACACGGTTTTTATATTATAGCCGTAGGGGAGATTCAAGAATCTCCCGCAAACAAAGCTGCGGCTATACATTTATTTTGCATTTGGTAAGAAAATCCACATTGTTTTTCTTTCGTACATCCATTTCCTCTGCGATTTTTTTCATTTTTACGGAATCATTTTTAATATTGCTCAGAGGTTCGAGGTAACGCTCATGGAAAAACAACTCTGCCTTTTCTTGCAATGCTGCTTCAGACTGTATGATTTGTCTGTCATTTTTGTGGATCTCTTTCATTAATGGCACCAGTGATTTTATCAGTTTTTCTGTATCGGGCTCATCTGATAACGCATACCACACCAGATTATCGCAACAAATAGGGGAGTCAGGATATAAGTCTGATAAATTCTTTTCAAAGCTGTACTCAACAAAACGCTTCAATGTTGTGACCGTATTATAGGACGGGATAATATACTTTATCACATCGTCAAGCGCTTTGTCGGAGATTTGCTGTACATTATCACTGTCATAGACATAGCAATATTTTTGCCATGGCGTAACTGCGCGTTCCGCTGCGCTCAAAAACTGATAAAGCAGTTTCTTGTGTCCGTAAATAGTTTTCTTGCTTAACCGAGATATGTATATAGAATTTATTGTTGTTTCAATCGTGAAAGTATAAACTCCCGGGTCAGGTGCAGGCAAAAAACGAGGATATATTATCTGTATGATTTCTCCGTTCAGCACACGAATAAACAAACGGCTTCCTTTTGCTAAGTTAAAGCCATGTGGTCTTAAACCGTCAGCTAATATCTGCATAATTACAGAGGTATAATCATTATTCATATTTGTAGTATTTGTTTTGCGCAAATCCTCTTTCCCTCCAATCATAATAATTCTGCATTCTATCATAAATTACACAGCACAAAATTGCAAGTGCCATTGTTTTTCTTCTCATCTGTGCATATATCGGACAAAGTGCGAATATTCATTACACAGAAAACCGAAAAGGAGAGGAAACAAATATGGATTGTACTTTAATACGCCGTACAGTACTGCTCAATGATACCGTGTATGAAGGCTCAAGCGAACTGCCTGTAGATGCAGAGCTAACGCTTCCCGACTACTGTGCCGATATCGGAAAGATACTCAAGTGCAGAGCAATGCCCAAGGTGACCTCACGTCTGCTTCGCGGCGACGGACTTACCGTAGAGGGAATCACAAGAATAACCGTCCTTTATTCTGACGGTAAAAACGCATCTCTTTGCTGTTACGAGTATGAGATTCCCTTCTCTGCTGCCTACAAGCTCCATGAAATACCTGCCAATGCAAAGGCGACCGCGTGGATAAAGCCCGAATATATCAATTGCCGAGCGGTCAGCCAGCGAAAGCTTGATATCCACGGTGCATTTACCGTATGCGCAAAGGTCATGGCAAGCACAGAGACAGAGATAGCAAGCGGCGCAGAGGGCGCAGGAGTAAAAGTCAGATGCGACAAGTGCAATATAAGCAGTCTCGCAGGTGCCGCACAGAGCGCATTTACAGTAAGCGAAGCCCTTGAAATTGCCGATGATAAGGCGTCTGTCGGAAGCATTATCAGAAACGATGCAAGGGTGAAGATCACTGAATGCAAAGCAATAACCAATAAGCTCATTGTAAAGGGCGAAGCAACCCTGGAGCTTGTGTACTGCGGAGAGTCGGGCGAGGGCGTTCAGCATATGAATTACACCCTTGATTTCAATGAGTTCATCGATGTGCCGGGCATTGACGACGAGTGTAAGTGGGATATCAGCGCAGAATGCACGGGAGTCGATATCGGACTTCGTACCGATTCAAACGGTGAGTACAGACGAATGAATGCAGACATTCATGTTTTTGCCGATGTCAAAGCGTATAAGGATATCGTCGCTGACATCGTAAGCGATGCATATTCCGTTGAATACGAGCTTGAGACCGAGCGCAGACCGCTTAAATTCACACGTTATTGCGGCGAAGTGCATGATACTGTTACAGCCCCCCTGCTTATCGAAACGGGCGAAACGCTGTTTTCTGCCATTGATGACGTAAAGTGCGAAGTGACCGACTGCAAAATGACCGCAGGCGACGGCAGAGCCAATGTGCGAGGTGCGGTGTCTGTCAGCATTATCGGCAGAGATATGGAGGGTGCCTGTGCCTACTGTGAAAAGCTCATGGAGTTTGCTTCTGAGAGCGTTATGGGTTTTGAGGTGTTTTCGCCCCGATTTGAAGAGCGTGTTTCCGTTGCAGGCTGCAGCTACGTTATTACAGGCAGCGGCAAGCCTGAGGTTCGTCTGAACCTCAGCATCGGCGCGGCAGTATACGATGAGGTGAATATATCTGCTATCTGTGACGTAAAGCCTGACGAAAGCAGACCCAAGATGCTTGGCGATGCATCCGTTGTAATGTACTGTGCAGAGGCAGGCGAAGAGCTTTGGGACATTGCCCGTGCTCATAACTCAAGTGTTGAGACTATAATGAGCGATAATGACCTTGAAAGCGAAATTCTGGAACACAATACACGCCTGCTCATTTCCATATAAAGGCGGCAGAGAGGAGAGGAAAGCAAATGGATAATCAGAAGATATACAAGGACATCGCCCTGAGAACAGGCGGTGATATCTATATCGGAGTGGTAGGGCCTGTAAGAACGGGAAAATCCACACTCATCAAAAAGTTCATGGATACACTTGTAATTCCCAATATCGACAGCAAGTACAGCGCAGAGCGCGCCATCGACGAGCTGCCCCAGTCTGCCGCAGGCAGAACAATAATGACCACCGAGCCCAAGTTTATTCCCGAAGAGGCAGTGGAGGTAAACGTTGATGACGTGGCTTCCTTCCGCGTCCGCATGATCGACTGCGTAGGCTATATTGTCCCCAGTGCCCTTGGTTATATTGAAGAAAATGCACCGCGCATGGTAAAAACTCCGTGGTTTGAGGAGGAAGTACCCTTCAATCTTGCGGCAGAGGTAGGTACCAGAAAGGTGATCACCGACCATTCGACCATAGGTCTTGTTGTCACCACAGACGGCAGTATCACAGACATTCCCCGTGAAGAATACGAGGAGGCAGAGGAGAGGGTCATCGGCGAACTGCGCGAGCTTGGCAAGCCCTTTGCGGTACTTCTCAACTGCACAGACCCCATGAGCGATTCTGCCCGTGAAATGACGGAGGATCTGAAAGAAAAATACACAGTTCCTGTTGTTGCCATCAACTGCCAGACCATCACTGAGCAGGAGATTCGCGGTATTCTTGCAACCATTCTCATGGAGTTTCCCATAAAATCCGTTGCCATCAACATGCCGCGCTGGCTGTGTGCCCTTGAAAAGGGGCACTGGCTGAAGGACGAAATGTTTGCGGTTATCAGAAATGCCGCAAGGGAAGCAGAGAAGATAAGTGAAATAGAGAATATCTGCCGCGCTCTTTCTCAGTGCCGTCACATCATCAGTGCAAAAGTTTCGGGAATAGAGCTCGGCTCGGGCAAGGTTAAGCTCGATGTTGTGATGACCCCCAATCTTTTCTATAAAATACTCGGAGAGAATACAGGTCTCGAGATCGAGGACGAAGCAGGACTTCTGCGTTCCATGCTGGAGCTTGCGGAGATCAAGCGCAAGTACGATAAGGTTGCCGCGGCTCTCGAACAGGTTGAGGAAACAGGCTACGGCATTGTGATGCCGTCCCTTGAGGAGCTGAGCCTTGAAGAACCCGAAATGATGAAGCAGGGCGGAAAGTACGGAGTGCGTCTGAAGGCATCAGCCCCCTCCATTCATATGCTGAAAGCCAATATTACCACCGAGGTTGCTCCCATAGTCGGCAGTGAAAAGCAGTCTGAGGATCTTGTTCACTACCTGCTCAATGAGTTCGAGGAAGAACCCTCCATGATCTGGGAATCCAATATGTTCGGAAAGTCTCTCCATGAGCTTGTAAACGAGGGTTTGCACAATAAGCTCAGCCGTATGCCTGCCGATGCAAGAGCAAAATTCCAGGAGACCATTGAAAGGGTCATTAACGAAGGCTGCAACGGACTTATCTGTATTATTCTTTAAAAAGCAAAAGCTGTACAAATCCCGCCAAAATGACAAAAGTTGTCCACGGTAAAATGACAAAGTAGAGACGTGGACAGAGAACTCTTGGAAAAGGGAAGATAAAACGAAAAAGAGCACTCCGGCTCCCCGAAGAACGGGGAGCCGGAGTGCTCTTTTGGTTACCAATAAAATATTTTAGTCCGAAAAACTGAAAGTTTCATCTCTTCGACAAATTGGAAGTTATTTCAGTTTATGAAAGTCTTCCACGTAGATAGACACTTCACCACATTCAGGGCAAATAGCTACTTTAGGCTTACCAATCCTGCCTCCAAAAAGTTTGCTTTCATCAGAAGACATAACGATTCCGTATCCTGCACCTTCAATTTTTATTGCACAGCCCTCTTTCATTTCACTTCCGCAACGTATGCATTTTCTCATAATAATACCTCCGTAAACTTCAAATTTTCCTGATCATTATATAATTGAATAATAGAAAATACAATAATTGCTTTTAACCCGATTTGAGAAAAATGTTTAGAAAATGTGCGGAGATAGGGGAGAATATACATATCGTCTTATTGACGGAGATTTTAGCGGGTCTGGGTGTCTTTTTAGGGTGGACAGATTTGGTCAAAATAATCGGATAATAACAAAAGCGTGTATATACCTATTACGGAAAAAAGCACTCTGACTACATGGAGAGCAGTAGTCAGAGTGCTTTTTAATAAGCTGAAGATATGCATTATTTATCTGCTTCATATTGCCTCAGCACACCAAGCAGTGCATCAAGGTTTTTCTTTTGATCCGGATGTCCCATAGCATATACTTTGTTTGCAAATGTCCATTTAAGTTTTAAATTCTTTCCCTGATTATCGATCACAATTTTTACTGAATTCTGACCGAAAACAGTTTTACCGATTTTTACCGATTTAATAAGATCAAGAGGAAAGCTAAGAGTTCCTTGCGGTATTCCAAGCATTGTAAATCTGGTTACGATCAGCCTCTGCATACTGGTTATTGCTACGAATCCGTATAAGTTACTTGCGGTGGACGTGGATAATTTGCTTATTTTTCCAAGACCTCCGTACACGGCATGATAGTATTTTTCATCAGGCAAGCAGAGTGCCTGCAAGGATGTATGCATTAAATCTGCATCGAGCTTGGGCATTGCTTTTATCATCCTATCCGTTTTGAAGTTAAAACACGCTTTTCAAGTATGAAGAACAACTTATTCGGTGATGACCATAATGATCTTCGGTTGTTCAGACTCAAAACAGGAAAGAATGATTTTTTTATTACCATCATCGATAACAAATTCAAACTGTTCATTCTCTGAAAGTGTATCGGAAAGAGCTTCTGTGTCCATTTTGAGCAAAGGAGAAAGCTCAGCAGAATAATCACCGCAGGAGGGGATTATATCCGATGCACCGAAACATATATCATATTTCCATGTTGCGGTATCAATGATATATGCGGCTTCAAGCTTTTCCTTTGCAGACATTTCAAGGATTTTCTGAAGCTTTGCGGTATCCTGCATCAGGGGCCTTTCCGTGGCACGGCGAACAAGCGCGATGCCGCATATATCGCCGTCTGTGTTCTTGTAGTAGATGATAATAAATGCTATATAGCGAGGCTTAGAGTCGGTATTATCCTTCAGGCGGCAATAGAAATAAAGATAATTGCAGCCTTCCGCATATCGCTGCAGCATTGAAATGCGCGAAACGGAAGAAAGGATTTCCTCAGAGTAATCGGGGTGTATGATTTCTGAGGCGATATCAACAAACTGATCGAGAGTACCTTCTCTTGGGAGAATATTGTTGAAGTCGTCAGCGGCTTCAAGTACGCAGATGGTGTTCTTCGTAAGGTTTGAAAGCAGGATCTGAGGATAGAACTTTGCAAGAGAACTCATCATACGCCTGAATTCGATATTGTCGAGAAGTGTACTGCTTTTGAAGTGTGAAAAACTATAGGATTTATATCTGAAATCCTCGTCAGACATTTCATCGGTAAAAGAAGCAAAGTCATTTTTGCCGTTCTGCTTCACATGATACAAAGCCATATCAGCGCGCTTGTAGAGAGAGGCAAAATCATGTGCATCATCGTCTGCGATGGAAATTCCCATACTGCAGTGAAGACAATTGTCGTCATTTTCTCCTATTTTTATGGCGGTGAGTCTGCGGAGCAGGGAAGAAGCAATATTATCAATGCTTTCTGATTCAGAAAGATTTGGGATGAATACAAGGAATTCGTCGCCGCCGAGTCTTCCTTCCATGCCGATTCCCTTGAAAGTAGAAATAAGCTCATCGGAGATTGCGCAAATGGCACGGTCACCCTGAGCATGTCCGAGAGTGTCATTAATATACTTAAGATCATCAAGGTCTATGAGCATGAATACGCTGTTTTTGTAATTGGCGTCAAGAGATTCCTTGATTTTCTGCTCAATAGTGCTTCGGTTATAGAGTCCGGTAAGACCGTCATTTTCGGCCTTATGGATAATGTTGAGCTGTTTGAGCATACTCTCGGTGACATCGTTGAGAGTCATAAGCAGCTTGATGTGTTCGGTATACGGATCCTTTACAAGCTGAACGGAGCAGTGGATCCAGATTTTTGTGTTATCATCAAGCGCAACAGGCCAGTTGTCGGAAATTATACGTTGGGAGTCATTGTATGCTTCCAACAGCATCTCCTTTGAGAGATAAGCGTCAACACGGCGCTGCTGCTTTTTCTTGGTTATGCTTCCGGAGAGATATGAAACAGTCTCGGCATAGGTTTTGTCAAGGAACGATTCCGTATACGGCTCAATAATGCCTATCTGTTTTTCAACTGATTCCGTGTTAAGATCGATTTCAAGGAAAACGGATTTATTGGAGATGGCATTGTTTATGGTATCCATATAACGGGCATGAGAAATTTCATGATCGTGCTGTTCGGTCACATCAAGGAGAGAAATGACCGCACCGACAGTATTGCCGTTATCATCGGGCATAGCGGTAAAGCAGGTATCGAACCAGCGATCTGTGTCGTCAAGACAATTGATGTGGAGCTTGACATCACCGTTGCGATCGCCGCGGTTCATCATATCTATAAGGGTGTTCAGAGCACCTACGGAATCGGGGTGAATGAGAGAATAATCAAAAAGAGTATTGATGGGATCGTAGCAATGGTCTGTAAGGCCGTTGCTCAAAGCGACTTCGACATTTATTGCGCGCAGTACATCCTTGGCAAAATCATAGTAATAAACGATGCGATCAGAGTGTTCGCCGACCATGCTCATTATTTTTTCGTTGCGGCGGAGCTGCTCGAGCATCTCATAGCGCTCTGTGATATCAGTAAATACACTGATGAAACCTACGCTTCCGTCCTCATCGACAAAACGGGAGGCGATCTCCTGAACACGGGCAGTGCTGCCGTCTTTTTTGTACATTCTGTATTCAAGGGTGAGTCGATCAACGCCTTCGTCACTGGCCTTTCGGAGAATTGCGTTGGCTTCCCGGATATCCTCCTGATTTATCAGATTGCGCAGACCGTTTTTATGCATTTCGGCAACTTCTTCAGCGCTGTACCCGAACATGAGGAAAAGATTGCCGTTAATATACGGAATGGGTCGCCAGTCAAGGTAATACATTACAATGGCAACGGGGAGTGCATCATATGCAAATTTCTCATAATAACGTTTCTTTTCAAGTTCCTCGGTCGTTTCGTCAAGAGTCTTGAGCAGATGTTCCTCAAGGTTCTTCTGCTCGTCAACGATACGGGAAAGAAGGACAACAAGGATGTCGCTGTCATAGGGGTTTTCTATGTTGAGAACAATGGTTTCAAACCAGTGCCAGTCGTTGTCGTTTCCGAGGCTTCGATAAGTGATGCGCACGGTGCCGTCGCCGTTTGTGATTGCATGGCAGAGATTATCTACGGAAAGGGTATCGATCAGATTCACTCTGTGAGCAGGCGAAGCGATAGATGCAGAGGTTGAAACAAGCTCTGAAAATACGGTAGTGCTGCTGTCAATATCCTTGGAATAATCCTCATACTGAATTATATTGCAGGTGTTTTTTGAAAGATTGCAGGTAACAGCCAGAGGATAAATTGATTTCAATACACCGAAAAGAGAACCACTTTCAAAAAGCTTTCCCTTGCAGCGTTCGATGTCATCGGAAACGTCATCGGAAACCGCAAAACCTCTTTCCACCGAGATAACAGGTACCGAGGAAACGGAGGGGTCCTTTTCCGTGCTTCTGATAAGCTCAGCCTTATAAGCGGAATTAACAAGGACAAGATCGATATTGGAAGATTTCATGATGCTTACGGCAGCAGAAACATCACAGGCTTTAAGGAAATTGACATTGCCGCATATGAACTTTGAAAAGCTTCCTGCATCAGACTGAGAAATATCAAGAAGCAGAATGGTTTTTTGTCCGATATTTACCAAGATATCAATTCCTTTCCCGAGGCGAAAAAGCCACCGTAATTTATAATGTAACGTTCACGGCATAATGAAGAATATGCTTACAAAAGCCCAAAAACGCATTAAATAGTATAATATAATAAATAAGGAATTTCAATCATTTGAAGCAAAGTCCATGTTTTAAATAAAAATTACATATTCTCACTGTGCAATAAGTCAATAAATGTATCGCACAAATTACATATAATATATTGCGGCGTAGGGATTGTGAAAAAAGACAAAATGTGGTATAATGATATGTATAGACAAAAAAGATGGTAACTGCAGAGGTGTAAAGTATGGGCGAAACGGCAAAGGATATAAAAATAGTACCGGCGAGTATAGAGCTTGCTGATTCATATAACGAGGCGCTCAATGAGGTAGCCCGGGAGGGAAAATATCTTTCTGTGACGGAAGGCTATAAGAAATCCGAATCGAGAGCATTTCTTGCGGACTGTATTTCAAAGGGATATCCCGCCTATTTCGTACTGGACGAAAATGATAAGGTGGTAGGATGGTGTGATATAGTCCTGAGAAGCGAATATACCGATGAAGTTACAGGCAGTATCGGTGTCGGACTGCTCAGCGAATATCGCAATGCGGGAGTCGGCAGGCTTCTTATGCATACAGCGATGCAGGCAGCAGAAAGATACGGCTTTGAGAGAATAATCCTTGATGTGCGCAAGACCAACGAAAGAGCAATTCATGTTTACGAGGTGTTGGGCTTTGAATATGACCATTCGAGGGATTCAACACTGAAGATAGATAATGAGACCGTCGAAGTGCTTCGTATGCAGAAGTCTCTTTCGGCAGTATCCGAAAACAATGAAGCGGAATATTCAAAGGCAGGATGCGGATTCTGGCTGCCGGTGATTCTGGGCGGCTGTCTTATAGGAGCTGTCATTGCGATTCTGTGTATTATACTGTAGGAGAGAAAAATGAGCTTTATGGGAAGGAAGACCGCTCTGGTAACGGGAGCATCGGGAGGAATAGGCAGTGCGGCGGTACGCGCTCTTGCTTCTGACTACTGTGTAGCGGTACACTATAACAACGGAAAAGAAAAAGCGGAGGAGCTGTGCCGCGAGCTGAATTCCAAAGGAGCAATGACGGCACCCTTCGGTTGTGATATATCTGACAGCAAAAGTGTTTCCGGAATGTTTGCGGATATAAAAAGACAGCTTGGGGGAGTCGACCTGCTTGTAAATAACGCAGCTGTTGCCCTCAATAAGCTTGCCATGGATGTATCTGACGAAGAATGGCGAAAGATCATGGGAGTTGATCTTGACGGCTGTTTTTACTGCTGCAGGGAAGCACTGTGCGGTATGGTCAGCAGACAGAGCGGTGTGATAATCAATATATCTTCGATATGGGGAATATCAGGGGCTTCCTGTGAGGCGGTTTATTCAGCTGCAAAGGCAGGCGTTATCGGTCTGACGAAGGCGCTTGCAAAGGAGTACGGACTGTCGGGCATCAGAGTGAATTGCATTGCGCCGGGAGTGATAGATACCCCGATGAACGGAAATCTTTCGGAGGCTGACCTTGATGCGCTGAGGGAGGAAACACCCCTCGGCAGACTTGGGACTCCCGAGGAGATTGCAGAGTGCATAGCATTTCTGGCATCGGACAAGGCTTCATTTATAACAGGTCAGGTAATAAGCCCCAACGGAGGCATAATAATCTGATAATGTTTTTGGATAAGGAAAGGGTTTTATGAGCGAAAATATCGTAAGCTACGCATCGACAGTAACTGGAAACCAAAGAGAAAATAATGAGGACTGCTTTTATCTTGACGGAAGCATATCTCCATGCGGTGCAAATGAATATTTTGACAGCAAGGAATCAGATAATAATATTCAGATATTTGCGGTGTTTGACGGTATGGGCGGTGAAGCCTGCGGAGAGGTTGCGTCCGCACTGGGGGCAGAAACTCTTGCTGCGGCACACTCAAAGTATCTTGCTGAAAACAGCGGACCTCTTACAAAGCTTGTAG
The DNA here is from genome assembly GCA_045534445.1 of Acutalibacteraceae bacterium. Taxonomy (GTDB): domain Bacteria; phylum Bacillota; class Clostridia; order Oscillospirales; family Acutalibacteraceae; genus JAISGQ01. The sequence continues at coordinate 32,173 of JAZSJQ010000027.1, forward strand.
GCGACTTTTTTAAGGATTCCTGCAAGGCGATTGAAGATAAGGCGAAAGAGCTTGAAAAGGCGATAATAGGAACCACCTGCGCCCTTGCCTGCTTCTATAAAGGAAAGCTGTTTGCCGCAAATATAGGTGACAGCAGAACATATTATTATACAAACGGCAGACTTTCCCAAATATCAAAAGATCATACCGAGGCACAGTATCTCATTGATAAGGGTGTGCTGACAGCTGAGGAGGCGCGGGGCAGTGCGGCAAAGCACGGACTTATGCGATTTCTGGGAATGCCGACAGATTTTCAGCCTCTTGCGGCATACTATTCCCGTCCTATAGTGCCTAAAAGCGGTGATGTACTGCTTCTGTGCAGCGATGGTCTGACCGATATGCTTTATGACGAGGATATTGAAAGGATCATTGCGTCGGAAAAAGATGTAAGATCAATAGGCGAAGCACTGACAGCCCTTGCCCTTGAACGGGGCGGAGTGGATAATACCACAGTGATAGTAGTAGGATTCTGATAAAAAACAGCCTTCTTTCGGAAGGCTGTTTTTCTTTTAAAATCTCTTTCTGACACGCAATTCCTTTTTTCTGCATACACTAAAGAAAAAAGGAGTTTTTGATATGGAAAATTATAAATTCTGTGATTATTTTCTGGGAGCAAGCAGTCCGAGCGGTTTTTTCTCACTGTTTGAAAAAGCCTATGATCCGCACGATGGCTGGACCGCATGCATAATCAAGGGTGGTCCGGGAACGGGTAAATCATCTCTTATGAAGAAGATTGCGAATGCTGCTGCCGCAAAGGGTGAAAAATGCGAGAGAGCATTCTGTTCCTCGGATCCGGATTCTCTTGATGCGGTTATAATCCCTGAACGCAAATTCGTGATAATGGACGGCACAGCTCCTCATATAGTCAATGCAGGCTACCCGGGCATCTGCGAATATCTTTTAGACATGGGAGAGTGCTGGGATAAAGAAAAGCTTATGCCATACAGATCACGCATTCTTGAGCTTACCGATGCCTGCGGCGCCTGCCATAAGCAGGCACAGCGCTGTCTTGGCAGTGCAGGAGCGTTCCGTAACGCAAATCTTGTAAAGACCGATCCGCTTATTGATATTGACAAGGTGAATCGGGCAGCAGACAGAATAAGGGAAAATCTGCCCCGTCACGGAACAGGCGGCTACACAAATCACAGACTTCTGTCCGCGGTTACAAAGGACGGAATCAAGGTGTTTGAAAATACGCTCCATAACCTCTGCAATGTGTGCATTCCCGTTGATGACCGATGGTCACGGTGCTCGTCGCTTTTCATGAAGCGCCTCGGCAGAGTTCTTGAGAAGGACGGATTCGGCACTGTGCTTTGTTATTGCTCACAGCTTCCCGATGCGGTTGAGCATATAATGATACCCGAGGCAGGAGTGGCGTGTTCATCTGCCAACAGGATCCATTCGGTAGATGCAGGCAGAACCATTCATGCATCACGATTTATGAAAAGAGCATTTTCCTCTGAGGAGAGGAAAATGCTCACAGAAAACGAAAAGAACGAAAAGCTCATGCTCAATCAGGCATCGGCCCATATGCGCGATGCAAAAAGCCTGCACGATGAGCTTGAAAGCTATTATATTTCCGCAATGGACTTTGATAAGGTAAAAGAAAAAGGAGATAAGCTTATAAAGGATATTTTCGGTTAAGCGGACTTTTTCTTTGTAAGTCCAATAATAAGAGCGGCAGTGCCGGAACATACGGCCGCAACCAGAATTACAGCGATCCAGATGGGCGAGAAGCCTTCATCGGCAGGCTTATTATCATTGTAAAGGGATTCGGGATAAAGGCTCTCGCTTTCTCTTTCGAGAACAAAGGGTGCCTCAGTGGAAGAAGGAGCACTGACATTGATCCAGCCGCGCATACCGTAGAAATAGCTCACATATCCCCAGACAGTACCGTCGGGGTCTGTGTATGAATGGGAGAAGCCCATATCCTGATAGCTGTTGTCCCAGGGTTCCATTTCGGTATAATCCTTGGAACCGGGGAAATTCCAGAATACCAGCTTGCTGAGCTTGTTTTCGGTTATACGGAGATCGTCTGTTTCATTGCTGAATTCAGAACCAAACTCATCGATAAAGGAAATATCATCATATCTTACCTCAAGATATCCCATGGGCACCCAGCCGGACACAGATGAAAACTGTATAAGTCCCCAGACTGTGCCGCTGTCGTCAGTGTAGGTGTTGGAAATATAGATCTGAAGCCCTTCAGAAAGGGTGTCAAGGGTATCTTTGCTGCCGGGCTCACTTACGGAATATGTTGCTTCGCAGACAGTGAAGAAGCGTTCTGTCAGCGGACACTCAGATGAATGCTCGGTGTAGAAATCGTCTGTCGGTTCAAAGATCAGATCCGCCGAAACTGTCATAAAAGAAGAAAGTGCGATAAAGAGAACGATTGCCAGAGATAAAAGCTTTTTCATAAATAAGACTCCTTTCAGATCAGTGTGCCGATAACGACACCGCAAAGGTACGAAAAAAGATTGGCGCCGAGGGCGAATATAAACGGGTGCTGTATTGAACGGCACCTTGTTTTGTATATAAGTGCCTCCGCAAGGAAGGCAGACACTTCAAGAATGGGAACGACGGCAAGGGGAGGAAATGTATAATGTCTGCAAAGAAGCAGATACAATACAACCACCGCAGGGTTTGTAAGGATATTGACGAGAATCACAATAATCAGAGTTCTGCCTCTGATCTTGAATAAGAGAGCAAACATAAGCTCAAGGGCAACAGTCAGCAGGAGAGAAACAGAAAGCGATAAAAATATATACTCAGGCGACATCCTTTCGCCTCCTTATACCTGTAAGCAAAAGCAGAAGTGACAGCAGGACTGCTGCGGTGCTGAGTACTGCACTCAGCGGAGGCGCTCCGAAATATACAGGCAGAAAGCCTACAAACAGCGCAAAGGTAAGCAGTCCGAAGGAAAAACCTTTTGCGTTTGGAAAGAGCTTTGCTGTTTCCCAGAGTGTAACGGGCATGGTCATATTGAAAAGGAGCAGTGCCGCAAGGCCACAGGCGGGAATATGTGAAAAAAGGAAAAGCACCGCACAGAGTCCGAGGGAAACAGCGGATGCTGTTTTCGAACCTGCAGTATCTGCCGCAAATCCCCCGAGAGCCTTGCCCAAAGCAACAAATAGCACAGGGACAATGGAGGGCAGTGCCGTTTTCCATTCAAAGGAGAAGCTCATGCCCGCAAAGGAGCGCAGGCATACGACAGAAAACAGGCATATAACCGACAGAACTGCTCCGACCGGAATTTTCTCAAGCTTCAGTGGTGAATTATCGGTATATCCGCTTCGCGGTGCAGAAATCAATATAACTGCCGCCATAATAACGAGCAATATGCAGGCTGCATGAATTGGAAATTGTCCTTTGAGAGAGGCACCGAGACAGAGGCCGATGGCACCGGGAGAAACAAACAGCCCGAGAGGCGCACATCTGCGCAGACTGATATTGAGAACATCAACGCCTCCTCCTACATGAAAAAAGGCGTTTCCGAGTCCCATTACCGCAGAGGAAAGAAGAGGAGTAATTGAATTTTCGATGGGAATAATAGCAGAAAGGGCAACGAGAATACAGCCTGCGGAGGCGAAATAATGATTGCGGCTGAGCTTGTCGGCAATAAGTCCCAGAGGCATCTGCAGTGCGAAGGCGCAGAAATTGTATATGAGCATGGCATAAAGCCATGAAGAGTCGTCTCTCAGCAGTGTGAACATGAAAAGCGCACAGCAGAAGTCCACAATAAAATGGGCAGAGCAGTATGCAGAAAGCATTTTTATATGCATGAGGAAAACCTCCTTATCCATAAAACACGCAAAGGAAAAGAATGGTTTGAAAAAATAAAATCCGGCTTTTTGTAAACAAGCCGGATTTTTTGTCTGAATTAACCACAGCTGACAAATACAACAGCCTGTGTGATGAGAGTTGTCAGAATACCTGCAATTATTACGCCGAGCCCGATTATGGGAATGGCTTTGCTTATTCTTATATCAAAAAGAGCCGCAACAAGAGAACCTGTCCATGCACCTGTACCGGGCAGAGGTATGGCAACGAGGATAAGAAGTCCCAGCATTTCGTATTTCTTGACCATTTCCCCCTTGCTGTGAGCGCGGGTTTCAAGCTTATCGACAAGCTTGCCGAAGGTTTTGGATTTTCTCAGCCATGAAAATATTTTTCTGATAAAGAGGATAATAAAAGGGACGGGAATCATATTTCCGATAACGGCGGCAATAAAGGCGACCCAGTAATTAAGCCCCATTGCCGTGCCGATGGGAATAGCACCGCGAAGCTCAATAACAGGCACCATTGCTACAGCCATGGTGGAAATTATCTGTCCTATGAAATTGGTTGTCAGCCAGCCGAAGGCATTGCTGAAAAAAGAAGATATCCAATCAATCATAGTGTTCTCCCGTAAAAGTCAGAAAAAATATGGATTATTCAGCGTCAAGATAAAGATCGGAATCGGAAAAATCGCTCATGGAAAGATCGGAGGAGGAAAAATCGGAGGAAGAGATCTCCTCGTAATTTGTGTCCTCATCATAGCCGAAATCATTGTTCTCAACGGTCTTTCCGCCGACACCGCACATAACGGAGCCGGTAGCAGACCACACGATTATGGCAACGAGAAGGGAAACGGCAGAAATCGCGAGACCTGCAACTGCACCGCCGCGATTTCCTGCGCGGTAAGCATTGAAGCCGAGGATTGCGCTTATAAGAATAAGAATAAAGCTTACAAGAGGCATGAAGCAGAAGACCAGTGCCAGAATGGCAAGAAAAAAGGAAATAACAGCAAAATTGTTTGCGGGGGAAATTTCATTGCGGTACTGATGGTTATTCATATCGGAACCTCCGTGAATATCTGATGATTTACCGAATTATTATATCATGCCCTCAAAGGCGTGTCAATATTGGTTATAAATAGAAAAGATAACAGCAAATCATGCATAAATAAAAAAAGACTGGATTTATTTGACAATATGTAGTAAAATGAAAAGACAAGCATATGAAATTAACTGGTCTGCAGTAAATTGATGCCAGGAAAGGTACGGTGTTTGCATAATGACACGCAAGGAAGCCATCATATCAAGAAGAGCCGTAAGGCGATATACAGGTGAGCCTATTGCAGAGTCTGTAATCGACAGCATTCTGGATTTTATTTCTCAGGTAAAGCCTCTTCATGATGACATAAGAACCACTATAGAGATAATCGACAGCGAGGATTTTGATGCTGCTTTTTCAAGCTTTATCGGACCTAAAGCAAGCCATTATCTTGTTATCCGTTCTGCAAAGAAAGAGGGCTATCTTGAGAATGCAGGATATATAGGACAGCAGATAGTGCTGTATATGACTGAACTTGGCATCGGAAGCTGCTGGTGCGGAAGCTACAGACAGAAATTTGAGGATGAAGCAGGTCAGCTTCCCTATGTAGTCTGCGTATGCTTCGGCCGTTCTGACAATTCTCCGCCCAGACGCAGTGCCGAAGAAGCAAAGAGAAAGCATCTCCATGAGCTTGTTTTCGGAAAGATATCCACAAATCTGCTTGACCTTCTTGAAGCGGGCAGACTTGCGCCTTCTGCACTGAATGCTCAGCCTGTTCGCTACAGAACACAGGGCTCAAATATCTATATTTACAGAAAAATTGCATTGCTTCCCTTCCTTGATGAAGTTAGAGGGATCGATGTAGGCATTGCAATGGCAAATATGTATGTTGCTTCCGATGAAAAGTGCATTTTTGTAAAGGAAGCAAATTTCCCCACCCCCTCATCAAAGTGTATCTATGAGTACACTCTGACATGGGAGCAGAATAAATAAGGGAGGAGAACCGCAATGGCAAAGAGGAAAATCGGCATACTGACGAGCGGCGGTGACTGCCCCGGTCTGAATGCGGCAATAAGAGGCGTTGTGCGTGCGTCCTACAACCTGTTTGATGTTGAGTTCATCGGTATAAACGATGGCTACAAGGGTCTTATCGAAGGTGACTACAAGACCATGAAGTATGACGATTTCAACGGCATACTCACACTTGGCGGCACTATCCTCGGAACCCAGCGCACCCCTTACAGGAATATGCGTATAATTGAAGAGGACAATATCGATAAGGTCGCTTCTATGAAAAAGAACTACAAGAAGATGGGACTTGACTGTCTTGTAACTCTGGGTGGAAACGGAACCCATAAGACAGCGAATCTTCTTTCCGAGGAAGGTCTCAACGTTATAGGTCTGCCCAAGACCATCGACAATGACCTTTACGGAACAGATGTGACCTTCGGTTTCCACAGTGCTGTTGATATTGCAACAGACGTTGTTGACCGTATCCACACAACCGCAAACAGCCACGGAAGAGCAATGGTCATAGAGCTTATGGGCAACAAAGCCGGCTGGCTGACCCTTTATGCAGGTGTTGCAGGCGGTGCAGACGTTATCCTTCTGCCCGAAATGCCCTATGATATCGCAAAGGTTATCGATACAGTAGAGAAGCGTCAGAATCAGAAGAGAAATTTTGCAATAATCTGTGTTGCGGAAGGAGCAATGAGCGCACAGGAAGCAGCAATGAAGAAGAAGGAAAGAGAAGCCTTCAGAGCCGAGCAGAAATTTGCATCGGTAAGCTATCGCATAGCAAACGAAATCCAGAACGGTACAGGACTTGAAACAAGAGTGGTCGTACCGGGACATTATCAGCGCGGAGGCTCGCCTTCGCCTTATGACAGAGTGCTTGCAACCCAGTTTGGAGCATATGCAGCACGTCTGATAAAAGAAGAAGACTACGGCAACACTGTTGCCATGATAAACGGTGAGGTATCTCATAATGCACTTTCCGAGATAGCAGGACTCAAGAAGCTTGTTCCTGCAGACGGTGATATGGTGCGTACCGCAAAGGACATGGGAGTATGCTTCGGCGATTGATCCTGATTTGAAGGGACTGAATATATGGGAAAAAAGAAGGCCCCCGAAAAAGAACGCGAATGGTTCAGACTTGATAACGCCGCGAATATATATCCGGCGATAATAAGCGCAAAGTGGTCACCAAACTTCCGTGTTTCCGCAACACTGAACGAGCCGGTTGACCCGGACAAGCTGTATAAGGCGCTGAAGGTATGCCTGCCGCGCTTTCGCAATTTCACACTGGTGCTGAAGAAAGGCTTTTTCTGGCACTATCTTGAGGAAAATGATAAAGAGCCTGTGCTTTGTGAGGAAGTCAGAAACCCCATGAGGGTAATCACAAAGCATGATAACAACGGCTATCACTTCAGAGTCATACCGTATAAAAACAGAATTGCCCTTGAGGTCATGCATGTAATTGCAGACGGAACAGGCGGCATGATGTTTTTAAAGACACTGGTTGCCGAATATCTTCGTCAGACAGGAGTAAAGGTGCCCTACGAGGCAGAGGGCATACTTGATGTAAGGCAGGAGCCACAGCCTGAGGAGATGGAAGACGGATTCAGAAAGTATACCCGTTTCCATGCAAAGCAGGCGAGAAAGGAAAGCCGCGCATACTGGGTAAAAGGAACTCGTCAGAAGCCCGGAAGCGCAACCATAATCACAGGCCGTATGCCGGTAGCGGAGGTGTCCGCAAAGGCAAAGGAATACGGAGCAACGATAACGGAATTTATTGCCTCTGTAATAATCAACGTTATGTACAGACGGCAGAAAAGCGAAAATCCGCGAAGGGAGCTCCCTGTAAAGGTAAGTGTTCCCATAAACCTGCGCAGCTTTTATCCCAGCAAATCCCTTAGAAATTTTTCGCTTTTCATTAATCCCGGAATAGAACCGAGATACGGCGATTACACCTTTGATGAGATAGTCAGTGATGTTCATCATTTCATGAAGATGAATCTCAAGGAAAAATATCTGAATGCCGTAATGAGCAGCAATCTCGGTGATGAGATGAATCCGCTGGTAAGAGCAATACCTCTGCCGCTTAAGAATATGGTTCTTTCGATGATGTACAGCTCGGTGGGAGAAACACGTTTCTCAACCGATATGTCAAATCTCGGAGCGATAAAGCTCCCCGAAGAGATGCAGAAGCATGTGAACACAATTGACTTTATGCTTGCAGCACCTCACGGAATAGGCTTTGCAATGGGAATTGCAGGCTATAACGGAATGCTTAACATCACTTTTGCAACAGCACTGAAGGAGCTTGACTGTCAGAGAGAGTTCTTCCGTGAGCTTGTAAAAATGGGCATTCACGTAAAGATCGAAAGCAATCACAGATAGGAGGAAAAGTATGTCTTACTGCGTAAACTGCGGTGTTGAGCTGCACGAAAGCGAGAAGAAGTGTCCGCTCTGCGATACCGTTGTAATAAATCCCAACATAATTTCGGGGGAGACAGCAGAGTCTGTATTCCCTCAGGAGCAGAAGCTGGTTGATATGATATCCGAGCACCGCTGGTGGGCAGGTATCATAACCATAATTCTTGCAATCCCCATGTCCATATGTCTGCTTTGCAATTTCGGCATACAGAAGGAACTGAGCTGGTCACTGATCGTAACATCGGCGCTCATTATGGTGTGGTCGTTTATAGTGCCGCCGCTTCTGATGAAAAAGATAAATTATATTGCACTTTTCGTTATCTATACAATGGGCATTCTGCTGTTCCTGTTCGTCATGTGCTGGCAGGTGAACGGTGACTGGTTCCTGAGCATAGCAGTTCCCATCGTTCTTTGCTTCATGGGTGTCCTGAGCATAAATACGGTAGTGATTAAGAATAACGCTGCAAAGCTTTATTCCGCAGCCGTACTGTTCATAACAATAGGCGCGCTTGTAGTGGCAGTTGAGATAGTGACCGATTACTATATCAGCAAGACGATAGAGCTTTCATGGTCGCTTATCGCTCTTGTGCCCTGTGCGCTGATGTCGCTTCTGTACATTATAATACAGAAAAAGAAAGGGCTTAAGAACAGCCTGAAAAAGCGCTTCAGAATGTAATTGCTGAATAGCAAAGCCTCGGACGGTGAATTATCACTGTTCGAGGCTTAATTGTTATCATTACTATATGAGTCATTATGATGTCATATTACCACTATTTTGTCGTGATGCAATAATTTCACTAAAATTTAGTCAAAATAGTGTATAAGAAGTGAAAATGAGGTTCAGTTATGGAGGATAAGATTTTAAGGTATACCTTGAGAATAGACAGGACACTTTTCAAAAAATTTCGTTATATTGCAGAATATGAGGGACGTTCTGCAAACAAGGAGATAGAGCAGTATATAAAGCGTCATGTTTCAAAATTTGAAGAAAAGCATGGCGAGATTGTAATTGATAATGATGATGAATAAAAGAAATTGTGTAGGATAAAATCCGAATAAATAATCCCAAAGCTCCCCATGATGCAGAATGACCGCATCATGGGGAGCTTTAAAATTAGCTGTATGAAGTTTACTCAACCCTGATAAGATACTGACAGTAGGCGTAGACGTTCTGGATTTTCTTAGCCTCAACGCCGTCATCAGCCTGTATTATAGGCTGGGTCTCAGAAGGGGTGGTGTACAGCTTGAAAACCAGAGCGTGCTGTCCGGGACGCATATTTCTGACTTTTTTGTAAGTGAACTCACGCTTTGCGACGCCCAGATGGTTAAAAATTACAGACTCGATATCGGGGTTGCTGAAGCACTTCACATAATCATCGTCATCGAATATTTCCAGAAGATGCTTGGCTTCCTCAAAGGGAATGTTGGTGCATTTGAATTGCCCCTCGTTTAGTACGGACATCATGCTGCTGTTGTCAAGCAGCAAAAACGGAAATGCTCTCAATTCTGCCATAAATATGCCTCCTTTGATTATTTGTAAAGCCGCCATAGCCTTCTATGAATATGCGGCTTTTTAAAAGTATAGAACAATGTAAAGGAGACTTTCTGTGACCGAAATCACAGATAAACGTTTAACTTAAAAATATTCTGTGAATTGAATGCCGATGAGATGGAAAAGATGTTGACACAAGGCAGAAAACGATGATATTTTTATGGTAAAAACAGCGTTTGCAGATGATTATTCATTGAAGAAAGGAGTGCGCGGAATGGCAATAAATACATTTGAGTCGGTGTATCGGGAAATGTTTCCCTTCTGGGAGGAAATTACAGAGGAGGATAAAGACCATCTCTACCGCAACTCACGAACTGTGATATATCATAAGGGGACAAATATACATAACGGCACTGAGTGCTCGGGAGTAATACTCATTCGCAGCGGAAGCCTGAGGGTGTATATTCTGTCTGATGAGGGGAAGGAAATAACCCTTTACCGCCTTCATGCAGGAGACCTGTGTATGCTTTCGGCGTCAGGTGTGCTGAGATCAATTACCTTTGATGTACACGTTGATGCGGAAGAAGAAAGTGAATGCTATGTGATAGGCGGTCAGGCATATTCTGCGGCGGCAGAGCATAATCCCCACATTAAAATATTTACTCTGGAGCTTACCGTCAGCCGCTTTTCGGATACGATGTGGGCAATGCAGCAGATACTTTTTATGAATATGGATAAGAGGCTTGCAATATTTCTGCACAATGAATCGGCACGGCTGGAGTCTGATATGATATCTCTGACCCATGAACAGATAGCCAGATATATCGGGACTTCACGGGAGGTCGTAACAAGAATGCTTAAGTATTTTTCTGATGAAGAAATTACGGAGCTTTACAGAAAAGGAATAAGGATATCGAACAAAGAAAAGCTTATAAAGCTTGCAATGGGATAACGTTAATTTATAAAAGCGCTGCAGATATCTGCAGCGCTTTTGTCTGAAAGCTGTATATTATTCCTCGTCGGGAGCATCCCAGGAATGCCATACATCCTGAACATCGTCGTTATCCTCGAGCATATCAAGAAGCTTCTGCATTTTGATAACTGTATCGGGATCATCGATGGTGGTGTAAGTGTCGGGAATCTTCTCGACGTCAGCATTTACAAACTCATAGCCCTTTGCCTCGAGTCCGTCGCGAACCGCAGAGAAATCATCTTCCTCAGTGTAGATGATGTAAACATCACCGTCGGTCTTGAAATCGGAGGCGCCGAGTTCGAGAGCATCTTCCATGACCTGTTCCTCGTCAAGATCCTCAGCCTCGATAGCGATAACGCCCTTGGTGGAGAACATGAAGGAAACACAGCCGGTGGTGCCGAGGTTTCCGCCGAACTTGTCGAAATAGTGACGAAGGTCACCGGCGGTACGGTTTCTGTTGTCGGTAAGAGTCTCAACAATGACTGCAACACCGCAGGGCCCGTAGCCTTCGTAGGTCAGTGCTTCGTATTCCTTGCCATCGTTGTCGCCGGAAGCCTTCTTGATAACTCTTTCGATATTGTCATTGGGAACGTTCAGGGACTTCGCCTTAGCGATGCAGTCCTTGAGCTTGGGGTTGGATGTGGGGTCGGGGCCGCCGTTCTTGACAGCAACCGCGATCTCACGGCCTATCTTGGTGAAGACCTTGGCGCGCTGACCATCGGTCTTTTCTTTTTTTCTCTTGATGGTACTCCATTTATTATGTCCTGACATAAAATTCATTCCCTTATAAAAATTTCCCAAATATTATAGCATATAATTTCAGCATTTGCAAATAAAATTTATATGTTACAAAAGGATTACAAATCTATTGTATAAGAGAATTTAAAATGGTATAATAAATTGGTTACTTGA
>JAZSJQ010000100.1:0-55139 GCA_045534445.1 Acutalibacteraceae bacterium
GGTCGAAAGACGCGCGGTTGTTGATGCTCTTCGAGCAGCCGGAGCGAGAAAAGTATGCTTGATCGATGAGGTCATAGCTGCTGCCCTCGGCGCAGGTCTTGATATTTCCCAGCCCTTTGGTCAAATAGTGTGTGATGTAGGCGGAGGAACTGCCGATGTTGGCATTATTTCCCTTAATAATGCAGTTGTTTCCACATCCGTAAAGCACGCAGGCAACAAGTTTGATGATGCCATAATAAAGCAGGTCCGAAGAGACCACAACCTTATCATAGGACCCCGAACTGCCGAAAATCTCAAGAAGGATATCGGCGGTGTTGTACCACGTGATAAGCTTCTGACTTCCATAATAAAAGGACGAGATGCCCGAAGCGGTATGCCGAGACAGGCTGAGGCTACCTCTGATGAGCTTATTGAAGCTCTGGAAGAGCAGTGCATATACATCTGCAGAGCAATTCAGAGCGTTATTGAAGATGCACCTCCCGAACTTGTTGCTGACCTTTATGACCGCGGACTTGTACTGACCGGCGGCAGTGCAATGCTATACGGCCTCGATAAGATGATATCCAGAAAAACAAGGCTTAATGTGTATGTCGCTCATGATCCACAGAGCTGCGTAGTGTCAGGCACAGGCAAGGCATTATCCTTTATTGATACCATGGACGAAATGGAAATTGCCACTTCTCCGCTTGATATATATTCTTATTAAAAACGGCAGATGTTTTCTGCCGTTTTTCTTTTGGATTTAATCCTTGAAACTCTCTGTATCTGTGCTATAATATAATAAATATAAACTGCAGGAGGCGAAATTTATGCCTGATAAAAAATATATACTTTCAATGGATCAGGGCACAACAAGCTCGAGATGCATAATTTTTGACCTTGAAGGAAAGGCAGTAAGCACCTTCCAGGAAGAATTCAATCAGATATTCCCTCAGCCGGGATATGTTGAGCATGATCCCATGGAGATTCTGTCTTCACAGATGAATTCTGCCAGAATGGCAATGAAGAACGCTGGAATAACCGCCGAAAAAATTGCCGCTATCGGTATAACAAATCAGCGCGAGACTGTCATTGCATGGCAGCGTTCAACGGGCAGACCAATATACAATGCCATCGTATGGCAGTGCAGACGCAGTGCGCCTTTCTGTGAAACTCTTAAATCAGACGGCACTGATGTCTATATCAAAGAAAAAACAGGTCTGATTGTTGATGCATATTTTTCTGCTACAAAAATGAAGTGGATCTTAGAAAATGTACCCGAGGCAAAAGAACTGAATGAGAAAAACGACCTCTGCTTCGGTACGGTGGATTCATGGCTTCTCTGGAACCTTACCGGCGGGAAGGTTCATGCCACCGATATAACCAACGCATCGCGAACAATGCTCTTTGATATTCATAAAAGGGACTGGGACGATAAGCTTCTCGGCATTATGGGTGTCTCAAGAGAGTCACTGCCTGAGGTTAAAGCCAGTGCAGGATACTTCGGTACATCAGTTGAATCTATTTTCGGCGGTGAGATACCCATTACCGGTATTGCCGGAGATCAGCACGCGGCAGCATTCGGTCAGTGTTGCTTTGAAAAGGGCAGTGCCAAAAATACATACGGCACAGGCTGCTTTATTATCATGAACACAGGAGACACTCCCATTGTTTCCGAAAGCGGACTTCTGACCACTGTTTGCTGGCAGCTTGGCGATGAAGTTACTTATGCGCTTGAAGGAAGCGCATTCAACGCAGGAAGCGCCATAAAATGGCTCCGCGATGAGCTTCACATCATAGAATCCGCTCAGCAGGCAGACCGTTTTGCCGAAGAAGTCGAGGACAGCTGTGGTCTCAGCTTTGTGCCTGCCTTTACCGGTCTCGGCGCACCTTACTGGGATATGTATGCAAGAGGCGTCCTTCTCGGTATCACAAGAGGCACAACAAACAAGCATATAGCCCGTGCAGTTCTTGAAAGTATAGCGCTGCAGTGCTATGACCTTTTTATGGCAATGGAAAAGGATTCCGGCATCAAGCTTACTGAAATAAAGGTAGACGGCGGTGTCAGCAACAGCAGATTTGTTATGCAGCTCCAGGCTGATCTGCTGGGCAGAAATGTCATAAGACCTGCTTTTGTTGAAACCACTGCGCTTGGTGCTGCTTACTTCGCCGGCATAGGTGCAGGCATCTGGAAAAACCTTGATGAACTGCGTTCTGTGTGGAAGCTTGACAGAACCTTCACACCCGAAATCAGCAGCGAAGATGCAGAAAAGCACATAAAGCTGTGGCACAGGGCAGTCGAACGAAGCATGAATTGGGCAAGCGAGTAAAACCGCACCGAAACGCCTTTTCATAATAGAGTTTCATTCATTATCACACAGTTATTTTTGCTTTTCGGTTACAAAAACCGATTGAAATACCGCATATGCTCTGCTATAATTTAGCTTGAAATGAGGTGGGCACTTTTGGTTTCGACAAAATCAATTAAAAAAGCTGCAAAATCCCAGCTTGCTCAGAATTGGAGCAAAGCCTACGCCGCAATGGCATTGATACTTATGGCTTCACTGTGCATTTTTCTTGCGGAACAGCTGAGCAATTCTCTGCTTACCGGATACGGTATAATAAAAGAGTCAGTATTGTCGGAGGATTCATTCGGCAGTATTGCTGATCTTGCACAGGGAATAGTAAACACTGTGAGAACCAAGGATTTTATGTATTCTCTGCTTATTGCTCTTTTCTTTATTGTCCTCAGATTCATTATAATATCTCCTCTTCAGATAGGCGAGACCAAGTGGTATTACAGTGTCGGAAAAGGCTCAAGAACATATCTTTCAAAGCTGTTCTTTTACTACCACTCCAACGAAGGATATATGTGCCTTCTTATGTTCAAGATCGGACAGGTTGCCCGTCAGATATTCTACGGCATTATTTCATTCCTTGCCGCAATTGCAGCATTGAGTCTGTCGATCTACCAGTTTACAATTTACTCCTACAGCGGACTGCAGGCAGACATGAAAAAAGCTGTGCTTTATCTTGTTGTAGCAGTTTTTCTTGCATTGCTTGGCGTTGTTCTGTACATGCTTCTTATGCTTAAGTATTTTCTTGCCGAGTACCTCTTTGCCGCTAAGAACGACTTTGATGGCGGAATCAGGAGAATAAGCGCCTGCTTCAGGCTTTCAAAGGAATATATGACAGGACAGTCAGGAAGAGTCATTTCTCTTGCAATAAGCTTTATTCCTGCAATACTTTCCTGCGTACTGATAATTCCTATTCTCTATGTATACCCTCATATAAGAACCGCTTTTGCAATACTTGCCCGTGATATAATAAAGCAAGGAAAGGCAGCGAGGGAAGCAGAGAATAATTGATCGGAGTGTTATAGATATTGAGCATGATAAAGCTATCAGGAATTGAACCCGAATCTATTGTTGACGGACCGGGTTTCCGATTCGTGGTTTTTACTCAGGGCTGCAGACACAACTGCAAAGGCTGTCACAACCCTCAGACACATGATCCCGAGGGAGGCTACTGGGAGGATACAGATAATCTGATTTTGCAGATAAAGAAAAACCCTCTTCTTAAAGGTGTGACCCTTTCAGGGGGAGAGCCTTTTGATCAGGCGGAGGCGCTCTGTGATTTTGTATCACAGATCAAAGCCTGCGGATATGATATCTTTGCCTACAGCGGTTATACCTTTGAGCAGCTTATTGAAGGAGCAGAAAGCCGACCTGCGTGGCTGGAACTTTTGAAAGTGTGCGACACATTGGTAGACGGACGTTTTGAAATCGAGCAGAAGAGTCTTGAGCTTGTTTTCAGAGGTTCACGAAATCAGCGTATAATTGATGTTGCGAAATCCCTTGAAACAGGCGTAGTCACGGAAAGAATATTATAAAAAATCAGCAGAACTTGAAAAAACAAGTTCTGCTGAAAAATTAAAGCGACGGAAGTATTGCTGAAATTATAATTGCGATAAGACCAAGAACAAGAGGCTTGACGCCTTTTTTATTATTCTTGATAAAAGACGCACCGCATATAACAGCACTGGCACCGAACACAATGCCAGCAAAGGGCAGGTACGATTTTATAGCTGCAAAGCTTTCGGTATCTGCGGGAACAAACTGCACAAGCCCTGAGATTATCAGAGACAGAGCTACGGTTATGCCACCCCATACAGTTGCAAGCTTTTCAGGTTTTGCAGAAGGCTTCTTCTCTTTGATCTTTTCCTTGGGCGACTCAGGCTCAGCTTTTTTAATTTCTTCTGCAGCGGGCTTTTCCTGAACAGTTTTGGTCGCAGCAGGCTTAGCCTTCTTTTCAGTTACGGTTTCTTCTGTTTTTTCGGGCTTGAGATCGGGGTCAAATTCATTTTTTATTGCCTCGTCATCGTAAGCTTCCTTGCCTTCAAGCCTCGCTCTTGCCTTTGCAAGCTCTTCCAAAAATCTCTCTTCGAAATTATTCATTTTATACACCGCCTTATATTTCTCTTTTTTTAATAATAACATATCAATATGTAAATATCAATAAGAATCGGGGTAGATTCTATGTCAATAAATATCAAGGAAATTTTATCAGCCTGTGATCATACTCTCCTCCGTCAGGATTGCACATGGGAGCAGATAAAGAAAATATGCGATGAGGGTATTGAATTCAGTACTGCCTCGGTATGTATCCCTGCTTCATTTGTTAAGCGCGCGTCAGAGTATGTGAAAGGCAAAATTCCCATCTGCACCGTTATAGGCTTTCCCAACGGGTATTCCACTGCGGCTTCAAAGTGCTTTGAGACAAGCGAAGCTGTCTCAAATGGTGCCGATGAAATCGATATGGTCGTAAATATCGGAGATATAAAAGAAGGCAGATACGATCTTGTACTTGAGGAAATAAATCTTGTAAAAAATGCCTGCAAAGGCAAGCTTCTGAAGGTTATCATTGAAACCTGCCTGTTGTCTGAAGACGAAAAAATCAGAATGTGCGAAATAGTCAGCGAATCAGATGCTGATTATATCAAGACCTCCACGGGCTTTTCTGTGGGCGGTGCAACCCCTGAAGATATCAGACTTTTTGCACAGCACGTTAAAAGACCGCTAAAGATAAAGGCTGCCGGAGGAATTTCAACTCTTGAAGATGCAAAACTGTTTCTTGAGCTTGGTGCTGACAGACTTGGAACCAGCAGGATAATAAATCTTGCCCGTGAATACACTGAAAATTAGAAAGGAGAACTAATATGCCTACTGCCCATAACAAAGCTAATGTCGGTGACTTTGCAAAAACTGTTCTTATGCCGGGTGATCCTCTGAGAGCAAAGCATATAGCTGAGACATATCTTGAAGACTGCAGGCTTGTTAATAATGTAAGAGGTATACAGGGCTACACCGGAAAGTACAAGGGTGTACCTGTTTCGGTCATGGCAAGCGGCATGGGAATGCCGTCAATGGGAATTTACAGCTATGAACTTTTTGCTTTCTACGATGTAGAAAACATCATCAGAATTGGTTCTGCAGGTGCTATAAATCCTCATGTAAAAGTAAGAGACATCGTCGTTGGCATGGGAGCCTGCACGAATTCAAACTACGCTTCCCAGTACAAGATGCCCGGTACTTTCGCACCGATCTGCAGTTACAAACTTCTTGAAAACATCATCGAAAACTGCAAAAAGCACAACGCTGATTTTCATGTAGGAAATCTGCTTTCTTCAGATACCTTCTATAATGACGACGATACTGCTACAGAACGCTGGGCAAGAATGGGTGTAATGGCAATTGAAATGGAGGCTGCCGCACTTTACATGAATGCCGCTAAGCTTAATAAGAATGCAATCGCCATATGCACCATATCCGACCATATTCTCACAGGCGAAGAACTCTCCGCCGATGAGCGTCAGACTTCCTTCAGTCAGATGATGGAGATAGCGTTGGATACCGCAATATCTTTATAAGGAGAAATGTCAATGCTTATGTATGATATTATCCGCAGGAAGAGAGACGGCGGAGAACTTACTGATGAAGAAATATACGAAGTAATCAGAGGCTACACTGCCGGAGAAATTCCTGACTATCAGATGTCTGCACTCTGCATGGCTATATTCTACAAAGGCATGAACGACAGGGAGACTGCTGTTCTCACCGATGCAATAGCAAAATCAGGCGATACTCTCGACCTTTCAGAGCTTGGAAACAAGACAGTTGACAAGCACTCTACGGGCGGTGTAGGGGACAAGACTACGCTTATCGTTGCTCCTCTTGTGGCTTCCCTTGGCGGAATAACTGCAAAAATGTCAGGTCGTGGACTCGGTCATACGGGCGGTACAGTTGACAAACTTGAATCTATTCCAGGATTTCGCACAGAAATGACATCAGAGGAATTTATGTCAACCGTAAAAAATAACGGAATTGCAGTAATAGGGCAAAGCAAGAATCTTGCGCCTGCAGATAAAATGCTTTATGCACTGAGAGATGTAACCGCCACCGTTGACAGTCTCCCGCTTATTGCATCAAGCATAATGAGCAAAAAGCTTGCTGCAGGGGCAAAATCCATAGTGCTTGATGTCAAAGTCGGGAGCGGAGCCTTTATGAAGACTCCTGAAGATGCCCGTGCGTTAGCAGAAAAGATGACCTCAATAGGTAAACACAACGGAAGAAATGTCCACGCTGTGCTTACAAACATGGATGAGCCTTTAGGATTTGCCATAGGTAACAGCCTTGAAGTTAAAGAAGCACTCAGTGTACTGAAGGGCTCGGGACCTGATGACCTTCGCGAGGTGTGTATAACACTTGCAAGTGAGATGTTATCACTGGTTCACGGCTGGAACAGAGAAGAAAGCCGTAGCAAAGCCATAAACTCACTGTCAAGCGGAATGGCTTTACAGGTGTTTAAGTCTTGGATTGAAACTCAAGGCGGTGATTTGAGCGTTATTGAAAATGAATCATTGTTCCCCGAGTGCAGTTATTGCGAAAATATCACAGCAGAATGCTCCGGCTATGTACATCAGATCAATGCTGAATCTGTAGGAATCTGTTCAGTTCTTCTCGGTGCAGGCAGAGCAAATAAAAATGATGCTATCGACCATGCCGCTGGAATTGTTCTCTGTAAGAAGGTTGGCGACCGCGTTGAAGAAGGCGAGATTATTGCTCGTATTTTCACAAACAGACTTGAAACTATTCCCAAAGCAAGGAAAATGCTCACTGACGCTTACGATATAAAAGAAAAAATCCCTGAAATCAAACCGCTTATAATCGACATAATCAGTTAACATAATGTGATTCTTGTTTTAGTATTAAATTTGAACCTCCTGCATATATTTTACGGATAAAAAATATGCGGGAGGTTTATTCTATGAAAAAATTCATGCCTGAGGGCAGGCTTATTGATACCGAGGAAAATATTTCAGCGCTTTCTTCCTGTGCTTCACTGACCCGTGCCATGTCCGAGCGCAGAATACTCGAAGCCAAAGCCGTTCTTTGTGACGGCAAACATAATCTTATTGTTGATCTTGGGTGCATGAAAGGCATAATCAGACGCGAGGATGGTGCTCGCGGTATAGCGGAAGGAAAAGTACGCGATATTGCGGTTATCTCGCGAGTAGGCAAGCCTGTATGCTTCTATATTGAAAGCATTTCTGCCGATTCTTACGGCATACCGTATGCAATGCTTTCCCGAAGGGCAGTTCAGGATGACTGTGTTCGTAATTATGTTGAAAAGCTTTCTGCGGGAAACATAATTGACGCAACAGTCACTCATCTTGAGCCCTTTGGCGCTTTTGTTGATATCGGATGCGGTCTGCCGTCGATGATAAGCATTGACCTTATTTCTGTCTCCCGTATTTCTCACCCAAAGGACAGATTGTCCGTAGGAATGGAGATCAAGGCTATAGTAAAGGATAATGAGGGAGACGGACGAGTGATACTCTCGCACCGTGAGCTTCTCGGTACATGGGCAGAAAATGCCGCATTGTTCAACGTCGGCGAGACCGTTACAGGTATAGTGCGTTCTATAGAAGATTACGGTATTTTCGTTGAGATCGCGCCGAACCTTGCAGGTCTTGCAGAAAGCAGGGAAGGGGTATCGGTCGGGCAGTATGCCAGTGTATATATCAAAAGCATAATACCCGAACGAATGAAGGTAAAGCTTGTTCTTGTTGATACCTTCCGCGCAGACATAGAACCTCAGCTGCCAAAGTATTTCTTTACGGGTGAGCATATGGATTTGTTCTGTTATTCCCCGAAAGAATGCGACAGAGTCATAGAAACGGTATTCTAAACAGGATAGGCATTGTTTCTTATGTGACTTCCTCCCAAGTTCACAAGCAAACATTCAGCTTTTTTAGCCTGAGCTTCAAATCCAATATACGAAAGCTCGTACTCTTTATTTTCTTTCTTTTCATCTTTGACAGCTGCTGGGATTATCTGCCACGAACCGCCTGCAGCAGAGGTCTGAGGTGCAATATTTACACCGAAATCTGACGGTATTGCATATATGGGTACATCCGAAAAGATACCGTTTTTCTCTTCAGAACTGCTGATTCTGCAATCGCCTCCGCATTCGGAAACAATTCGGTATCTGGCTCTGTCCGCGTCTTCATTTGAATAAAATATACAGCTTACTTTTCTCATAATTAATGCTCCTTTTTACATTATTCTGTGTAAAAGGAGCATTAATATTTATTTTTTAATAATGAATATATTGTGTGTATATACATTATGTGCTATAATAACACTGATTGATATGCTTTTGCAAAACACGCATAAATACGAGCATACGGAGGATTTTACTGTGAGCCGAAGAAAAAACAGAGAGCAGGCATTTCTGCTTATTTTTGAAAAATCATTCACTGAATATGAAGTTCCCGAGATAGTTGCCCTTGCTATCGAGAGCCGAGATCTGATACTTGATGAAGAGGTTAAGGTCATGGCTGAAAATGTTTTTGACAATATCGAAGCTATCGACAGCGCTATCGACAGAAATCTCAAAGGCAGAGCAGGAAGCCGTGTATCCCATATCGCAAGGTCTGTCATGCGTCTTGCCGCTTACGAAATAATGTTCGATCCCGAGATCGATGCACCTGTTTCCATCAATGAGGCGGTTATTCTTGCCAAGAAATATTCAACCCCCGAAGAGGCTTCATTCATCAACGGTGTATTAAGCACCATTTCCAAAGAGGTAAAATAAATGAATGTATGTCTTGGGCTGGATACAAGCAACTATACAACTTCCACAGCGTTTTACATACCCGAAACCAATGAAATGATCTCCGAGAAAAAGCTTCTTCCCGTTAAGGAAGGAGAACTTGGAGTGCGTCAGAATGATGCGGTTTTCCACCATGTAAAGCAGATTTCACCGCTATTTTCACGTCTTACTGCAGGCAGAGATATAAACATTACAGGCATCGGTGTATCAACAAGGCCGAGACCTGTTGAAGGCTCTTATATGCCATGCTTTGAAGTGGGTGTTTCCTTTGCCGAATCGCTGGCATCATTGCTCAAAGTACCTCTTTACAGGTTTTCACATCAGGAAGGGCATATTGCCGCGGCGCTTTATTCCGCAGGCTGTTATGAAAGCATAGGCGACAGGTTTTATGCATTTCATGTATCCGGCGGTACAACCGAGGCACTGCTTGTAACAAAAAATGAGTTCGGTTTTTCTGCCGAGAAGCTGGCTGGATCTCTTGACCTTAAAGCAGGTCAGGTCATCGACCGCACCGCCAATATGCTCTCTCTGCCGTTTCCCGGCGGCATTCACATTGAAAAGCTTGCGCTGACATGCACTGAAAAAGTAAAGTGCAAACCGACAATGAAGGGCATTGATTGCTGTCTTTCGGGAGTTGAAAACAAATGCCGCGCACTGATCGACAGCGGAGCAGAGCCTTCTTTTGTGGCACGCACCTGTCTTGAATATGTGCGTGTTTCCCTTGAAGCAATGACAGAGGGTCTGCTTCAGAAGGAAAAGCTTCCGCTGCTTTTCGCCGGCGGAGTAATGTCAAATTCAATTATCAGAGAGTCATTCCGGAATAAATTCGGTGCATATTTTGCTGCACCGGAATTTTCAACAGATAACTCCTGCGGAATCGCTCTCCTTGCACATAAGGCAGGTGAAAAGCTTGCAGAGACTGACAGTATCTCAGGTTAACGGTTACCTTAAAAATCTTATGGATACTGATGAGATTCTCAATGATGTTTCCGTAACAGGTGAAATATCAAACTTCAAGCATCATTCATCGGGTCATATGTATTTTTCTCTTAAAGACAAGGATTCAACCATCGCCGCTGCAATGTTCAGAGGCAATAACAGGCTTCTTCGATTTATGCCGGAAAACGGCATGAATGTTATAGCCAAGGGCAGAATTTCAGTTTATCCCACAGCAGGCACTTATCAGCTGTATGTTGAGCAGCTTTCCCCGGACGGAGAGGGTGCGCTTTATGCGGCATATGCAAAACTTAAGGAAAAGCTGGAAAAAGAGGGTTTGTTTGACCAAAGCCGAAAGCGCACGATTCCGCATTTTCCAAAACGAGTAGGAATTGTCACATCTCCTACCGGTGCCGCAGTTCGTGATATTTTAAGCGTTCTTCAGCGCAGATTTCCCTGTGTCGAGGTTATTATGGCTCCCGTTCTTGTTCAGGGAGCAGAAGCCGCGCCTACGATAGTGCAGGCGATTCGTGAAATGAATGATAAAAATGCCTGTGATGTAATGATTGTCGGACGCGGCGGCGGTTCAATAGAAGACCTTTGGTGTTTTAACGACGAGGAGCTTGCAAGAACGGTTGCCTCATCGAATATTCCAATAATCAGTGCGGTTGGACATGAAACAGATTTTACCCTCTGCGATTTTGCCGCCGATCTGCGGGCTCCCACACCGTCAGCAGGCGCTGAGCTTGCAGTTCCCGATAAGGATAAACTGCTCAGAATTATTGATTCATGCAGAAATTCTGTTAACCGTGCGGTTACAGATAAGCTTGAAAGATCAAAACTCATGCTCAAAGGCATCATGACCCTGCCATGCATGAAAAGCCCCATGGGCGCTGTAGAAGCCTGCTCACAACGGCTCGATATTCTGGCTGGCAGTATTGAGAAAAGCTATGAATCCGTACTTTCAAAGAAGTCAGCTCAGCTTCAGACCGCAGCCGCAGGCATTGAGGCACTCAGTCCCATTGCAGTTTTGATGCGAGGCTATAGTGTTGCATATAAAAATGATTCTGTTATAAATTCCGTGCACAGCATAAATAGCGGTGATGAAATCACCCTCAGACTGCACGACGGCACTGCCGAGTGCCGAATAAATTCAGTATCGGAGTATAAAAATGGATAAAATAACATTTGAGGACGCAATAAAGCGTCTTGAGGAGATATCTGCCCTTCTTGGCGATGGTGCCGCTCTCGAAAAATCAATAGAGCTTTATGCAGAAGCAACCGAACTTATCTCCTTCTGCACACAGGCACTTAACAATGCCCAGCTTAAAATCCAAAAGCTTTCTGAAACAGGGGAGGTCAAATCTGATGACTGATAACAGAAAAGAATATATCGCAAAGATCGATTCTTTCCTTGAGAATTCCCTATGCAATATTGATGCACCCGATTCCCTTATAAGCGCCATGCGATACAGCCTGCTGAATGCAGGCAAGAGAGTCCGTCCCGTGCTGGCACTGGAATTCGCAAGACTCTGCCGCGGTGAGTATGAATTTGCTATCCCTGCAGCCTGTGCTGTTGAATGCATTCACACCTATTCATTAATACATGATGATCTTCCCTGCATGGATGATGATGATTTCCGAAGAGGAAGACCTTCATGCCATAAGGCTTTCGATGAAGCCACCGCACTGCTTGCAGGAGATGCACTTCTTACCATGGCATTTGAGCTGATCGCTGATGCTGACAAAATATCTCCTTCTGCCAAAGTCCGTGCAATTTCAGTACTTTCTAAAAACAGCGGTATGCGCGGCATGATAGGCGGTCAGGTAATAGATATTGAGGCCGAGGGAAAAGAACCCTCTCTTGATAACATGATACAGATGTTCAAGGGTAAGACCTGTGCGCTTATCCAGGCTGCATGCACCATGGGCTGTATTGCGGCAGGAGGAAGCGAAGAGCAGATAAACGCGGCGGATACATACGGCTATGAGCTTGGAATGGCATTTCAGATAATCGATGATGTACTTGATACCATCGGTGATTTTGAAAAAGTAGGCAAGCCCATAGGAAGCGATGCCGAAAAGCAAAAGGCGAACAGTGTTTCGCTCTTCGGTGTAGAAGGTGCCGTCGCGCTTGCAAAGGAGCATACACGCAAAGCCTGCGAAAGCCTTAGCTGCTTTGGTGATGCAGAATTCCTCATTAAATTTGCAAAGGATCTTGAAACAAGAATTGCATAAACGAAAAGAGATTGCATATGTCTTATGAACTTCTTGACGGAATAAATTCTCCGGACGATCTGAAATCAATAGACAAAAAGAATATCGATACACTCTGCGGTGAGATCAGGGATTTTCTCATTCAGACTGTTTCTCACACAGGAGGACACCTTGCATCCAATCTTGGCGTTGTTGAGCTGACTGTTGCAATGCACCGTGTTTTCGATTCACCCAAGGATCAGTTTGTATTCGATGTCGGACACCAATGCTATACCCATAAGCTTTTTACCGGCAGGCGCGAAAGATTTGACAGCCTTCGGAAAGAAGGAGGCATAGCAGGTTTTCCGCGCCCTGACGAAAGTGTTCACGACCCGATGATCGCAGGTCACAGCAGTACTTCAATTTCTTCCGCGCTCGGTCTTGCGGAGGCTAAAAAGCTTCGTAATGAGGACGGTCATGTTGTTGCCGTTATCGGTGACGGAGCCCTGACAGGCGGTCTTGCCTATGAAGGTCTCAACAATGCAGGGCGCAGTAAAAACAAGCTTATTATCATTCTTAATGACAACAGAATGTCAATAAATAAAAATGTCGGTGCGGTTGCAAGACATTTAGCTGTTCTGAGAACCAAGAAAGGCTATTACAGATTCAAATCCGGTGCCGCAAAGGTATTCGGTTCAATTCCGCTTATAGGAAAAAAGATCAACAGAATGCTTCTTTCTTCCCGTAAGGCAATCAAGAACACTCTTTATAAAAGCTCCATGTTTGAGGATATGGGTTTTTCATATATGGGACCTGTTGACGGTCATAACGAACAGCTTCTTGAGCGTGTTCTCGATACTGCGAAAAATCTCGGCAGACCCGTTCTTATACACATATGCACTCTCAAAGGCAAAGGTTATACCCATGCAGAAAAAATGCCGCGTAAATTTCACGGTATATCAGCCTTTGATACCGATTCAGGTGAGCCTATGTTCAGCGCTCCGACATATTCATCTGTATTCGGCGATGCTCTCTGTGAGCTTGCGGCAAAAGATGATAAGATATGTGCGGTTACCGCTGCAATGAAATCGGGAACAGGACTTGATGCATTTGCAGAGCAGTTTCGCCACAGATTTTACGATGTCGGCATTGCTGAGGCACACGCAGTAACATTCTCGGCAGGTCTTGCCGCAAACGGAATGAAGCCGTTCTTTGCCGTATATTCAAGCTTTTTGCAGCGTTCGTATGACCAGCTTATTCACGATGTTGCAATAGGCAGGGAAAATGTAACGCTTATTATAGACAGAGCAGGTATTGTCGGAGACGACGGCGAGACACATAACGGCGTTTTTGATGCGGCTATGCTGCTGCCCATACCGAATTTTAAGGTCTATTCTCCGTCATACTTTTCTGAGATCCCTTACTGTCTGCAGAAGTGTGCCGATTCTGACGGTCCCTGTGCTGTCAGAATCCCAAGAGGCACAGAAGCGCAGAAACCTCAGAACGCTGAAATAACCAATGAGGATTTCCTGTTTGTCGGTAACAGAGAAAAGGTCCTTGCTGTAGGCTACGGCAGACTTATAGGTTCGCTCTTTGCCGCACAGGAGAATCTATGTTCTGACGGCATTGATGTTTCAGTGCTGAAGCTTTTGCTTATTAACAGCATTCCCGATGAATGCTTTGAAAAAGCCATGAAATTTGAAAGCATTGTATTTTTTGAAGAGGGAATGAGGCGCGGCGGTGTAGGTGAATATTTCGGCTCCATGCTTCTTGAAAAGGGGTATAAGGGCAGATTTATCCACCGCGCAATTGATGGCTGTTTTGTTTCTCATGCCGCAGTTTCCTCGGCACTTGCAAGACTTGAGCTTGATGTCAAGTCCATCACTGATATTCTCCGAGAGGTAAGCAAATGAAAGAAAAACTGAGACTTGATACCGAGCTCGTCTCCCGCGGTCTTGCTCCAAGCAGGGAAAAGGCAAAAGCTCTTATAATGTCAGGTATAGTATATGTAAATAACCAGAAGGCTCTGAAGGCAGGCGAGGAGATAAAGCCCGATGATACAATTGAAGTTCGCGGTGAGACTCTTAAATACGTCAGCCGCGGCGGTCTGAAGCTCGAAAAGGCAATGCGTGAGTTTTCAATTGATCTTAACGGTAAGATCTGCATGGATGTAGGAGCTTCCACCGGCGGTTTTACAGACTGTATGCTTCAGAACGGTGCCATAAAAGTGTTCTCTGTAGACGTAGGTTACGGACAGCTCGACTGGAAGCTCAGGCAGGACAGCCGCGTTGTAAACCTCGAGCGAACAAACATACGTTATGTCACCAATGAGCAGATACCCGATGCAATTGATTTTTCAAGTGTCGATGTATCATTTATTTCTCTTACTCTTGTACTTCCCGTTGTGAGAAATCTTCTCTCCGATAACGGCAGAGTCATGTGCCTTATCAAACCCCAGTTTGAGGCTGGAAAGGGCAAGGTTGGGAAGAAGGGCGTTGTTCGTGAACCCGAGATACATTATGAGGTCATCGATAAGATAATGACCTTCATGTTTGAAAACGGCTTCAATGTTCTGAATCTTGATTTTTCTCCGATAAGAGGACCCGAGGGCAATATTGAATATCTTGCTTATGCCGAAAAATGTGACCGCCCCGAAAGATTTTCAGATGAAGAAGTTCGTGAAACGGTAAAGAATTCACATCTTGAGCTGGATTCAGGAAAGCAAGTGGTTTTATCATGAAAATACTTATAATACCAAATTACGATAAGCCCGATGCGGTCAAATGCACCGATGAGGTACACCGAAAACTTTGTTCGCTCGGTGCGGAGGTGGCAATTCTCAACTCGGAATCGGGATTTTCAAGGGTGTTCTCAGAAGATGCTCTTCACAGAATATCAAATTGCGACATTGTCATAACCGTCGGCGGAGACGGAACAACATTGCGTTCCTCAAAGGCTGCCGCTATATACGGAAAACCCGTACTCGGCATCAATGCAGGCAGGCTCGGTTTTATGTCCGGACTTGAAAAGAACGAACTTGATTCCCTTTCTGCTCTGACCGATGGTACATATACAACCGAAGAGCGAATGATGCTCGATGTTACGCTGATGGACGACGACAATAACGCGTTATGCACGATGCAGGCGCTTAATGATGCCGTAATTTCAAGAGGCGCTCAATCGAGAATCCTCGACCTTGAGATCGCTCTTAATGAAAACACTACGATCAACTGCCGCGGTGACGGTGTTATTTTTTCAACGCCGACAGGTTCAACTGCCTATTCATTTTCTGCTGGCGGACCTGTAATTGACCCTTCAATAAACTGCATTCAGCTTACGCCCATATGTTCTCACTCTTTGCTTTCCAGACCTATGATCCTTTCAAAAAACTCTGTGCTGAGAGTAAAGAGTGCGGAAACCTCCCGTGAAGACATTTTTCTTTCGGTTGACGGTGAAGAGGCAATACCTGTAAATAAAGGCGGGTATGCAGAAATACGGCGTTCACGGTGCTATGCAAAGCTCATTCGAATAAAAGATGACTGCTTTTACGATATACTAAAGACAAAATTTAAGGACTGAGGATCGAATGAAAACTAAAAGACAGCTTAAAATAGTTGAATTTGTAAAAAACAAAAGTGTAGAAACGCAGGAAGACCTGCTCAATATGCTACGTGCTGAGGGTTTTGTTGTCACTCAGGCAACCATATCCAGAGATATCAAGGAGCTTCGTCTTGTGAAAACTCTCGGTACTGACGGAAAGTACAGATATTCTGTAGCCGCTCAGGAAAACCAGGATGTACCGTCAAGGTTTCTTTCAATATTCAACGAGGCAGTAATTTCAATTGAAAATGCAATGAATATTGTATGCCTTCATTGCCACACAGGAATGGCTCAGGCAGTATGTGCCTCTATGGATTCCATGCATTTTCAGAGTGTAGTCGGCACCATTGCCGGTGATGATACAATTTTCGTCCTCTGCCGTGATATTGATAATGCGGAAGCCCTGGTTGCAGAGCTGAACAGGCTTTTCGGAAGGTGAATTGATGCTTAGTCGGTTATACATAGAAAATATTGCTGTCATCGAGCAGGTGGATTGTGAGCTTGATGAGGGCTTTAATGTGCTTACCGGCGAAACAGGTGCAGGTAAGTCGATAATTATTGATTCAATCAATGCTGTGCTTGGCGGAAGAACAAGCCGTGATCTGATAAGAACAGGTACCGGCAAGGCTTTTGTCAGTGCTCAGTTTGACAACGCAGGTGAGCTTGCACTGAAAGCCGCCTTTTCTCACGGTATCGAATCTGAGGACAAATCACTTATACTATCGAGAGAGCTTCGCGAGGACGGAAAGAATCAGTGCAGAATAAACGGCAGACCGGTTACTGTTGCCGCACTTAAAGATGTTGGAAGATATCTTATAAACATTCACGGTCAGCATGATACCACTGCACTGCTGAACCCTGAAACTCATATATCTTATGTTGATTCCCTTGCGGAAAATGAGGCTCTGCGTGAGAGTTACCGCGGAATTTATAATGAATACAAGCAGATTCATACCGAGATCAGACGTCTTGATATGAACGAAAAGGAAAAACAGAACAAAGCGGATATGCTTCGCTACCGTGTTGAGGAGCTTACAAATGCCGATCTGCGAGAAGGCGAGATATCTGAGCTTACAGAAAAGCGCAGTGTTTTCCGAAATTTTGAAAGCATTAGTCAGGCTCTTTCTGCGGCAGTATCCGCACTTCGCGGCGATGAGGATTCCGCCGGCGGCTGTCAGGCTGTTTCCCATGCGTATAATGAGACCGCTTCTGTTGCTTCAGTCTTTCCACAGGTCGAAAAGCTTGCCGCAAGATTATCGGAAGTCAGTTTTGAAATTGACGATATAGCTGAAACTCTCAGAAATGAGCTTTCTGCTCTCGAGTTTGACCCCGATGAGCTTGAGGCTATAGAAAACAGGCTTGCTGTTCTTGAAAAGATCGTGAAGAGATACGGCTCTGAGAAGGAAGCCATTGAATATCTCCAAGAAGCTTCAAAGGAACTTGAATCCCTTGACAACAGTGAATTTATTCGTCAGGAGCTTGAAGAAAGGCGTATTGCAACTCTCAGAAAGCTTGAGGATACCGCAAGAAAAATCACACAGTCGAGAGCATCTGCCGCAAGAGCCTTCACAAAAAGGGTAGAGGAGGAGCTTTCTTTTCTGGATATGCCCTCCGTCAAGCTTTCTGTAAGCATAGAGAAAACGAACCTTACCGAAAACGGCTGTGACAGCATAGAATTTCTCATATGCACAAACGTCGGAGAAGACCCAAAGCCTCTTGCGAAGATCGCATCAGGCGGTGAATTAAGCCGAATAATGCTTGCATTCAAAAACGTGCTTGCAGATAAGGACAATGTTGATACTCTCATATTTGACGAGATAGACACCGGCATAAGCGGCAAGGCTGCACAGAAGGTTGCACTCAAGCTTCGCGAGGTTTCCTCAGTCCGTCAGATAATATGCGTTACCCATCTTGCGCAGATCGCTGCCCGTGCAAACGCACATCTGTTCATCAGCAAATCCGTTGAAAACGGAAAGACCGCTACAAGCGTAGATAAGCTGACATACAGTGAACGCGAAAGAGAAATCGCAAGAATCATAAGTGGTGACTGCATTACCGATGCAGTACTTGAAACTGCAGCTCAGATGCTTTCAAATAAGTAATAATTATTATCCCTCCGTTATAAGAATATAGCGGAGGGATAATATGAAAAGAATAGTAATTACAGCATCTGCATCAGCACTGCTTTTTATTGCGGCACTTATCATGGTTTTCTCAGCATCGGGAAGCGGAGAAAAAGAAGCATCCGGTGAAAGAATTTCCGTAAAACCCGTAATAATAATTGATGCGGGACACGGAGGAATAGATGGCGGTGCTGTCGGAGTCTCGGGCAGAATGGAAAAGGACATAAACCTTGAAATTGCACTCAGGCTCCGAAACAAGTTCAATGTGCTTGGTTATAAAGTAGTAATGACAAGAGATACCGATATATCCATCCACGACGCAGGTGCTTCTTCTGTCAGAGAAAAGAAAGCAAGTGACCTCAAAAACAGGCTCATGCTTACCACTCTTTATCCGAACTCTATTCTGATAAGTATACATCAGAATATCATAGATATTCCGTCTGTGCGAGGCGCACAGGTTTTTTATTCCCCTAATAATGAGTCAAGCAAGGCTCTGGCAGGCTATCTGCAGGATGCTCTCAATTCTCAGATGCTCTCGGGAAAACCGCGCAATATAACAGAGGCAGGCAAAAACCTGTATCTTTTCTATAACGCCCGGAATACTGCAGTGCTTGTCGAGTGCGGTTTCCTTTCAAACAGTGAGGAAGAGGCTTTGCTGTGTTCGGAGGATTATCAAGAAATGCTTGCTTTTACGATTTGTAATGCGGTTTTAACATACCTTAAGGATGTGTAAATATGGCAAAAGTCAGAAGTGTATATGTCTGCTCAAACTGCGAGTATGAAAATTCAAAATGGCTGGGAAAATGCCCACATTGCGGTGAGTGGAATACCTTTGAAGAGGTTATAAAGCAGTCTGATTCTGCGGCATCGACTGCAGTTCGCACTGCGGCAGTATACGGTACTGCACCTCAGAAAATAAGCGAAATACAGACCAATGCCGAATTCCGTTATAATACCGGACTTGCCGAGCTTGACAGAGTACTGGGCGGCGGCATTGTAAAAGGCTCGATTATCCTTGTGGGCGGTGACCCCGGAATTGGTAAGTCAACTATTCTTCTGCAGATATGCGAGCATCTTGGAAAAGGGCAGAAGGTACTTTATGTTTCGGGTGAGGAATCTGCAAAACAGATAAAACTTCGCGCCATGCGCCTCGGAGTCAATTCCGATGCTCTTTATATACTGACGGAAACCAGTGTGGAGATTGTCGCTGAGCATATCGGAGCCATGAATCCCGATATCGTGATAATCGACTCAATTCAGACTATGGGGCTTTCTGCCGTTGCATCTTCTCCCGGCAGTGTGACTCAGATAAGAGAATCAACAAACTATCTTACAGCAGTTGCAAAACAGCGTGATATACCCGTTTTCCTCGTTGGACATGTAAATAAGGACGGCGCACTTGCAGGTCCAAAGGTACTCGAACATATTGTCGATGTTGTTCTTTATTTTGAAGGCGACAGAAATATGTCATACAGAATCCTTCGTGCAGTAAAGAACAGATACGGCTCCACAAATGAAATCGGTGTATTTGAAATGAGCGATCACGGGCTTATTGAGGTTGAGAATCCCTCAATGATGCTGCTTTCAGGCAGACCCGTCGGTGCATCAGGCTCCTGTGTTGCCTGCGTTATGGAAGGTACACGTCCGATTCTTGCAGAAGTTCAGGGACTTGCCTGTTCTTCTGCCTATGAGAATCCCAGAAGAATGACAACGGGCTTTGACCATAACAGGCTTGCACTTCTTATTGCTGTACTCGAAAAAAGAGCAGGTTATCTTTTCCACAAGGCAGACACATATGTAAATATAGTAGGCGGTCTCAGGCTTGATGAGCCTGCGGCTGACCTTGCGGTTGCCGCGGCACTCATAAGCAGTCTTACAGATACCGTTATCAGCGATGATGTTGTTATTTTCGGCGAACTGGGGCTTGCAGGAGAGATACGCTCTGTTTCTCATGCAGAAACAAGAATAAAAGAGGCAGAGCGTCTTGGCTTCAAGAGATGTATTCTTCCAAAGCATAACGCCGAGTCAATTAAGCTTGCCGCAGGCAGTAAAATAAAGCTTATTGGTGCTGATGATATTGCGGATGTTGCTGCTGCACTGCGCTGAGGGCGTTGAATTCACTGTCGGGGAACAAATATTCATTGCTGCGTTTTTTATAAAAAGGGCAATTATCAGCACTGTCACTGAGTATTGAAGTCGTTCCTGCCAGTTCACATCTGCCGTCAAACTGATATCTGCAATTGCTTTTACATGGTATAAGATTCATTTTATATCACCCAAATATGATTTTTCCCCATATCAGGTGTTTATTCGTAGATCAGGAGTTGTTTTTATTGGAAATACTTAAAAATCCTCATCTGCCTGAAAAAAATGTAAAAACCGCGATCTGCGGCAATCATGCAGAACTTCGAAAAATTCTTCGCAGCAGGGGAGTGGAAACCATTGCTGTCTCTGACGACATACGACTTCCTGCATACATAAGGAATCATGCAGATATTCAGTGCTGTCATATCGGAAACGGAGTTATTCTGACCTCAAATCAGGATCTTGAAATTGACGGATACAGCGTGGAATTAATACCCGAAATGCCATCAGACAGCTATCCGAACGATTGTTTTCTTAACTGTTTTACAATAAACAACATTCTTATCGCAGGCAAAAAATGCTCCCGTAAGATAATCGAATACGCTGAAAGGAACTCACTGGAAATTAGATTTGTAAATCAGGGCTACGCAAAATGTTCTGCGGCGATCATAAACAGCAATGCTGTTATAACTGCCGATAAAACAATCTCTCAAGCCCTTGAAAATGATTGCGATGTATTGATGACTGATTGTGGACATATATTTTTAGAAGGATATAATTACGGATTTATCGGCGGCGCCTGCGGAAAACTTTCTGCTGATTCAATTGCTTTTTACGGAAATCCGTTCAGACATCCTGACGGGAAAAGAATTATATCATTTGCAGAAGAGCATAACTGCGGCGTAGAATCGCTCTGTAACGGAGAATTAATAGATTTCGGTGGTTTTATTCCTTTATCAGAGGCTTAAATTAATTAAATAAGGCGTCAGGGGAGAATTTCCATATAAACCTTGACGCCTTATTTTTTATATGATATAATTATACAAAATGAATATTTTGTATAATTGGGAGTGGGTAGTTATGAGAATAGAATATATGAAACAGGCTCCTGAGGTTCTTCGAGGTTATTTTGGATACCTTGAAACCGTTAAAGGAAAATCATCTAAAACCGTTGAAGAAT
Organism: Acutalibacteraceae bacterium; assembly: GCA_045534445.1. Lineage (GTDB taxonomy): Bacteria > Bacillota > Clostridia > Oscillospirales > Acutalibacteraceae > JAISGQ01. The sequence goes on from JAZSJQ010000100.1 coordinate 21,277, forward strand.
ACTTTCTTGATATAAGAACTTTTCTGAGATATCTCAAAATTTCCCGCGGAATCGTTTCTGCTGATACTGACATGACTTCAATTGATATTCTTGATATTGATACTGAATTTTTATCCCGTGTGACGCTCACAGAAATTTTTGAGTTTATGAATTACACAGCTTCAGAACGTAAAAACGACGGAGCCGCGCGTTCCAGAAAATCTTCAGCGCTGAGATCACTGTTTGATTATCTGACAAACCGTACCGGATTGATTAAGGAAAATCCGACTCTGAATCTCGATAATCCAAAGCTTAAATCAGTTCTTCCGAAATTCTTAAGTCTTGAGCAAAGTCAGAAGCTTTTAGAAGTTATTGACGGTCCTTATAAGGCCCGCGATTATTGTATCGTAACTTTGTTTCTTAACTGCGGTATGCGGCTTTCTGAGCTTGTCGGAATCAATTTAAGCGATATTCTTGACGATAATCGACTTCGAATTACAGGTAAAGGAAACAAACAGAGAATCGTTTATCTCAATGAATCCTGCAATGCAGCAATTAAAGATTATATGAAGGTTCGCCCCGTTGATTGCGTCAAGGATCGAGATGCTCTTTTTATAAGCAGACAATTGAAAAGAATAAGCCCTAAAACAGTTCAATATCTTGTCAAGAAGTATTTATCCGAAATCGGGCTTGACGAAATGAGTGTCCATAAGCTCAGGCACACTGCGGCAACACTTATGTATCAGCACGGTAACGTTGATATAAGGATCCTTCAGGATATTCTCGGGCATGAAAATCTCGGAACAACGCAGATTTACACACATATTTCAGATGAACAGATGAAGCAGGCAGCTCTCTCCAATCCCCTGTCAAGCTTCGGCACAAAGAAATAAATCAAAAAGGTGTATCGTTATGATACACCTTTTTATATTCAATTATATCCGAATATACTGTCGATAATACTGGGACGTTTCTTTCTGCACGGAGGCTCGCTGCAGTTTACAAGGATAGTATCCTTCCCGATAACTTCAATTTCCTCCCAGCAGATTACACAATCATCTTCACGTCCAAGCAATCCGAAGCATCTGCTTTTTCCGTAAATAATTATAGCACATACCTTTGCAGTGCAGGTATCCACTTCAACATCGCTTACAAATCCGAGGCATCTGCCGTCTCTAACATTTATAACATCTTTATTTCTCAGATCTGCAATTCTGCAATTCACCATAAAGCACCTCCCATGACAATATTATGCATGGGATTAACAATTTATGATAAAGCGCAATCAGAAAATTCGACCTCTTTTATGTCTGACAATGCGGCAACTGTTATAATGAATTCGTCGATGATATCGGTTCTGATAAATATTATATGTGAATTCTTCTTATATAAAGTAACAGGAACTCCTTCTTCATCGACCATTTCACAGCCGAAAAACCAATCGGAGAACCCCTCACCCGTTGCTTTGCAGACAGCCTCTCTCATTGTCCACAGAATTGTGGAACGCTCTGAAGCATTGCCGTGAGAAATATACATACGCTCATTATCCGTAAACAGACGTTCTTTCATGTGTTCAGAAAAAACTCGCGGAGATTCAATGTCCACTCCGATGTCATTATCGGAAAGAGCAAGTAAAATGGCGGAATCAGTGTGAGAAATACTGATTTTATAAGGTTCATCATCTATATATGGCCTGCCGTTTTCAGCCTTTTTCACAGTGACAGCTTTACCCGAAAGCTCAGATACACGCTTTTCCATAAGCTCATAAGCAGTACGGGAAATAAGACGACCCTTTTCCGCTTTTGTGGCAGGAGATACTTTACTCAAATACTCATCGAGTCTATAGAGAAATACCTTAATCATTCAAAGCTCCACTTCAGTGCATCATAAAATCTGCAGTATTTCTCATACTGCTTTTTATAAACCTCAATGTTTTCAGGTTTCGGGAGAGTTTCGCTTTCAGGTCTGATAATATCGACCGTAGAAGCAATACTGTTCCAGATACCGCCTGCAACTCCGGCGACAAGCGCGGCACCAAAGCTGCCGCCTTCGGCACTGCCGTATACCGTATGAACAGGAAGGTTGAATACATCGGCAAAAATCTGTCTCCAAACAGGAGCATATGCACCGCCACCTGCGAGCACGACAGAATCGCTTACAATGCTGTCACTTACGCTGAGAATAAGGTCATAAACCTGCTTTAGAGAATATGCAACACCCTCCATAACGGCTCTTGCAAAATGTCCTTTTTTCTTTGTGGAATCGATGCCCAGAAAAGCTCCTCTGGCGTTAGGGTCGTTTATTGGAGCGCGCTCACCTGTAAGATACGGAAGGAAAATAAGTCCTTCAGCACCTGCAGGAGTATCCTTTGCAATAGCATCAAGAATCGCAAAGGGACTCTTCCCCATTTCTTCAGCGACAACGCTCTCATAATCACCGAATGTATTCTTAAACCACTGATAGCTGCCTGCAGCAGCAAGAGTAACTCCCATTGCGTGCCATGTATCAGGAGCATTATTGCAGGAAATCTGCAAAGAACCGCCGGGATTCGGAGTATATTCAGGAAGGCTCATGGCAACAACACCGGAAGTTCCGAGCGTAATGCCGATTCTGCCTGCACCGATAAGACCGAGACCCGTCGTTGAAATAACTGCATCACCACCGCCTGCGCAGACAAGACAGGATTCGGGCAGACCGGTAAGCTCAGAAGCTTCTTCAGAAATATTGCCCACAACAGCCTGTGATTCAACTGTCTTCGGAAACAGACTCTTTTCCAAGCCGATTTTTTCTATAAGCTCATAAGCCCAGACTTTATTTTTTACATCAAAAAGACCGAAGCCTGAAGCGTCAGAAACATCAGTTTCAAGTGTTCCTGCAAGACGGAATCTTATATAATCCTTTGGATTGATTATAAGCCTTGTCTTAGCGTAGTTTTCAGGCTCATTTTTCTTCATCCAAAGTATCTTTCCGCCTGTAAAGCCCGTAAGCATTCTGTTATTGGTGTACGAGAGAAGCCCGTCAAGGCCGCCTGCAATCTCAGTTATCTCATCACACTCTTCAGCTGTTCTCTGGTCGTTCCAGAGAATAGCATTGCGCACAACATTATTGCAGTCATCAAGAGCTACCATACCGTGCATCTGCCCCGAGAAGCCGACACATACGACCTCTCCCTCACACTTCGCAAGAACTCTCTTAATGCCCTTTACAACCGCCTGCCACCAATCCTCGGGATCCTGCTCCGTCCAGCCTGCCCTGGGTGTAAAGAGCGGATATTCTTCAATTGCCGTTGCGCAGATTTTGCCGTATTCATTGAGCGCAAGAACTTTAGCTCCAGATGTACCTACATCAATGCCAATTACCAAACGTGCCATTGTAATTCCTCCATTGTCAGGTAAAGTAATCTTAGTTTTCTTCAAACACATTCAGGTAGGCAGAGGCGATCTTGTCGCACTTGCCTGTTGCAAAGTCAACAGGAGAATGTACATTGAACATAAAACCCTTTTCGCTGTACTTTTTATCGATACCCTCCATGTATGTTTCTTCCATGGCGATATTCTGAACCTTGCCGATTATCAGCGAATTAATGTTGCGTTTTGAAAGGTCAACATCATATTCAAGCTTGCACTCAAGGCACAGAAAGCTTTCAGTGATTCTGGGGGCAGAAATCGTCTTGCAGCTTTCCATCTTAAAGCCGCCTGAGATAATCTCATTTTCCGCCATGGAATTACGGCGCACGGTCTCCATGCATTTATCATAATACTCATTTGACAGAAAATTTACGCAGAATTCGCCGTCTCTGATTATATTGTGATAGGTATGGGTATGTCGTCCAAGGCAGGATAAAATAGCGTAAAAGCCACCTGCATCTCCTGAAAAGCAGCTCCATGAATGGAAGCAGGCGTTAGGCATACCGTTTTCTTTATTTGTAGTTATCATAAAGAGTACCTGCGGTATACCGCACACAAATTCAGAATGTGAAAATTCCTCAAACTGATTCTGCCAGCGTTCATATACAAGTCCGTTCTGCTCAGTGCTTATTTCACGTTTCAATTCAATAAGTCCTTTCTTTGTTATTTCATACACAATGTTATGTTTTTTATATCTTCAAAAAGTTATGTGAATATTCCTCCAAATACTTTATTATTACATTAGAATGTTCCGAATTAATTTTTATATATTTTTCACACATTATTTTTAGATAATAATAAAAGGATTGAAAGTCAACTACTATTTCATCACCGTTATGTAGCCCAAACTCCACTCCATCCAATTCTCCTCCGTTAGATTTATCGAATTCATCCAAGTCGTATGGCATTGTACACGCCCCATATTCTTCGCCAAAACCTATTCCTTTGCTTACAGATTCAAGTATTTTTAAAAATCTATTTTCACTGATCATGTTCATTACAATTAAAACAGGTAAATGACTTTCATCTAATAATTCATCTTCGTTTAATCTAAAATTTTTCAAAATCATTCTCCTTATCCATATAAAAATCATTGCTTTTGCAGTGAGATCACTGAAGAAATAATACCAAAAAACTGCCAAAAAGTAAAGAGGACTGAACATTCAGTCCTCTTAATAAAGTCACATTCTCGGCAAGCCGACCTTCTTGTAAACCTTGCGGATAGTGCGCTCTGCAAGGTAAGCAGCCTTTTCTGCGCCTTCCTTAGCTTTCTGCTCAAGATAAGCTCTGTCGGTGAGGAATTCCTTATAACGCTTCTGAATAGGCTCAAGAACAGAAACAACGGCTTCGCCGACTGCAACCTTAAAGTCTCCGTAGCCCTTGCCCTCGAAATCCTTTTCGATCTGCTCAAAGGTAAGTCCTGTGCAGGCAGAATAAATCTCCATAAGATTATTGATGCCGCCCTTGCCCTCTCTGTAGCAGACACAAGCCTCACTGTCGGTAACAGCAGACTTGAACTTCTTCATAATAACGTTGGGCTCATCGACCATGAGAACAAAGCTCTTTGAGTTGGGGTCAGACTTGCTCATCTTCTTTGTGGGGTCTGCAAGACTCATAACACGGGCTGCCTGCTTCGGAATGAAGGGCTCGGGCACTGTAAAGGTATTTCCATATACACCATTAAAGCGCTCTGCAACGTCTCTGGTAAGCTCAAGATGCTGTTTCTGATCTGCACCGACGGGAACCATATCTGCGTTGAAAAGCAGGATATCAGAAGCCATAAGAACGGGATATGTGAAGAGACCTGCATTAACATTATCAGCATGCTGCTGAGACTTATCCTTGAACTGTGTCATTCTTGAGAGCTCACCGAACTGAGTGTAGGTATTGAGTACCCATGCAAGCTCTGCGTGAGCCGGAACCATACTCTGATGATAGAATATGCACTTGTTGGGATCAACGCCTGCCGCAAGAAGCAATGCATAAAGCTGCTCGGTATTCTTCTTGAGCACCTTGGGATCCTGACGTACAGTTATTGCATGAAGATTTGCAGTAGCATAAATGCACTCAAATTCATCCTGCATTGAGATCCAGTTGCGGATAGCACCAAGATAATTGCCTATTGTCATTTCTCCGCTGGGCTGTATAGCGGAGAATATTCGTTTCTTCTTTTCAGCATTTTCCATTGTGGGTTACCTCCTGTTATCAAAGGTTGGCGATAAGATCAGACAGAATTTCGACACCCTTGACGATCTGATCGTCTGCAGGAGTAGAGAAGTTTGTTCTGAAGGAAATGCAGGGCTCTGTTTCATCGGTAAGGAATGCAGTACCGGGCACGACTGCAACGCCCTTTTCTATACCCTTCTTGCAGAAATCAAGCATATCAGAGCCTTCAGGAAGATTACACCAGATAAAGAGACCGCCGTCGGGCTTTGTGAACTCGACTCTGTCCTTAAATCCGTCTGCCATACAGTCGCACATGAGCTTGCATTTCTTTCTGTAAATATCACGGATCATATTGAGGTGTGCCTCATAATCATCACTTGTCATAAACTTGTGAACGATAAGCTGAGACAGAATTGTTGTATGTACATCCTGAACCTGCTTGCACACGATCATCTTGGAAAGTACGGGCTTGGGAGCGATCGCAAAACCGACACGGAGACCGGGAGATATTACCTTGGAGAAAGAACCTGCATAGATAACGATTCCATCAGCATCCATACTCTTTATTGAAGGCAGGGTCTCACCGGCAAATCTTGTCTCACCGTAGGGGTTATCCTCAAGGATCATGACACCGTACTGCTTTGCAAGGTTATAGATAGCCTTTCTCTTCTCAAGAGAGGTTGTAAGACCTGTGGGATTCTGGAAATCAGGAATAACATAGATAAACTTAGCATTGGGGTTTGCTTTGAGGGAAGCCTCAAGCATATCTATGTTCATTCCGTCCTTCTCCATATCTACCCCCACAAGCTTTGCGTTAAAAGAACGGAATGCATTGAGAGAGCCGATGAAGCTAGGCTTTTCGCAGATAATGACATCGCCTTCATTGCAGAGGCTCATGGTGGTAAGATTCATGACCTGCTGAGCACCTGATGTGATAATAACATCGTCATCCGCACTGAAATACTGAGGGTATCTTTCTTTTATTGCTGCTTTAAGAGGCTCATAACCCTCGGTTATGGAATACTGAAGAGCATTGATAGGCTCCTTTGAGAGTATCTCTGCAGAGATTTCAGCTATCTTTTCGGAAGGAAAAGCATCAGGTGCGGGATTTCCCGCAGAAAAGGGGATCATACCCGGAACCGAAGACATTTTAAGTATCTCACGGATAAGTGAGGGTTTAAGTGAAAGTACGCGGTCTGAAAGTGAATAATTCAAAGATAACGCTCCTCGCTGATAATATAGTTTACCTGTGCAACCTGTTTTCCGCCGCGCAGATATATTCTCGGAACACGTTTGCCTATAAGACAAACTGTTTCGTAATTTATTGTGTCGGTTTTTTCGGAAAGCTCATCAACATGAATATACATATCCTTGTCCTTTCCGAAAACAGTAACGGTCATTCCTGCCGAAACACCTTCAATATCGGTAACGTCAAGCATAAGCTGATCCATGCATATCCTGCCGAGAATCGGCGCTCTCTGACCGTTTACAAGCATATCCTGCCTTCCCGAAAGAGGTCTCGGATATCCGTCAGCATAGCCAACGGGAACTGTTGCAATCTTCATTTCCTTTTCTGCGGTAAAGGTTCTTCCGTAGCTGACAGTTGCGCCTTTTTCAACTGTCTTTATCATGGAAATAACCGATTTAAGCTGCATTGCAGGGCGAAGATCATATTTACCGAGGAAATATTTTGACGGTGCAAGACCATAGAGAATAATACCCGGACGAACCATATCCATATGGAATTCGGGATATTCAAGAGTTGCCGCACTGTTGCAGCAATGTCTGAACCGGAATGTAATTCCTCTTTTTTCAAGGATATCGATAACTGATTTGAAATTTCTGAACTGACTGACAGTAAATTCCCTGCCATCTTTGTCTTCGTCAGCTACTGCAAAATGGGTAAAAATACCGTCGCAATCAAGGTTTGGAAGCTTGCATATCCTCTCTATTATCTCAGCGGACACCTCATTCTGTCCATCATCATGACAGCCAAAACCAAGTCTGCTCATACCGGTATCAAGTTTTATATGACATTTTACAGGGCTTCCGTTATTCTGCGCATATTCAGAAAGCTCCCGTGCATAATCCTCAGAAAAAACCGCCTGGGAAATACCAAAAGCAGAAAGCTCCGCGGCTCTGTCAGGAGGAGTATAGCCAAGGATCAGTATAGGCCTTGTAATACCGTAATTTCTGAGCTGAAGTGCTTCGTGGAGATTGGATACTCCAAACCAGTCCGCACCTATTCTCTGATGTTCAAGAGCTACATTCTGAACTCCGTGACCATAGGCATCAGCCTTTACAATACACATGATCTTAACTGAAGGATCAACTTTTTCACGTACAAGGCTATAATTATGACGGATCATTTCAAGATCGATCTCAGCCCATGTGCGTTTTAAAATTTTACTCAAGGATATCGCTGCCTTTCAGAAAATGACTGATCTCAGAGCAGCTTATTAAGCAGGCTCGGCAGATCAAAATCAGTATAAAATGCAATTACTTCGTACACAAACCATATACAGGCAAGTGTAAACAAAGTGAGGAAAAGCTTTGGAAACACGCCCCACTTGGTAAAGAACAGAAGCAAGATCAGACCAATGGGCGGACATAGAAGCAGAGCCGCAAATACAAGAAACGGCGGCGCGTGCCAACGATCCGATTTTATCTCATCAACAGGAAGATACCCCTGATAAGGGTGGGTCATACCTGAAGGAATAGCCCGCTGCATAATCACAGGGTGAGTATATATCGGCTGTGCAATTACAGGCTGAGTGTACACAGGCTGGACAAAAACCTGCTGAGGCTGTGTTTCAGGAGCAACGGAATCATTATCGGCATATTCATCATCTAAAATATGATCGTAATCATTATCCAAAACGTGTCAACTCCTTAACAAATCTTATAAAAAATATATCACGCAAGCCTTATTTTGTCAAACATTAGCATAAATTTAATCATTAAAAGAGTCAACCGATGCAAAAAAGGTATCAACTGCTGCTGACACATCGTATTCACCCAGAATATAATTCTCCGCACAGGTATTGAGCAGTGATATTATCATCGTATCTTCTTTTTTTTGCGCAGAATTCTTGTCCATCATTTCCGCAGATCTCATAAGAACCTTGAAATAGTTCTGTCCTCCAAATACAGATGATTCAAACCTTGCATCTGACGCCACAGAATTATTTACATTTTTGTTTGCGGAAAACATACCGCTGTAAAGAGACACGCGTGTCATGACCGACTCATCGGCAGTAAGAAGATACAGAAGTTCAGATGCTGATTCGCGGTTATCACTCTCACTGTAAACACCGAGATAGGCACCACCCCACGCATAGGGCGAAAATGGCACTGCCGCAGCCCAATCACCGTTGCTTTCATTACATACGCGGAAAAGAACATCATTCACTGCGATCTCAGATAAATAATATCCGAATATTGTACTGCTGTCATTGAAACCTGCCGTCCACGCATCAGACCACTGATCTGCACCGTAAACAAGACCATCATCATACAGTTTTTTAGCAAATTCAAAATACTCAGCAGCAGCCTCATGGGTTATAGCAGAATAATCTCCGCCCCAGTAAACTCGTGCGGCATCATCAAGACCGACAAGCATATATGTATTTCCAAGCGACGATGCCTTGATAAGCTGAGCAACATCGAGAAAACTGTTCTTATCTTTTATCAGAGACTCTATTTCTGCAGGGTCATCTGTACCGAGATACGCCTTCGATATGCTTCTTCTGTAAGCAAAAAGTCCGGGAGATGCGTGCCAGCACATCGCATACTGCACGCCGTCAACAACACCTGCATTTATTGCAAAATCATAATAACGATCTTTATCAATTCTTATGCCAAGGCTATCAAATGGCACTATTATGCGGTTTACAGCCATTGATTCGATATTTTCGGGAGCCATCATTATAATATCAGGTATTTTACCTTTACACACCGAATTTTCTATTTCTGCAGAAATATCGGAAAAATCAACCACCTGAACATCGACCGTAAAACCTTTGTCACTGCAGTAATTGTCAACAACCCATTCGATATATTCAGCATAATCCTCCGAAAGAACCCAGACATTGACGATATTAATATCGTCAGTGGTTTTATTTTTACACGAAGCCATAGTAAAAAGCATTACCATAGATATAAAAACTGCGAGAATACGCCTCAACATAGATGTTCACTCCACACGTTTTATAGAATTAATTATATACCCTTTTACTCAAGAAAACAAGCACGGACTATAAGTCCGTGCTTTTAAATCAACCGGTTTTCTTATTTGCCGAAGAACGTGTGCCTTTCTTTTTTGGCGCAGCTTCTTCCTCTGCCTTTTTGAACATTTCACGTTTCTCACCGAATATAAATTCAGGTTCTCCGCCATTGACGCAATCAGCGTTGATTTTGACTTTTCGGACAGTAAGATCAGAAGGAACTTCAAACATTATAGGGGTCATAATTCCTTCAATGATACCGCGCAGACCGCGGGCACCCGTTTTCTGTTCGACAGTTTTTTCCGCAATAGCTTCAAGGGCTTCAGCGGTAAATTCAAGCTCTACACCGTCAATTCTGAGAAGTTCTGCATACTGCTTGATAATTGCGTTTTTGGGTTCTGACATAACACGAACCAATGCCTCTTTATCAAGATTGTCGAGAGTTGCAAAAACAGGCAGACGACCGACTATTTCGGGAATCAGTCCAAACTTGACAAGATCATGAGGAATTACCTGGCGCAGCAATTCGCTGTACTCAGCATCATCCTTGCTCTTTACATCAGCGCCAAATCCGAGCGAGGATGTAGAGACACGTTTTTCAATTATCTTTTCAATTCCGTCAAAGGCACCGCCGCAGATAAAGAGAATATTCGAAGTGTCGATCTGAATAAATTCCTGCTGCGGATGCTTTCTTCCTCCCTGAGGAGGAACATTGGCAACTGTACCCTCGAGTATCTTCAGCAAAGCCTGCTGAACGCCTTCACCGCTCACATCACGTGTAATGGAGGGATTCTCAGATTTACGGGCGATCTTATCTATCTCATCGATATAAATGATTCCCTGCTCAGCTTCCTCAACATTCCAATCTGCAGCCTGAATAAGGCGAAGAAGTATATTTTCGACATCCTCACCGACATAGCCTGCCTCAGTAAGAGTGGTTGCATCAGCTATAGCAAAAGGAACATCAAGAAGCTTTGCAAGAGACTGTGCCAGAAAAGTTTTTCCGACACCTGTAGGACCTATAAGCAGAATGTTGCTCTTCTGAAGATCAACAGAAGATTCAGGTGCGGTAATTCGCTTATAATGATTATATACGGCAACAGAAAGAGCTACCTTTGCTCTGTCCTGACCGATAACAAATTTATCAAGATGCTCCTTGATGTCCTTCGGGCGAAGGACATCAAATTCATCAAGTGATTTTCTGTGATCGTGCTTATCACTCAGCTCATTATCGAGAATCTCATAACAGAGTCTGATGCACTCATCACATATAAACGCACCGGAACCTGAGATCATGCGTTCAACATCGGCATCGGTTTTATTGCAGAACGAGCAGTAAAAAGTGCCGCTGCCGGACTCCTTGTATGCCATTGATACACCAACCTATCGTCTCGAAATTACCTTATCAATTATACCGTATTCCATGGCCTCCTGAGCAGTCATGTAATTATCGCGCTCAGTATCCCTTTCGATTATGTCAATAGACTTTCCGGTGTTTTCTGCAAGAATAGTGTTAAGCTTTTTCTTTATTTTAAGAATCTGATTTGCCTGGATCGCAATATCAGTAGCCTGACCCTGAGAGCCGCCAAGGGGCTGATGGATCATAATTTCACTGTTGGGAAGAGCAAGTCTCTTGCCCTTGGTGCCGGCAGAAAGAAGGAATGCTCCCATGCTCGCAGCCATGCCGAGACAAATGGTGGATACGTCACACTTGATGTAATTCATTGTATCATAGATCGCAAAACCTGCCGATACGCTTCCGCCGGGGCTGTTGATGTAAAGGCTGATATCCTTTTTGGGATCCTGACCCTCAAGATAAAGGAGCTGAGCAACTACAAGACTTGCAGTTGTATCATTTACCTCTTCGGAAAGAATTATTATTCTGTCGTTGAGAAGTCTTGAGTAAATATCATAGGACCTCTCACCTCTGTTTGTCTGCTCGATTACTACAGGTACTAAACTCATAAAAACACCTCCGGGTTATAATATATCTGATAAATTCAAAATTATGAGCTTGGCAGAATATTAGTCGTTATCTTCCTCATGATTACATTCATCGCAATCACAATCGTCAGCATGAGAATACTTTTCGACCATATTCACCTTTGCATTGTCACGAATGATGCCAAGTGCCTTCTCGACGAGGAGATCGTGCTTGACACTCTCTTCGGGGATAGCTGCCTTGATCTCATCCTCAGTTCTGCCATAGATTTCGGCAAGCTTCTTGTATTCCTCAGCCATATCTTCCTCAGAAGCCTCGCAAGCCTCGATCTCAGCGATCTTCTCAAGTGCAAGACGGATCTTAACCTGAGTTACTGCCTGGGGTCTGAACTGAGCGCGGAGAGCATCAACATCCATACCGGTATACTTCATGTAATCTTCGATGCTGAGGCCCTGGGAGGAAAGTCTGTATGCCCACTGCTCAAGCTCTCTGTCAGCTTCTTCCTCGAACATCTCATCGGGGATATCAGCCTCTACGAGGTCAGCAAGTGCAACGAGAAGCTTCTCGTCAAATGCACGGTTTGCCTGTGCCTCTGCGTTCTTGATGAGGTTTTCCTTTATGTCAGCCTTGTACTCATCAAGAGTGTCAAAGCCGTTGTCAGCAGCAAGATCATCATCGATCTCAGGAAGCTCTTCCTTCTTGAGCGCATGGAGCTTGATCTTGAATACAGCATCCTTGCCCTTGAGCTCTTCTGCATGGTACTCCTCGGGGAACTTGACGTTCACATCGAACTCTTCGCCGATGGAATGACCGACCATCTGCTCCTCAAAGCCGGGAATGAACTGACCGGAACCAAGAACGAGCTCATAGTTTTCAGCTGTGCCACCGTCAAAAGCAACACCGTCAACATAACCTGCAAAGTCAAATACAGCGATATCACCATTCTCTGCAGCTCTATCATCGATCTCAGTCATTCTTGCGCCGCGCTTCTGAGCGTGCTCAAGCTCGTGAGCAACCTGCTCATCGGTAATGTTAACGATAAGCTTCTCAGCCTCAATGCCCTTGTAATCAGCAACGCTGACCTCAGGCTTTACGGGTACGTTAGCAGTGAAGGTGAAGCCTTCGTCACCAACGGATTCGATCTCAACTGCGATATTGTCACTTACAACATCAAGCTCAGCAGCCTTAATAGCCTCTGCAAGAGCATCCTTATAAAGTGCATTTACTGCTTCCTCATAGAAGAAGCCCTTACCGTACATCTTCTCGATGATGCTGCGAGGTGCCTTGCCCTTACGGAAGCCGGGAACGGTTATGTCCTTTGCATTCTTTTTGAATGCATCAGCACATGCTGCAGCAAAAACTTCCTGCTCAACTTCAATAGTGAGCTTAACGTGGCTGTTTTCTGTAACTTCTTTGTTTTTGAGTATCATTTACATATCCTCCGTTTTTGTATTTTCAACCTAAAGATTATAACATGCTTTTATAAAAAATGCAATCATTTACTGTCAGAAGTATCTGTTTGCATAAGCTTGGCTGTATTATTGCATCGACTACTGTACAAATCGTTGAAAGAATAACTTTCGGAGACATCATTTTCTCTGTAGCTGATAATCGTAGACAGGTTAACGTCATACATACTGTGAAATATATTGGCATCAGCAGAAGGATTGTCTTTCTTGATCCGGGCAATAAGTCTTTTTATGTATCTGCGTTTTGAATCCTCCTCATGCTCCTCCTCATGCTCCGTAAAACGGCACGCACACCGAAGAAATTCAAGAGAATTATACTTTGACCATGCTATTATATCACTTTCACGGACATGATAAAGCGGTCGGATAAGCTCCATTCCTTCGTAATTTGTGCTTCTGAGCTTTGGCATCATTGTCTGAAAAGAGCCCTGATAAAGCACGCTCATCATTACGGTTTCAATCACGTCATCAAAATGATGACCGAGGGCTATCTTGTTGCACCCCAGCGATTTCGCCTCCTTGTAAAGATAACCTCTGCGCATTCTTGCACAGAGATAACACGGAGAGCCTCTCTCCTGTTTGTAGACATAATTAAAAATAGGCGCATTGAAGTAATGAAGCGGAATATCAAGAAGTCGGGCATTCTCTCTGAGACGTTCGGCATTTTCCGCATTATACCCGGGGTCCATCGCAATGAAATGCACATCAAAATGAAAATCACTGTACTTTTTAAGAAGCGCAAAGCAAACTGCCATAAGCATTGAATCCTTGCCCCCTGAAATGCAGACGCCGATCGTATCATTCTCCTCAATAAGAGAATATTCCTTGATCGCAGCTATAAATCTGTTCCAGACGGTCTTTCTGAATTTTTTTGTTATGCTTCGCTCGGCATCACTGCCCTGCTTCATATCTGCACCTCCGATACACCGATCAATAGTGTTAACATTATACAGTGCTGTTGTCATTATGTCAACACAATCTATAGGGATTGTCCATTGATAACACAGCTAAATTATTGTATAATTTAGCTGTCAAATTGTTTGGAGGTTTGTACTATGAGTCATGATACCAGTCCCCGAACCAGAAGGAGAATAAGAAACATTATCATTCGCTTATCCGTTTCCGTTCTTCTGATTGTATCAGTACTTCTGGCACTGAACAGCATGGGCTTTTTCAATAGATCCGTATCTTACTCGCCTGTCAGTGACAATTTTTATCATTCCGCCGTTTCCCCCTCCGGACAGGCTTCATACGGCGGAAGCTGTAATTTTGAAATCTCCTCCGAGGGTTCAGCGGATAACAACAGTGCTACCTTCAATGACGGTGTAAAAGGTCCCAGAACAAGAAGAACTTCAATTATCGGCAACGGCGAAGATATTTTCACTGTTATGATCTATATGTGCGGTTCTGATATGGAAAGCACCTTTGGGCTTGGCAGTGCAGATATTGAAGAAATGAAGGCTGCCACTAAATCCAAAAAACTCAACATTATTATACAGACCGGCGGTGCGTACAGCTGGAAGGATAACTCCATCAAATCAACTGAATGTCAGCGCTTCAAGATTTCCGACGGAAAACTGACCCGTCTGTCTTCGGAAAGCAATCTGACTATGTCAAATTACGCAAGTCTTACATCTTTCCTTGAATTCTGCAAAGAAAAATACACCGCAAACAGATATGCTCTGATTTTCTGGGGCCACGGCGGCGGTTCCCTCGGAGGATACGGGCATGATGAGATCAATTCACCTATGTCCGTTACCATCAATGAAATCAACCAATCACTTTATTCCTCCGGTATGACATTTGATTTCATAGGATTCGATGCGAGCTTTATGGCAACCTATGATACTGCATATGTAATGAATTTCTACTCCGATTACCTTATTGCTTCCCAGGAAACAGTCCCTGCCTGCGGCTGGAATTACACAAACTGGCTTTCGGCGATTGCCGAAAATCCATCTATCGAAACAACCGACATTGCTAAAATAATCATCGACGATTATATCAATGACTGCCATAATGAATCAGCGTACACCTCCATGACTCTTATTGATTTAACCGATTTCAATAATCTTGTTGTCCCTTCAATGGTTAGCTTCTCGGATTCGGTCAATGAAATGATGAGTGAAGGCGAATACTCGCATATAGCTAAAGCACGGGCTGCTTCCCGTGAATTTATTACCGATAATATTGATCTGATGGAATTTTCCGAAAGAGTCGGCGGCGACAACGGCAGAAAACTCGTTGAAGCTCTGATGGCATCTGTCAGGTACAACCGCACCTCTACAAAACTCATCAACACCAACGGACTCAGTCTCTATTTTCCCTTTGATGATCTTGATAATTTCAATCAGGTGATTAACGCATTCTACAAAATCAACATTAACAGCGAATACTTCAATGCAATAAGAAAATTTGCCAATATTTCAATCGGCGGGCGACTGTATCTTGATGATACGAAGTCAGATTATTATGACAACGGCATTTCATCTGATGTTTCTGAGCATTTCAGCAACCTGTCTCAAAGCGATGCAGTCAATAATAAATACAATTGGGTTGACTCTGAATTTGTAAGTGAATGCTATAACTACTACAGAAGTCATTCACTCAATGCAGAAAAATTAAAGGCAATCAGTCAGGACAGCGTCAACGGAGAAACATTCAGTGTATTTAATTTTTCGGAAAATGACCGTGAGCTTATAGCTGATATAAAAGTCGAAGCCTATATATATTCAGACTCTGATGATTCTTATATTTTTATCGGCTCAGATTCTCCCGTGCTTGAATATCTCAATAAAGACAGACTCCATCTTATTGCAGACTGCAGCAGCTCCTGGCTGTCCGTTGCAGGTGCCGATGTTTGTGCTGAGCTTGTGGACGCCGACGGCTGTGACAGTGACAGAAGGCTTGTTTACCGCATTCCCGTACTGCTCAGTCACTCGGATGCTCCGTCAGAAAACGGTAATACTGCCGATGAATATGAGATATCGGAATTCAAAGCTTATCTCTATGTTACTCTCGATAACTACTCAAGCGGTTTTTCTTCAGAATACAGAATTTCTCATGCAGAAATATTTTACGAGTATCCTGTTACTCCTGTACATTCAAAATCACTGAGTCTCAACGAAGGAGATATCATTACTCCGCTTCGTAAATATGTTGACCGTGGCTTTTCGCAGGTTGAGCTCGCAGTATCTGATTCTGATTCATTTGAATATACTGACGATATTATCATTAACACAAAGGACTACTCTTCATCCGACGGATTCCGCACCTTCTTTGTGTTCACCGATATATACGGCAATACTTACAGAGCACCTGTAAATACAGTACAGGCAGCCGTAACTGAATAATTAAATATTGTTAAAGATTCGTCTTTACAATTGATTTTGCGAGGCATTAATGATATAATTTCTTGAATATTTTGAGGGCAAAACCCTCTCTTTACTCATTATATGATTTTATATACAAAAGGCGTGTTTATATGAAATTTAAATTTGGCAAAAACAAGGAAAATCTGCCGGAGAGCAATCAGGTGAGCACTGAAGCTCCTGAAAGCTCGGTGTCTGACAGCATCGGCAACGACAGAAAGATGTCAGCATTCCTCCCTTTCAGAATGCTTGACCGTAAACCTGTCTTTACAATATGCATAATCGCTCTTGTCATCAACCTTCTGATTGAAATTCTCAGCCGACACTCAATCATCGGCGGCATTGTATATATGTTTACGAATCCTGTTGTTTTCCTTTACAATGCAATGATAATTGTTCTTACGCTTTCCATCTCTCAGCTTTTCAAGCGCAAGACCTTTGTAGTAACTTTTATTTCTATCCTGTGGCTGGCGCTCGGCATAACCAACTTCTATCTTCTTGGGCTGAGAACCACACCTCTTTCCGCTACGGACTTTTTCCTTATTCGTTCAGTTTATCTTATTATTTCGGTGTACCTTACCCCTGCACAGGTAATCATGATATTGGCCGCAATAATTCTTGCCATAGTCTTCATTGTATTTATTTTCATGAAGTTCCCAAAGCAGAGCGTCAGATTCAAGCACTCCATCGTATTTATCCTTACAATGGTTCTGCTTGTTTCTCTCAGCACTGTCGGTCTTCTTAAGGTCAATGCCATTGCAGACAGATTCGGCAACATGGTAAACGCTTATGATGAATACGGCTTTGTTTACTGCTTCTCCATAAGCGTTATTGATTCAGGTGTATCAAAGCCTGATGATTATTCTTTTGAAATCGTATATGATGTTCTCGAAGAAAACAAAGCAGAAGAAGAAACTGAATTCACTCCGAATATCGTTGTTCTTCAGATGGAATCCTTTGTTGACTGCGAATACTTCGTGAATTACAAATACTCTGAGAATCCCAACCCCTATTTTCAGGAGCTGAAAGAAAAATACAGCAGCGGATTTTTAAGAGTTCCTTCTGTCGGTGCAGGTACGGCAAACGTTGAATTTGAGGTTATAAGCGGCATGAGTCTTTACGATTTCGGTGCCGGTGAATACCCCTACAAATCCATACTTCAGAGCTCGACCTGTGAATCTTATCCCTTTATTCTCAAGGAGCTCGACTACTTTTCTCAGGCTATTCACAACCACAATGCTACATTCTACGACAGAAATCTTGTTTATCCCATGCTCGGTTTTGATCGATTCATATCTCTTGAATATATGTACGATGTAGCACGTACCCCTCTTGAATGGTCAAAGGACTACATACTTGAATCAGAGATCATGAAAGCTCTTGAAAGTACTGAGGGACATGACTTTATTTATACCATAAGCGTTCAGACTCACGGCAAATATCCCACTGCACCCATTGAAGAAACCACCATTGATGTCGAAGGACTCCTTACCGAAGAAGATACCATCGGCTTTGAATACTACATTCAGCAAATAAAGGAAAACGATCAGCTTCTTGAAAAGATAGTCAGCAACATCATGAGTTATGATGAGCCTACTGTTCTTGTGATTTTCGGAGACCATCTCCCCAACTTCAAATTTGAAGCTGAAGAGTACGCAACCAACGACCTTTATCTTTCCGAGTATGTTATTCTTACAAACTTCGCAAACCTCGGCATGGAAGATATCGAAGTAATTGACAGGGATATTACATCATATCAGCTCGTTTCTGATGTTTTGAATCGACTTGATATTCACAACGGCATCATAAATAAGCTCCATCAGAACCGTGAAGATAATCCTGATTACAACTTGGATCTCGAGCTTATTGAATATGACACCCTCTACGGTGAAAAGTACAGCTACGGCGGCGACGAACGCTACTTCCCCACAGATCTTCAGATGGGATACGGCGAAATACTTGTAAACGGAGTTGAAGTAAACGAATCCGAAAAAGCCGCACTTATAAAGGGCGAAGGATTCAATAGATTCAGCTATGTGTATGTTAATAATAAGCTTGTTGACACTGTATATATAGATTACAATACTCTTTCAATAAGCTCTGACGATATCATTCCCGGTGCATTCATTACTATCGGACAGATCGGCGATGATAAAGATCTTATCGATCGCTGCGATGCATATCAGTGGGTTGACTGAAGAAACAGACCATGCATTTATTCTGCATGGTCTGTTTCTTTATTTATTTCATTTGTAATGCTCTCATAGTCACCTTTTGAAACAGTGGCATTAAGGACTTTCAAAAGTGCATTTGTTGTCATTCTTTCGGGCAGATTAAGCCTTGCAAGAAGCTTTGCACGACGTTCTGCACTTTTTTCGCCCCCGGTATAGCCGTCTTCAAAAAGATCAGATTTTGTAATAGGGCTCTCATTGATTACTGCAGTCTCACAGGTAATTCCTGCCTTTTTCAAGGCGTTTTCCAGAATATCATTACTCATCCCCTCAACACCAAGCTTGCCTTCCTTTGAGGGAGAATCCTTCCTTTTTTCCTTACCGAGAATATCAGGAATATAAACATGCTTTATATATTCATTAGGAATGCAGCCGACAAGATGATTTCTGATAAGAAATCCTGCGGAATCACTGTCGGTCATAATAATAATACCATTCTTTTCCGCAAGATTTCTCAGCATCTGCATTTTCTTTTTATCCTTGAAAATCGCAAAACCGTCAGTAGTAATTATCAAAGCATCAACAAGAGTTTCAATGCGTATCTTATCATATTTCCCTTCTACAACCACGGTCTCTTTCAGTTTTATCAACGTCTCCCCTCCTTCTTTTTTACACAGCACAGTTCTGCAATCAATTTTTCCAATATCAGCTTATTGTCAAGCCTGCTTCCGTGCATGGCACGCTCAGCTTTATAGATGAGCAGAATGTATTCTCTAAGAAGTGACATTGAATATTTAGCACAGTCTCTGCGCGCATTCTCCATAAGAAAGCGCTTGTTTTTAGGATAGTCAGAGGGATAAAGGGCAATGGTCTCATCAAGGTTGAGTCCTGCCT
The DNA here is from genome assembly GCA_045534445.1 of Acutalibacteraceae bacterium. Taxonomy (GTDB): domain Bacteria; phylum Bacillota; class Clostridia; order Oscillospirales; family Acutalibacteraceae; genus JAISGQ01. The sequence goes on from JAZSJQ010000100.1 coordinate 40,902, forward strand.
CCGAAGCGGCTTTTGCCCTGTAAAGATCAATAAAAGGTCCTTGTAAGATACGAAGAATATTTCCTTCATCTTCTCTCTGCAGGAAAAGGCGCTCAAGAATATCGTAAGCCTTATCATATTCTCCCGTAAGAACCTTTCCGGCAAGATAAAAGATATTTGCTTCAATCCCCGGTTCGATAAGCTTCTCAATCAGTTCATTGGTTATGTTCTTTCTAGGTGCCACAGAAATCAGCATATTAAGCTGACTCATAAGTACCGAGTAATCCATTCCCGTGCGCGCAATAAGGAACGAAGCCTCCTGGTCGCGCATTTTCACGCCCTCAGCCTTTGCCCTCTCGCACATCAATGAGATCATTTCAGGCTTTTCGGGCATATCACACTTGATACAGCAGCCGTATTTTTTTATGCAGTTAATCAGCTGAAGCCATTTTTTGTTTTTATTCTCGTCTTCCTTTTTTCTGCTTATAACCGGATTTACATTCAGATACCAGAAGATTACCGTTGTTTCATCGTCAAAGTCAGAAATAACAGTCAGGAGCTTATTGAGGTCATTCTCACTGCGTTCAGCAGCGGAAAAATCACAAACTGAAATAAGCCTGTGAGACGCCAGCATCGGCGCCTGCTGTGCGCAGGCTTCAATATCACGAACAGTACAGCTTTTACCGTCGAATTCAACGAAGTTTATCTCAGGAAATTCCGGCATAAGTGCCTTTTTCAGCATTCCTGCGCATTCACTGATAAGCGTACTCTGTGACCCGTATATCATATATACGCTGCAGGGCTTATTGCTGTCTATATGTTTCTGAAGCTGAAGAGCATTGATCTCACTCATATATTCTCACCACCGATAAGTAATCTTCCGTCTCGGAATGCCAGTTCAATGTTTCCGTCCGTACCGGTACAGTATACATTTTCAAAATTCATTGACATAAGCTGATTTTTAAGTCTCGCACCCGTTCTGTATTCCGAACAAATTATGTATGATTTTGAATCAAGCGTCTTTGCACCTTCCGGGATACTGTCAGTAAATATCACAGAATCATATTTAAGTCCAAAAGGACAGTCTTTGATATTACCGTTACGCGGACAGACCAGAACATTCAGCTTACCGCATTCGATCTGACTCCATATCAATCCGCAGTCATCGGTCAGATTGCTTACAGTTACTTCTCCCGAAGATACAGCAATATTCTCTGATGACCCAAGAGGTGTATTATACTTCTCGGTCATATATTCTATATTATCACAATAGTAACCATCGCTCAAGGTAAAAACTTTCTGAGGTTCCATAGTCTGAATCAGGGAATCCGCACATGAAGCTCCTGATTCAGACATATCCGTAAGCACCAATGCTGATATATCTGAAATACCTTTATCGTTCATGTCGTATTTTGCAAGGGTAACACCATAGCTGTCACCGCCTGCACCAAGCAACACCGTATGTTCACCGTCTCTCGCAAGTATCATGGCTGAATCACCTACACTGTACACAGTTACGGTTCTTGTATCCTTCAAAACGATTTCACTGCAGTACCACACGGTAACAATTGCAAGACAACTGAATACCCCTGCAAGAAATGCCTTTTTACGATGTTTGCTGTTACGGAATCTGACAGCCCATACAACACCAATAAGCACACACCCGAACACGGTAAGCGTTACACCGATTCCCGCACCCGTATTTAAAACAGTATCGGGAAAACGGTTGAAATATTCAGTAACCGCAAGAACTATCTTTCCAATAAACCAATCAGCAGTCATGAAAAAATAGGCTATTGTGGTGCCAATGCTTCCGAAAAAGCAAAGAAATACTGCTATCATTCCGAAAACAAGAAAAACTTCTGCCAACGGAATGAGAAGAACATTCGCTATCGGTGACATCAGCGACACCTTTCCGAAGCACAGGACAGATGCAGGCAAAATAAACAGACTTGCAGTTGCTGAAGTCACAAAAGCGCTGATAATGCTTCTCAGAACGGAGGTGGTAATATCCGATTTATCGACCAGAGTCTTTTTAAGTACATATCTGTTGATCCGCGGTGCCGCTTCAATAAGCCCGAAGGTTGCAGAAAAAGACATCATCAGCCCTGCATTTGCAGCGGCATAGGGATTGAAAATACATATCAGAAGAATTGCTATGCCCAGCGAATTAAGAGGTGAATGCTGTCTGTCGAAAATAACACCAATCAGCATCACTGTAATCATAATAGCTGCACGCAGTGAAGATATCGGAAAACCTGCTATTGAAGCAAAGAACCATGATACTGCTATTACTATAGCCGCAATGATCTTTCTGTTTATCAAAAAACGTCTGAGAAACCATGTAACCGCACCTGCGAGCAATGTAAGGTGGAGTCCGGAAATCGCAAGGATATGCGCTATTCCCGTATTTCTGAACGCATTGACTATTCTTGGATCGATCCTGCTGTCATCACCGGTCATCATACCTATAAGAATATCCCCTGTTTCATCAGGATACAGGTCGCCTATATTGTCCTTAAGTAAACGGCGAGCCATTATCGCAATGCTGTAAATATCACCTTTACCCTCTGAAATTGAATACCCGCAATCGTTTGACAGATATGCAGTTGCCGTAATCCCTGACGAAAGCATCTGTTTATGTGCATAGTAATCATTGTCACATCTCATCGATGAAAAAGTAACCGTGCCTTTGAATACATCTGAATAATCAGCTTCAAGAGATGATGCCGAAGATACTCTTATTTTTGTATTCTGAGGCATATCAGATTCTGATATGCAATTGGTACGTATTACATAATAATACCTTCCATATCTGGTTTCGGGTTCCTCTGCAATTCTGCCTTCAATGTAAACTGTATTCCCTTCCAGAGGAATCATTCTTTCAACGTGCAGTTTTGAATAAGCAAAGAATGCAAGCATTGCCACGGTTGCAGTAATAAGTCCTGTGATAAGCACTTCATTTCGCTTTTCGCTGAAAAATAAATATACAATCAAGCATAGTATAAATGAAATTGCCGCAGCCAGTGCAAATGAAGCACCAAAATAAGCAGCGACCGATTGCGAGATAAGATAGGTAATTCCTATTACTGCAAACGGTCGCTTCATGATTTTTACTCCTATTCTTTAAAGAATAAGGGGAGCTTCTCAAGGAATATGATATCATCCCTGTCTGCTGCATCACCCTCAGCAAGAACTGCGCATTTTCCGACAACATTCGCGCCTGCTGCCTCAGCAAGCTTCTCTATAGCTTCGAGAGACTCGCCTGTACTGATAACATCGTCGGCAATAAGAACTCTCTTGCCGCGGATTCTTTCAGCCTCGTAGTCAGCCAGATGAAGCATCTGAACCTCAGAAGTGGTTATGGACTTTACCTCTACTGAAACGGGATTTGTGGTGTAAACCTTAATACCTTTACGCGCCACAAGATAGTCTGTCTTGGACTGTCTTGCCATTTCATAAGCCAGAGGAATACCTTTAGCCTCAGCGGTAAGGATATAATCAAACTTGGGTGCCTTCTTAAGAAGATGCTTTGCAGACTTTGTCGTTATCTCAACATCGCTGAACATAATGAATGCAGCAATGTCAAGCTTATCACTTACAGCGCAGATAGGAAGCTTGCGCTTGCAGCCTGCAATTTCCATTTCATAGAATCTTGTTGTCATATTCAATCCCTCTTTAATCTGATCTTTAGCCCGGAGGCCATGCAAGAAGTCTGCCGCCGAGAACGTGGAAATGGAGATGACCAACGGTCTGTCCGCCGTCCTCACCGCAGTTATTGACGATTCTGTAGCCGTTTGTAAGACCTTTTTCCTTGCATATCTTTGCGGCAACAGCATAAATGTGACCAATAAATCCGCTGTTTTCATCTGTCAGCTCATCAGCGGACTTAATATGTACCTTGGGTACAATAAGAAAATGAACGGGAGCCTGAGGGCTGATGTCCTCAAAAGCGTATACAAGTTCGTCTTCATAAAGCTTTGCAGAAGGAATTTCTCCTGCAATTATCTTACAGAACAAACAATCCATTATATTCATCCTTTCTTATTTAACGATAGAAAGTACGATTTCCTTAGCCTGCTTAAGTGCTTCATCAAGCTTAGAAAGATCCTTTGCACCTGCCATAGCTGCATCGGGCTTACCGCCGCCGTTGCCGCCTGTGATCTGAGCAATAGCCTTGACGATATTGCCTGCGTGAGCGCCCTTAGCCTGAGCATCCTTACCGACAGATACAAACAGTGTAGCCTTTTCTCCGTTTACAGCAGCGAATACAGCGATTGCAGAGGGATTAGCATCACGGATGACGTCGCCCATCTTGCGCATCTCGCCTGCATCAACAGCGCCGAGCTTGTTGACAATGAGAGATACACCGTTAAGCTCCTGAGCATTTGCAGCCATGGAACCGACTTCTATCTCAGCAATCTTTGCAGAAAGTTTTTCGATCTCTCTGTCCTTCTCCTTAAGCTCTGTTACAAGCTGAGTGCTGCGGCGAACGAGGTCTGCGGTATTGGTAAGCTTCATTGCAGCACTTGCCTGATTGATAGTATTGAGAGAGTCAGCAAGCATATTAAGTACGCCCTGACCTGTAACACCTTCGATTCTGCGGATACCTGAAGCAACAGAGGATTCGCTCTTAATCTTGAAGAGGCCAAGCTTAGCAGTGTTATCGCAGTGAGTACCGCCGCAGAGCTCAATGGAGAAGTCGCCTGCCTTGACAACTCGTACCTTATCGCCGTACTTTTCGCCAAACAGTGCCATAGCACCCATAGCCTTTGCTTCATCAATTGGCATTTCGCGGTTATCAACCTTTTCTGCCTTCATTATTTCTTCATTAACATACTGCTCGACAAGTGCGATTTCTTCAGCAGTCATAGCAGAGAAATGAGTAAAGTCAAAACGTACGACCTTATCGCTGACCATAGAACCTGCCTGCTCAACGTGAGTTCCGAGAACCTTTCTCAAAGCTGCCTGAAGCAGATGAGCTGCAGTGTGGTTTCTGCGGATAGCATCACGGCGGAGAACATCGATCTTAGCGCTGACAGTGTCGCCTTCGTTGATTTCACCGCTTGTGACGACAGCCTTGTGGATAAAGATTCCATTGTGATTCTTGGTGGTATCCTTTACTTCAACAGTAGCACCAGCGGTCTCAAGAACGCCTGTATCACCGATCTGTCCGCCGCTTTCAGCGTAGAAGGGAGTCTTGGCAAGTGCGATGAGAACTTCCTCTCCCTCGCCTGCACTCTTGACTCTATGACCGCCTGCAACAACTGCAAGAACCTTTGCGACGCACTCGTTGTTCTTATAGCCGACAAACTTGGTAGCCTTTACGCCAAAGAAGGGATCAGCTTCGCCTTCCCATGCTTCTTCGCCAGCGTTCTTTCTCTTGGAACGGGTATCAGCACGGTACTTGTTATAAATCTCTCTGAAGCCTTCAACATCGACCTCAACGCCCTTGTCAGCAAGGATTTCAACAGTCAGGTCAATGGGGAATCCGTAAGTATCCTGAAGCTTGAATGCATCTTCGCCGGAAAGTGCCTTGCCCTCGTTGCCCTCGATAAAGCTTTCAAGTATCTGCATGCCCTGATCGATGGTTTTTGCAAAGCTCTCTTCCTCGTTCTTGATGACCTTCTTTATAAAGTCACGCTTCTCGGAAAGCTCAGGATATGCTGTGAGGTTTTCGTTGATAACGGTATCAGCAACCTCAGAAAGGAAGGTGCGGGTAACGCCAAGAAGTCTGCCGTGACGTGCAGCTCTTCTGAGAAGTCTGCGGAGAACATAGCCTCTGCCGTTATTTGCAGGCATAACGCCGTCACCAATCATAAATGTAGTGGAACGGACGTGGTCAGTGATAACACGAAGGGAAATATCCTTCTTCTCGTCCTTGCCGTACTCAACACCTGCAATGCTGATAATATGCTTCATTATATTCTGAACGGTATCAACAAGGAACAGGTTATCTACACCCTGCATGACGCATGCAAGTCTTTCAAGACCCATACCTGTATCGATGTTGGGGTTGGGCAGTGGAGTATAGGTACCCTTACCGTCGGAATTAAACTGGGTAAATACGTTGTTCCATACCTCAACATATCTGTCGCAGTCACAACCAACCTTACAGTCAGGCTTGTCGCAGCCGTACTTTTCTCCACGGTCGAAATAGATCTCAGAACAGGGACCGCAGGGACCGGAGCCATGCTCCCAGAAGTTGTCTTCCTTGCCCATACGAACCATATGAGAAGGATCTACGCCGACTTCCTTTGTCCAGATATCGTAAGCCTCATCGTCCTGCTCGTAGACAGAAATGTGAAGAAGCTCCTTGGGTATTTCAAGGGTGACGGTAAAGAATTCCCATGCCCAGTTGATTGCCTCTCTCTTGAAATAATCACCGAAAGAGAAGTTACCGAGCATTTCAAAATATGTACCGTGACGAGCGGTAATACCGACTCGTTCAATATCGGGAGTACGGATACACTTCTGGCAGGTTGTGACCCTCTTTCTGGGAGGAGTGATTTCATTTGTAAAATACTTTTTCATAGGTGCCATACCTGCATTGATAAGCAGGAGGCTGTTGTCATTCTGAGGGATAAGTGAAAAGCTGGGAAGTCTGAGATGTCCCTTGCTTTCAAAGAAAGCAAGATACTTTTCACGAAGTTCATTAAGGCCTGTCCATTCCATTGCTAACATTTCCTTTCAGATAAATGTAAAAAAGGTTCTTCTATCCCCTCTGTATGGGACGGAAGAACCGCGGTACCACCCAAATTGCACATAAAATGCGCCAACTTTTGTATCCCTTAACGCAGGACATACGCTCGGCTCTTCGCCAAGGCACCGACATTATGTCACCGAACTGGCTGCCGATAAGATTCGTGCGTATTTCCCAGCAAATAATACGCTCTCTGGAACGATTCCTTGCATCGACTCGATTCAGTATGTGCTCTTTCATTTACCTAATAATTATATAGCTGAATGATATAATTGTCAACTGCTGATTATTAAAATAAGACAGCACAGACCGCAATTTATGCGGTCTGTGCATGATTCAAAGTCTATTTGCAGTGTCTGTGCCTGTCAGAACACAGATCACCCGCCTTAGGCGGGAAAAATTCGTTTGTCGGGAAGCTCATTCTTCCGAACATTTCACAGGGTTTATCGTCTCCTGAGTCTACACACACCTTTTCAGGCATACAGAAATCGTAGACAGGAATCAGCATCTGAACCTCACGCTCAAGCTGTATGATCATAAACAGTCCGATAGTTACCTCGATCACTTTGTTTCCGCAGGTCGAGAAACTTCCGCCAAACCTTCTGCTGACGCACTTGGGGATACAGCAGGGACAACAGCAGGGTTCACAGACGGTTGTAACTCTTGCGCCGAGAGAAACAGGCTCAGCTATGCTTACGGTTGCCTTGGGCAGATTCCCTGCAGGAAGGCCCTGCACATCATCATCGTCGTATACATAGTCAGAGCTGAACACCTTTACGCTGCCCTCGCTGCCGAACAGCACTGCCTTTTTGTTGTAGACGCACATTCCCTTGATTTCACAAGGCGGACTGATCGGGGACACGGTTACCTCAACTGTAACGCACAGATAAATGTTCAGGTTCACACAGTAATATCCGCGGTTGAACTGAACAGGCTCAGTGTCGATGACGACATTTATCACTTCGGCATTTTTAAGTCTTGCTCCGAGAGCGTTGTCAACAATTTCCTGATCTCGCTCACAGAACCAGACTCTTACATTCTCAAGACATTCGCGGTCACGGCAGGAATCATATATCCTGCCAGCATTGATACAGACCGCTTCCTTGAAGCAATCGCTTCTGATCGCTTCCGCAGCACCGGTATGCCTGCATTCTGTCATGATAAAAGCCTCCTGTGTTTCTGCCGCTTATGCGGCAGTATATATGATCGTTTTATACTGTCCCGTCGTGCAGGATTTGTATTAACGATTCAATACAATTATATGACATCAATGCGTGAAATGTGTCAAAAAAATCGCGGCAGAATGCTCTGCCGCGAAAATTTTTAGAAACGTCTGCCGGAATGACCGCCAAAAGAACGTCCTCCGCCGCCGGAGCTTCGGAATGAACCTCCATTGTCACGAGGTTTGGGCACCTTTGTGACACGCTTATAAAGAAATACATCACTGGAAGTTGTGAGCTTCAGGCTTCCAGCCTTGGTATAATCGGCAGCATCATGCTTTGATTTGACCGAACGCAATGCATTCTTATTCTTTCTGGCAGCAAAAAATGATACAAGAGCACCGACGCCGGGAGAGATCAGAAACCATTTGCCGTCAAAGTTGTCATAGTCCTCAAATTCATCTTCACAATCATCGATAAATGAAATTGCTGCCTTGTAATAACCCTCTTCATTTCTAAGAGTCAGATATGAATAGAAGTTATCCTCAATTTCGATCAATTCGTCCTCTGTCAGAGCATTTCTGCACTTACCTGAAGTTGTAATATGAGTACCGCCATCGTTGTCACTTTCAAAGAAAATCATGAAAACAACACCGTTATCGGTAAGGTTACGTGAAATGTAAAAGTTTTCAGCATGCTCACGTGCCTCATCATCAGAAACATAGCTTTTGTCAAAACGGTGAGTATAAATGCAAATATCACATCCATACTTTTCCTTGACTTCAAGAATACGCTTTTTGATCTTGCGCTCAGTGTCTGCTTTGAAAACGTACGCATCATCAACGACAAAATTATCAACAGCAAATTCTGTTTTGCAGTCATCAACAAAGGTTGAAGCGGTAGTATATAAGCCTGAATCTGATTTTACAGCAATATTGCGATTGATACGTTCTTCGATATAGAGCATATCCTCGTTATTATAAATATCCTTGCATTTACCCGAAGTGTAAATAAGATATTTACATTCATTGTCGCTGTTGTAGTAAATCATAAGCATGACGCCGTCTCCGGAAAAGCCATGGGATTTATATGTATTTTCAGCGTGCTCCCATGCAACTCTGCCTGTGGCATCATCAAAATCATTTGTACAGGTATAGATTATAATATCAAAATTATATTCCTGCCTGATGTTGTGTATCTGCTCTTCAAGCTGATTTTCAGTGCTGTCACTTAATACATTCGCATTATCATGCACGGAATCGAAATAGACTATTTCTGTTGATTCCGCAGATTCAGCAAAGGCAGGCATCGCAGCAAATAAAGCAATGCAGAGGACTGCGAACAAAGCAAATATTCTCTTCATATCAAAGTCCTCCGAAAAATCTGAATAACAGCCAGGAAATCAGAAGCACTGCGCCTCCGCATATTCCTGCGATGGTAAGGAAATATTTCCAGTACGATTTGGTATCGCAGGGCAGATCTCCAACAAACTTACCTGTCTGTCCATTCATTGCAAATCTGTAATTCTTTCCATTCCATGTGGTGTTAAGAATCCAAACAGGATAAAGAGCGTACTGGCATTTGCTGTTTGCATATTTCAGATTGCTTCTTTCAGGCGTTACTGTAACATAGCCTTTTACAGTATCCCTGAATGCCTTTTCTGTGGATTCCTTTATGCGGTAATTTGCCTGAATTTTACTGTCTTCAGAAGAGACATCATATTTATCAGCAAGATATCCTGACAGATATGCGGTCTGAAAATCTACAGCTTCGCTGAAGTCATACGGCTCAAGCGACTGCATAAGTTCATCTTCAAATTTCTTCGAACCGTCAACAGGGACGTGTTCAAAACCGACAGTACCTGCACGGTTTACAGCGTAGTAGCTGGTTGCAGTGTAAATATATGATGACGTTGACCACGTAGAGGTTCTTGTAGCGAGATAACGAATACTTGCGTCAACATCGGTATCATAAAGCCACACAGGTACATAAAGACCCTTTACCTCGTCAATATGATTTTCATCCTTAAAGACCTTAGGAAGAAACTTCTTTCCAAGCATATGCTTTTTAAGACCTTCAACGGCATCTTCCTTATTGAGTTTAAATGGAATTACATAGTCAGGTCTGAGATCGCCCTTGAACTGCTCTGTCATAATTACATTATTTTCGCAATAAGGGCATTTCGTGGAAGCAAGAGTTTCATCTCCGATGACCTCGCCGCCGCAGGACTGACATATGTAAACACGCATACCCTCAACTTCGCCGGGCTGCCATTCTTCAGATGGAGTGGTTTCCCACTCCACCTGATCTTCCTGAGTATCATCGAGTTCTGCGTCCATTGCAAGCAGTGCAGCAACATCGAGTTCAGAATCGCAGTAAGGACATGACATTTTTTGCGTTTCCGTATTAAACTCAATTGAAGCGCCGCAGGCAGGACATTTATGCTGGATCAGCTGAGCCAAAATATCATCCTCCTAAATATTATTCAGATGATTATTTTGCGTCGTTAGCATCAAAAGGATCGCCGCATTCAGGGCAGAACTTGGGAGGATTAGCAGGATCTGCAGGCTCCCAACCGCACTTATCACACTTATAAAGAGGTGCGTCAGCGGGCTTGCTCTTTCCGCACTCCATGCAGAACTTGCCCTTGTTTACAGTGCCGCACTCACATGCCCAACCGTCAGATCTGGGCTTGCCGCACTCGAGGCAGAACTTGCCGGTGTTGGCAGTACCGCAGGAACAAGTCCAGCCGTCTGCTGCTCTGGGAGCAGGAGCAGATGCCTGCTGTGCAGCACCCATCTGATACAGGTTCTGTGCGTTCATGCCGCCGCCCTGCTGCTGAGCAAAGCCCATACCCATAAAGCCGGTCATTGCGCCTGCCTCGTTGGAAGCAGCAGCTGTCATAGCATCAGCCTGAGCACCAACAAGGGTTGCAGCTGCCATGGTGGGATCCTTGAGCATAGCTGTACGCTGTGCCTGCTTGATGAGCTCTGCATCTTCTTCGGGCAGGGTAATGGGGTTCATAGCTATAGAAACAACAGCAAGACCGCGGAGCTCTCCCCACTTCTTGGTAAGAGCTTCATTCATTGCCTGAGAAAGCTCCTCAGCGTGAGCAGGAAGTGCATGGGGACGGATCTCAAGCTCAGAGATCTTAGCGAATGCAGGCTGAAGTGCACTTACGAACTCAGTCTTGAGCTGACCTTCGATCTCAGCTCTGGAATAATCTTCGGAAATATTACCGCAGACATTGGTGTAGAACAGGATCGGGTCAACGATCTTGTAGGAATATACACCGTTGCATCTTACGGAAACATCAATATCAAGGTTGATGTTTCTGTCAACAACACGGAAAGGAATAGGATTAGCTGTGCCGAACTTATTATCGATAAGTTCCTTGATGTTGAAGTAGTAAACTCTCTGATCGACGCCTGTGTCGCCGCCGTAAGTAAAGCGCTTACCGATCTGCTTGAAAGTGTCGATAATGCCGGCGCCGAGCTTTCCTGTAAAAATACTGGGAGCGATGGTGTTGTCATAAGTGAACTCACCGGGCTCTGCACATACCTCAACAACCTTGCCCTGCTCAACAATGATCATGCACTGACCGTCAGCAACAGCAATACCAGAACCGTTAGAAATAACATTATCGTGTCCCTTGGTATTGGAGGTGCGACCGTTGGTCTGCTTTTTACCTCTTACTACAAGCATTTCCTTAGGAATAGCATCACAATAGAAAAATTCCTTCCACTGATCGGCCAGTGTTCCTCCGATTGCACCAAGTGCAGCTTTAATCAAACCCATAAATAAACCCTCTCTTTTTTTAGATTTGGCGTTATGCCACGCCTATCGTTAAAAATATATCATATATTAAAGAAATAAACAACATATTTTTTAAAATTTATTAATTGTTCACTTTATTAAATTAAAGCACCACACACTCGTTGCGGTGCTTTAATTTACACTATGCTTTGTAAGCTCTTCCAATGTCAGTTCTGTAATGCGCACCATCAAAAGATATACGCTTTACAGCATCATAAGCCTTGCTGAGAGCCTCATCAAGAGTATCTGCATTTGCAGTAACTCCGAGAACTCTGCCGCCATTGGTTACAAAGTCGTTTTCCTTTACAGCGGAACCTGCATGATATACTGTGGCTCCTTCAATCTGACCGTTATCATCAAGACCGTTAATGACAATTCCCTTGGGGTAGGACTGAGGATATCCACCTGAAGCCATTACAACACATGCACATGCGCCGCTCTTCCATTTAATGTCAATTTCAGAAAGGCGCTCATCAATGATAGCATCGACGATATCAGCAAAATCGGTATCAAGCATGGGCAGAACAACCTGAGTCTCAGGATCACCGAAACGGCAGTTGTACTCAATAACCTTAGGTCCGTTTGGTGTAAGCATGAGTCCGAAGTACAGACAGCCCTTAAAACGTCTGCCCTCTTCATTAAGGCACTTTACGGTAGGAATAAAGATTTCCTTCATGCATCTCTCAGCATCTTCAGCTGTATACCAGGGATTGGGAGAAATAGTTCCCATGCCGCCTGTGTTAAGACCTTTGTTTCCGTCAAGAGCGCGCTTATGATCCATGGAAGAAATCATGGGATAAACTGTCTCACCGTCGGTAAATGCAAGAACAGAAACCTCAGGACCTGTGAGGAATTCTTCTATAACGATGCTGTTGCCCGAAGCACCGAAGACCTTATCCTCCATAATGGAATGAACTGCATCGATAGCCTGTTCTTCATTTTCTGCGATGATTACGCCTTTTCCAAGTGCCAAGCCATCTGCCTTTACAACGGTAGGATAGCTGTTTTGTGCCTTTATGTATGCAACAGCCTTCTCTGCATCGGAGAAAACCTCGTATGCTGCACTGGGAATGCCGTTCCTCTTCATGAATTCCTTGGAGAAAACCTTACTTCCCTCGATTATTGCAGCAGCCTTGTTGGGCCCGAATGCACGGATTCCGTTTTCATTAAGAGCATCGACCATACCAAGTACCAGAGGATCGTCAGGTGCTACAAAAACACAGTCAACACAAAGTTCCTTTGCAAGAGCTACAACTCCGTCAATATCGGTAGCGGAAACCTTAAAGCATTCAGCGTCCTTACTGATACCGCCATTTCCGGGAGTGCAGTAAATTTTATCTACACGGGGGCTTTCATTGAGCTTACGGATTATCGCATGCTCACGTCCACCGCCGCCGACAACAAGTATGTTCATAGGAATCGCTCCTTAGTGCTTGAAGTGACGCATGCCGGTGAATACCATTGCAATGCCGTACTTGTCGCAAGCATCGATGGACTCCTGATCCTTTACAGATCCGCCCGGCTGAATAATAGCGGTGATACCTGCCTTTGCAGCAGCCTCAACACAATCAGGGAACGGGAAGAATGCATCGCTGCCCATTACAGAGCCATTTGCTCTGTCGCCTGCATACTTGATTGCAAGCTCAAGTGCGGTGATTCTGTTGGTCTGTCCGGGGCCTACGCCTACAGTACCGTTATTTGCAACAAGGCAGATGCCGTTGGACTTTACGTGCTTTACAACACGCCATGCAAACTTAAGCTGCTCCATTTCTGCCTCAGTGGGCTGACGCTTGGTAACAACCTTAAGATCAGCTTCGTTCATAAGCTCTGCGTCGAGCTGTTGAACAAGAAGTCCGCCTGCAACCTTCTTCATGTCGAGCATGGTACCGTCATTTGCCTTTGCAACATCGGGAAGCTCAAGAAGACGGATGTTCTTCTTTACGGTGAGAAGCTCAAGAGCCTTCTCGGTAAAGGAAGGAGCAATGATGATTTCGAGGAATATCTTTGCAAGTTCGGTTGCGGTAGCCTCGTCAACTTCACGGTTAAGAGCAACGATACCGCCGAAGATGGAAACAGGGTCACTGTTATAAGCATTCATGTATGCTTCGTAGAGGGTCTCGCCTGTACCTACGCCGCAGGGATTTGCGTGCTTTACAGCAACTGCGCAGGGCTTGTCCTCACCAAATTCCTTAAGAACATCAAGAGCACCGTTTGCATCGTTGATATTGTTGTAGGAAAGCTCCTTGCCGTGAAGCTGCTTTGCAGCATCAAGGCAGTTGGTGCGGTTGCCGATCTCACGGTAGAAAGCAGCAGCCTGATGGGGATTCTCGCCGTAGCGCATCTCCTGAACCTTCTCGTAGGTTCTTGTGAAGGTATTGGTGAAGGGGCTCTCGCCTCTTGCCAAGTCGGATCGTAGCCATGTCGTTCTGTGAGCCAAGGAGTTGGCCATTAGTATTGTCTTCCTAAGACCGCTTGGCCTCCGACTTGAAAGCAGCAGCCTGATGGGGATTCTCGCCGTAGCGCATCTCCTGAACCTTCTCGTAGGTTCTTGTGAAGGTATTGGTGAAGGGGCTCTCGCCT
>JAZSJQ010000006.1:0-2545 GCA_045534445.1 Acutalibacteraceae bacterium
ATTTTTTTGCATCAGGATAAACTTATGGCAATCATTCCTGAAAATCATTCTCTAAAAGATGTTGACAAATTTCCTGTCTCTGCACTTTGTGATGAACCTTTTATGCTGCTCGAAAAAGGAGCAAAAGCAGAAATATCCGAAATATTTGAACGAAACAATCTCAAACCAAATGTAAAATTCACTACATGGGATGATTACGCCGTTATGTCAATGGTTGAAAGCGGTCTCGGAATCGCCATATTGCCGGAACTAATATTGAAGCGTGTCCCATATAAAATCCTAACAAAAGAGCTAAATGTTCCTGCATATCGTGATATAGGTCTTGCATTAAGAAGCAGGAAAACCGCTTCGCTCGCAGTCAAAAAGTTTTTGGACTATCTTAAATATCGCTAGATGTCAACAAAAAACTCTACGGCAATCATCCATGCTGTAGAGTTTTATAATGTGCGTAAAATTCAAATTTGTTGGTCTGTTCCTTGACTATATTTTACATGGCATAATATCTTAAGTCAGTAATTCACATATCTCCACCGAACGCCGTTTCTGACCGTAATAACCGCATAGTATTTGGACATATACAGCGAGTGAAGTATAAAGCAAAGATAATCGGACAAGATACATATGTGTAATAAAAACCCAAAAACAAAAAGTTTGTTACTCGGATGTAATAAACTTGATTATTCGCTCGAAGTGTGCTATCCTAAAATCAGAAAGGTGGGAACGACCATGCTCAATACCAATCTGAAAAAAAGAGATCTGTATCTTGAACAGCTCAAAGCCTTTCAGGATACGGAAATGATAAAGGTCATCACAGGCATTCGCCGCTGCGGCAAATCAAGCCTGATGAAGCTAATGGCAAATCACCTGCGTGAAAGCGGAATAGCCGAGGCGCAGATAATCGAAATCAATTTTGAATCCATGCAGTTTTCTGATATGACCGTGCGTGAGTTTTATAACTATGTCAGCGAGCGGGCGGTCAAGGACAAGCGAATGTATCTCTTCTTCGACGAGGTACAGAGGCTCTCCGGCTGGGAGAATGCTGTCAATTCTTTCCGGGTGGACATCGACTGCGATATTTACATCACCGGCTCCAATGCCCATCTGCTCTCATCGGAGCTGTCCACCTATCTCTCCGGCAGGTATGTGGAAATAAAGGTTCTGCCGCTGTCGTTCAGCGAGTTCTTGGACTTCCACGGCTACACGGTGACCGAGCGGAAATCCCCCACGGGACAGCTTCGCAAGCGCATCACCGATGCCGAGGGTGAGGTGTACGAGGCAAAGGAGCTTTATGAAGCCTATGCAAAGTTCGGCGGAATGCCTATGCTGGCCGATGTGGGACTTGAGACAGACAAGGTGACCGCCGCCCTTGACGGCGTTTATTCCGCTGTGGTCGTGCGTGACATTCTGGAAAGAGAAAAGCGCAAGGGACAGCGAACCATCACCGACCCTCTGCTCCTGCGCAAGCTGATGATGTCCCTTGCGGACAACATTGGCAACAGCACCTCTGCTACCTCCATCGGCAACACTCTTGTCAGCGAGGGGCTTCTGGACGAGGGCAAGCGCAAGGCCAAACCGGCTGTCCACACCATTCAGGCGTATATCGAGGCACTGAAAGAATCGTTTATCTTCTATGAGATCAAGCGCTTTGACATCAAGGGCAGGGAGTATCTCAAGACTCTCGGGAAATATTATATCGTCGATATGGGTCTGCGGAACTATCTGCTTGGCTACCGCGAGGGAGACAGCGGTCATATCCTTGAGAACATCGTATATTTTGAGCTGCTCCGCCGCGGTTATGATGTTGCAATCGGCAAGATTGACAGCAAGGAGGTCGATTTCATAGCCTCGAAGACCGACGAAAAGAAGTACATTCAGGTCACCGAGTCGATGAACGCTCCCGAAACCAGAGAACGGGAACTTTCTGCGCTGAGGCGCATTCCCGACAACTACGAGAAGATGGTCATTGCGATGGAATGCGACCTGCCGCAGGATCAGGACGGCATAAAGATTGTAAGTGCATTGGATTTCCTGCTGGGGCAATAAATTTTTTCCGTTATGGTTATGTGTTGACAATCGAATAACCCGTACATTTGCACCTGCCTAAATTTTTGGGTACAATCCAATCGAAAGGCAGGTGCATTTTTTATGCCGCGATTTATTGAGCAGTTCTACTACGGAAATATTGAGCCGCAGGAACGCAGTACAAAGGATGAATGATACTGTGCAAAAGAAGCTGGAAATCATGGTCAACAATGAAGAATTGCTTATCAAGGTACTTACCGACGAGAGAAAGCAATGGTTCCTTGATTATGTCGATGCTTGGCACGAGGTCAACAGTGAATCCAACCTCGATAGCTTCATCATGGGATTCCGACCCGGTGCGGCGTTCGCCTACGATACCTTTGTCAGCACCGAAGCTCCCTTCACCGATTACTCGGGAACCTGAGCAACACGCAAGAAGGAACGAATATGGAGAAATACATAACCGACAAGCGTACAGGTCTGCGCTATGAGCTTATTGGCGACATCTACTACCTCGCCGGAG
>JAZSJQ010000045.1:0-24058 GCA_045534445.1 Acutalibacteraceae bacterium
AAAGTCGGTCTTTTTTCTTTTGCCGAAGGCTAATTATTTACACTTTACTATTTAAATTGCAGAAGTAATATGATATACTGACTTTGTACACGTTATAAATAGGAGTGCTGTAATTGAAGTACAAGGTAGGTATGGTCAGCCTTGGTTGTCCCAAAAATCAGGTTGACGCTGAAATCATGCTTGAAAATCTGCGTCAGGGCGGCTATAAGCTGGTTGAAGACGCGGCAATGGGCGATGTAGCCATCATAAACACCTGCGGCTTTATCGAAAGCGCGAAGGCTGAGTCCATAGAAGAAATTCTTGAGCTTGCAAAGCTGAAGAAGGAGGGCAAGATAAAGGCTCTGATAGCAACAGGCTGTCTTGCTGAAAGATACAGAAACGATGTCCTTGAGGAGATACCCGAGATCGACGGAGTTGTCGGTATAGGCGCAAACGGCAGAATATGCGAGGCTGTTGAGCGTGTTCTTAATGGCGAAAAGGTTGCCCTTTTCGGTGAAAAGGAAGAAATGCCCATGGAGGGCGGCAGAGTGCTTACAAATCTTCCGTATTTTGCATATCTCAGAATCGCGGACGGCTGTGACAACTGCTGTACATACTGTGCAATTCCCCTTATTCGCGGCAGAATGAGAAGCCGCACAATGGAGAATATCGTGGCAGAGGCGGAAAGCCTTGCCCGTGACGGCATCAAGGAGCTTATAATCGTCGCTCAGGACACCACCCGATACGGTGAGGATATCTACGGAAGGCTCGCTCTTCCCGAGCTTCTTGAGAAGTTGTGCGAAATTGAGGGTATAGAGTGGATAAGACTGCTCTACTGCTACCCCGAAAGAGTTACTGACGAGCTGCTCAGTGTCATGGCAAAGCAGCCGAAGATCTGCAAATATATGGATATCCCCCTCCAGCACGCAAACGGCGATATACTCAGAGCGATGAACCGCACAGGAGATTCAGAGTCGCTGCTCAAATTGGTAGATCATATTCGAGAAATGGTTCCGGGGATAACCCTTCGAACCACCTTCATGGTCGGTTTCCCGGGCGAAACCAGAAAGCATTTCATGGAGCTTGCGGAGTTTGTCAGAAAGGCAAAGTTCGAGAGAATGGGCTGCTTCATCTGGTCTGCGGAGGAGGACACACCCGCCTTCTCATTCCCTGACAGAGTCAGCGAAAATGAGGCACAGCGCCGTTATGACATTATCATGAACGAGCAGTCAAGAGTTGTTGACGAGTGGGTCGAGAATATGCAGGGCAAGGAAGTCACTGTAGTTACAGAGGGCTTTGACCGTCTGGCAGAATGCTGCTTCGGGCGAAGCGCGGCTGATGCCCCCGATATTGACGGAAAAGTATTTTTCACCACAGGCGGAAAGAAGCTGACCGTCGGAGATATGGTAAAAGTCCGCATCACCGACAGCATGGACTGCGATCTTATCGGTGAAATGATTTCGAAATGATTTCATAATTAAGAAGGAGAAAAACTATGAATCTTCCCAATAAACTTACTCTTTTAAGAATGATACTCGTACCCGTTGTTGTTGTGCTTATCATGGTCGAGTTTCCTCACAGCTGGCTGGTCGGCGGCATCGTATTCGGCATAGCATCAATAACAGACGCACTTGACGGAAAGATCGCAAGAAAGCGCGGACTTGTCACCGATTTCGGCAAGCTCATGGACCCCATTGCAGACAAGCTTCTGGTTATATCTGCATTTGTCTGCTTCATCACTATTGAAACTCCGGGCGCATGGATCGAAGGGCCCATCTGCTCTCCCTGGGTCGTGATCATCATTCTTGCCCGCGAATTCCTTGTAACCAGCGCTCGAATGATCTACGCAGAGCGTGGTATTGTTATAGCTGCAAACATATGGGGCAAACTCAAGACAGTTATCCAGATTACTGCAATAGTAACCATTTTTGTGTTTATGTATGCTCTTTATCTGCTCCGGCTTTTCGGTATCATCAATCCCCTGATCGAGAATATTGTCGGAGTGATATTTGCAGTCGTAACATGGCTTTCTGCGCTTATTACCGTTATTTCCGGCGCAACCTATCTTTATCAGTGCCGCGACCTTCTCAAGGACGCTAAATAATAAGGAGGAACAGATATGGCTTTCAACAGCAGAAAATTCCAGAGACTTATGGACGAGGAAAAGACTAATGCATCTCAGTTCGTGGATGAATTTGAAGATGATTTTGCAGACGATTTTGACGACGAGCCTTCAGAAGAGCCTGCTCCCGCAGCCGAGTTTGAATCAGCTCCCATAACCGAGTTTGAGCCTGTCGCAGAGGAAGAGCCTCAGCAGACGGAGGAGGTAATTGCGGAAGATACCGCAGAGGAAGAAGCTGCGGACGAACCTGCAATAATCGCAGAGCCCGTTATCGCAGAAGAGCCTGTCGCTGCGGAGGAAAAGCCTGCAGAAGAAGCTTATGATCCTCAGATGATGTGGCAGGATATGGCATCCATGGCGATAAAGGCAAAAGAATGCATCAGAGCAGGTGCATTTTTCCGTGCCAATGATATCGTAGCCGCAATGCGTTCCCTGCTGGTCGAAATGATGTGCAGAGCAAACGGCATCAATGAGAATTTCAACGAAAACGCGGATTATCTCAACGATGATTGCAAGAAGGATATATATGCAAGCTACGCCGCGCTTAATGAGCAGGCACTTTCCGATGCAGTGACACATATTATGTCAGTGACATATAAATACATCTGATTCGGAGAGATCAATATATGCCTTCCTACAAGAAAGAGCTTATCGATGCGATAATGCAGCGAGACCCTGCGGCACGAAGCCGATTTGAGGTTCAGCACCTTTATTCGGGCTATAAGGCCATTATGGCACACCGCAGAGCAGCATGGTTCTATAAGAGAAAAATGTATTTCATTGCACGTCTTATCAGTGAGCGGGCAAAGCATAAAACGGGAATCGAAATACACCCCGGCGCAAAAATCGGCAGAGGTGTGCTTATTGACCACGGCTACGGCGTTGTTATAGGTGAAACTGCCGAGGTTGGCGACAACTGCACAATATATCAGGGGGTGACCCTTGGCGGTACAGGTAAGGACAAGGGCAAGCGCCACCCGACTATCGGCAACAACGTGCTTATCGGTGCAGGCGCAAAGGTTCTCGGACCTTTTACCGTTGGCGATAACGCCAGAATTGCCGCAGGCGCGGTGGTTCTCAGTGCAGTGCCTGCGGAGGCAACGGCTGTGGGTGTGCCTGCAAAGGTAGTGCGCATCGGCGGAAAGAAGATAAACAGCGGAGATCTTGACCAAATCCACTATGCGGACCCTGTTTCCCAGGAGTTCTGCAAATTGCGCTATGAAATTGACAAGCTCGAAAAGCGCGTAAAGGAGCTTGAAGGAGAAACAGAATAATCCCATTACGGATGTGAAAATATGAAAATCAGCGAAATCAAGATTCAACTCTTTTCAGGACGATGTTGAAATTGGCACTAAAATAATGAAATAATATGAAAACATCTAATGAAGATTTAGGAAGAGAGTGGAAATACTATGAAAATATATAATACCCTTACAAGAAGCAAGGATGAGTTTGTACCCATTGAAGATGGCAAGGTAAAAATGTATGCCTGCGGTCCTACCGTTTATAACTTTATCCACATAGGCAATGCCCGTCCCCTTATCGTGTTCGATGCATTCCGCCGTTTCCTTGAGTGGAAGGGATATGATGTCACCTTTGCACAGAACTTTACCGATGTTGATGACAAAATAATCAACAAGGCAAATGACGAAGGAACCGACTTCATGACAATTTCCGAGAGATATATCGAGGAATTCTGGAAGGATGCGCAGGGTCTTGGAGTAAAGAAGGCTACCATCCACCCCAAAGCAACCGAAAATATTGACGAGATAATCAGCATTATTGAGGCTCTTATCGAGCGCGGTCATGCATACCAGTCGGGCAACGATGTTTATTTTGCAACTGAGACCTTCCCCGAATACGGAAAGCTCTCCAAGATGACCCTTGATGCACTGCTTGACGGAGCAAGCGAGCGAGTAGCCCTTGACGATGTCAAGCGTTCTCCCGCAGACTTTGCCGTATGGAAGGGCGCAAAGCCCGGCGAGCCTGCATGGGAAAGCCCCTGGGGCATGGGAAGACCGGGCTGGCACATCGAATGCTCTGCAATGTGCCGCAGATATCTGGGAGAGACCCTTGATATCCACGCAGGAGGTCAGGATCTTATCTTCCCTCACCATGAAAATGAGATCGCACAGTCCGAGTGCGCAAACGGCGTGCCTTTTGCACGTTACTGGATGCACAACGGCTTTATCACCGTAAATAACGAGAAGATGAGCAAGTCAGCAGGCAACTTCTTCACCGTCCGTGACGTTGCCGAGAAGTTCGGCTATGAGCCCATCAGAATGATGATGCTTGCAAGTCTTTACAGAAGCCCCATCAACTATTCCTTTGACGTAATCGAGCAGAACAAGGCAGCTCTCGCACGTCTTTACACCTGTCTTTCAAACCTTGAGTTTGTAGTATCCAAGGCAGAAAGCGGCGCAAAGGACGGGGAAGAGGAGATAAAAGCAAAGCTCTATGCTCACAGAGAACACTTTGAGACCGCTCTTGACGACGATTTCAACACTGCTGATGCTCTTTCTGCAATCTTTGACCTTGCCCGTGACATAAACACCTATGTTTCTGTTTCAGCAGCCCCCTCAAAGGAGCTTGCAGAATATGCTCTGACTCTCTTCAATGAGCTTACCGAGGTATTCGGTCTGCTTTACAACCGCGAGACCGAGGACGATGTTGATGCTGAAATTGAAGCACTTATCGAGCAGAGACAGGCAGCAAGAAAGGCAAAGAACTTTGCAGAGGCTGACCGTATCCGTGATGAGCTGAAGGCTCAGGGAATCATTCTCGAGGACACACCTCAGGGTGTAAAGTGGCACAGAAGCTGATGAGCAAGGTTTTAACAATTACACTTAACCCTGCCTTTGACACCACCCTCACCCTTGATGGTCTGTATACCGATAAGATAAACCGCCCTCTGTCGGAGACAAAAATCTCTGCGGGGAAGGGAATAAACATATCCGAAAGTCTGTCTGTACTGGGCTTTTCAACCGTTGCGGCGGCAATCGTGGGAAGAGACAGCCTCGAAGCATTTCGAAGACCCCTTGATGAAAAAGGACTTCATTGCCGATTTGTTGTCGTTGACGGTTCGGTGAGAGAAAATCTCACCCTGCTGTATGACGGCAATACAATAAAGCTTAACCGCGCGGGACAGGCAGTGCCGGAGGAAGCCATAGATCATCTCAAGGCACTTATAAGGGATATTTGGGAGGAAGACGATGTTATCGTATTTTCAGGCAGTATCCCCGAAGGCATAAATGAGGAACAGACCGACAGTCTGATATCCTTTGCCGCTGAGTGCGGCTATAAGGTGGTAATCGACAGTGAGGCCATTTCAGCAGAGCGGCTTACAAAGCTTCGTCCGTGGCTGATAAAGCCAAATGAGCATGAAATAGAGAAGATAGTGGGACATCCTCTTGAAACCGTGGAAAAAATGCTTGAGGCTTGCGACATGATGATTGCAGGAGGCATAGACAGGATCCTGCTCAGCCTCGGAGAAAAGGGACTCTATCTTATTACCGCCGAAGAAAAAATATACGCGGTACCGCCTGAAACAAAAGAGGTAAATACCGTAGGCGCAGGAGATACTGCTCTTGCAGGATATATTTATGCATATCTCACGGGAATGACAGCCCATGAAAGTGCGGCTTTCGCGGCAGCCTGCGGCTGTGCCGTGGTAGCTTCACAGCTTCCCTATCTGTCCGATGCGCGAGAGGTCACCGCTCTTGCGGAAAAAACCAAAGTATATTAAGGAGAGTGGCAAAGATGTCTGTAAATATCAGTACAGTTGAATATCTGCGTTTTGGAAAGTGCGTGCGCATTGCTAATGATGACGCAGAGCTCCTTGTCATGGTTGATAAGGGTCCCCGTATAATTTCCTACAGAAGAACCGAGGGAGAGAACCTTTTCTTCAACGACCTCGACGGCAAGAATGTAGTTACCGAGCCTAAGATCAACGAGACTTTCGGTAAGCCTGCTTACGAGCTTTTCGGAGGCCACAGAATGTGGGCAACGCCTGAAAGTATGCCTCTCAGCTACTATCCCGATGACGAGCCCGTAGCATGGAAGGAGATCGAAAACGGCGTTGTTTTCACCCCCAATGCACAGCCTGTTACCGACTGGCAGTTTGAAATGACAGTAACACTGGCTGAGAGCGGTACTGAAGCAACCGTAAAAATGGAGATAACCAACCTCCGTGATGAGGTACGCACAGCAGGCGCATGGGGTATTTCTCAGATGCGCAAGGGCGGAATGGCGATATGTCCCATGAATCAGGATATGAGCCTTTGCCCCCTGCCCGATAAGATGATATCATTCTGGCCCTACTGCGATATGCAGGACAAGCGCTTTTCCTTCGGCAAGAACTGCTACAAGCTTCAGCACACCGATGAGATAAAGGGCGGCTTCAAGTGCGGAATAAACAGCACCGCAGGCTGGATGGCATATGTTACATACGGAGAGGTCTTCGTAAAGAAGGCTTCCTATGATGCAGAGGCTGTATATCCTGATTTTGGCTGCAATATAGAGACCTATGTTGATGGCTTCATGCTGGAAGCAGAGAGTCTCTGTCCCATGAAGGAGATCGGCAAGGGCGAAAGCATTGCACTTACCGAGACATGGAGCATCACTACCTACGATGATGAGATGCTCAAGCCCTATATCGGCTGATAAATCAAAAGAAAAGCGGTCAACATTTGTGTTGACCGCTTTTTAAATAATATAATTAAAAGCCGCTGCGAAAGCAGAGGCTTTTAACATATAGATTAATTAGTCAACCTTCTTGCAAGCGGCGCCGTCGAGATAGAGGGTATCGCCCTTAAGCTCGAAGGGGAAGGTCTCGGTGGTCTTGAGCTCAGCAAGATCATCTTCGGTGAGGAAGCCAGAAGCAAGGATATCCTCTATGGACATACTGGTCATTTCCTCAAGAGCAGAGGTACCGTCGAGGTTGACGGTCATTTCGTCGCCGTTGATGGTGTAAGTAAGATCCATCTTGATGCCGCCGTACTCAGCATATCCGCCACCCTTACCGTCGAAGCTGAAGATGGTGGACTCATCGTTTACGAATGCCCAGGTGCCGGCGATGTCAGCAGCGGAAGCGTTTTTATCATGCAGTCTTTGTAAGTGTAATGCTTGCAATTTCAGAGTCGCTTATATTGCCGTAGGCGGTATCAGTAAGACAAAGAGTATCGTTCAGAAGGGAATAGCTGTAATTTTCAGTGATATACCTGCGGTCGGCAGTTATAATACCTGCGCTTGCCAGCTCATCAAAGGTCATATCGTTTACACCTTCATAGAAAGACAGATAGTCGGTTACAACGGTAAGAGAAGTCTCATCTGCGGTAAAAGTAAAGGGCAGCTCATAGCCCGATGTCCTGAAGATCCCCGTGCCGTCTGAATTGAAAATATATACAGTTTTACCGGCAGTGTCTGAATATTCCCATGTGCCGCTGAGAGCGGTATTGTACTTAGGTACAGGGTGTGAGTGCAGGTTCTCACTGCACCCCGTAAAAAGTGCAAAAACCAATGCCGTAATTATAAATATATTTCGTCTGAGCATAATATACCCCCATAGCTTAATTGATATTCGGATATAGTATGCACTCGGAACAGGATTATAAACAGTTAGGATAAAAGAAAAAAGCCGAGGGGTAATCCCCTCGGCTTTCAAACTGATTATTCTGAAGCAATAACCTGAACCGCAGTTGTGGTAGTTGTTGCAGCTGTGGCAGTGGTTGCTTTTGTTGCTGCAGTGGCAGTAACAGTGGTCGTTGCGGCAGTTGTTGCGGCTGTGGTGGTTGTTGTGACCTCGGAAGTGCTTGCAGATGTGGAGGAAGGCACTGTGGTGGTCGATGCAGTGGTCGATGCCGCAGAAGATGCGGAAGAAGTCTCGCTCGATACGGTTGTTTCTGCTGCCGCGGTGGTCTCAGTGACAGTTGTTGAAGCCGCGGTGGTCTGTGTTGTGGTGCTTGCGGCGGTTGCAGCTGTCGTTCTGGTCGTGGTAACCTTTGCCTTGGTGGTAGTGACTGCCTCGTGAGCAGTGGTAGTAGTTGCAGCAGACTCTGTATCGGTGTCGCTGTCGGAGACCACATTGTCTGTGGTGGTGTCCTCAGGCGTTTCTTCAGGAATTACCGCGGGAGCATCGCTGGGGGAAGTGACAGGCTCATCAGCCGTCAGATCAGAGGATGAAACCTCGTCTTCGGCTTCAAATTCGGGAGCGATGGGCTGAGCTGTCATAGTCATATACGCTACGTTTCTGAGTGAATAGGAGGCAGTGGAGGTGAAGTAACCTGCAGAGCCAGCCGCATCGGGACGGGCGTATGTGTATGTGACATTGGAGGCGGAGAACTTGGTGCCGTTGCCGCCTACGAGCTTGGTACAGCCTGTAAACATATTGCCGCCGTTTGTTATCTGCGGTTTGTTGAGGTTGAAGTTTGCATTTGTGTAGATGGTCTGGAGATTTGTACAGCCGTCAAACATACTGCTGCAGTTTGTCAGAACAGAGGGAACGGTAAACCCGGAGATGTTGACGGAGGTAATACCGGTACAGCCCTGAACAATTGAAGCAATGGTCTCTGCCTTTGCGCAGGAAAGACTGCTGAGGTCAAGAGAGCCGGTAAGATCTTCACAATACATGAACAGACCGCCGATATCTCTTGCCTTTGAGGTGTCGAGATAGGGGATAATGTTGTTCTGAGCGGTTTCGGTGGTGAAAGCAGCATCACGGAAGCAGCTTCCGTAGTCAACAACATTGTGAGTCTCAAACATGCTGAGATCAAGATTTGTAAGGTTCAGGCAATATGAGAACATTCTCTGCATGGTTCTCACACCCGAGGTGCTTATGTTGTCAAAGTAGATGCCGTTGACGCTTCTGAAATTGTCAAACATATAGTCGCTTGAGCTGCCGAACACTATTGTATAGTCAGAAAGGACATATACAGCGCCGTTGGAGGGGTTCCAGTATGCCTTGATGGTACCCTTGTCAGCCGCATCAACATTTACAGACTTGAGACCGCTGACATTGTAGGCACCTGTCTTGCCGAAGTAAATGTTTTTGACAGCGGTATCTTCAAAGGTGTATGCCTTTGAGCTGCCGTTTGCAAGAGTCTTTATAGCGGCGTTCAGATTCTGACCGTTCTTGAGGAGGGTGCTTCCGGGATTTGCACCGCTGTAGTGGGTGAAATAACCGACGCTGGACTGGAATACGGTCTGCTCAACAGCGAGCTGAACGTCAACAACAGCACGGAGATTATGGACGATCTTGGCGTCGTACTTGGTGCCGGCACCGCCCACAAGCTTTGTGCAGCCCTTAAAGATATTTACAAAATCGCTGTCTGTTTTGTAGTTGCCGTTGGCATCTTTTTCATCGGTCGCAGCAGGATTGGATATTCCGCGGCAATCGAAGCCATAGTCGGCATAGATAGTGGTAAGGTTTGTGCAGTTTGCGAACATGGAATCCATGTTTTCAAGGCTTTCGCAGGAGAAGGAGCGAAGGTCGAGAGTCTCAAGAGAGGTACAGCCCTGGAACATGACCTGCATGGTCTCCGCTTTGCTTGTATCAAAGCCTGTAACATCAATGGAGCTGAGGCTTGAGCAGCCTTCAAACATACCGCCCATATCCCATACATTGGATGTGTCGAATCCGCTTACGTCAATAGAGGAAAGCCCGGAGTTTCCTCTGAACATACTTCCCATATCTTCGACCTTTGCGGTGTTGAAGCTGCTCAGATCAATGGACTTGAGGGAAGGCGAGGATGCATAGAACATACTCTGCATACTTGTGGTATTGCTTGTATCGAAGGTGTTGAGGTTTTCGATCGAAGCCAGACTGGTGCAGCCGAAGAACATATATGCAAAGGTGTTGGTGCGGCTGGTATCGAAGTCCTCTGAGAAATGAACCTTTGTAAGATTTGTGAATCGCTCAAAGGTGCTTCCGAAATGCTCACAGGCAGCGATGGTTCTGTCCGAAACGATGTAAGCCTTGGTTCCGTTCTTGTAAAGCTTAATGCTTCCGTCGCCGTAGTAGCTTACGTCAACACCGGTGATCCCTTCAATCTGGGAAGCGTACTCGGCAGGAGTTCCGAAATACACTTCGGTAAGAGATGTATTTACAGGGACATCTTTGTAATCGGAAACCGCACCGCTTGTGGTGGTGCCCGTTGCGAGAGCACGGTTGAGCTTGAAGCCTGTAGTGAGGAGCGCGTGGGCGTGGTCTGCGGAAAGATAGACAACGCCTGCTTCCTCTTCGGATATATATTTTGCATAGGATACTGTAATCATCTGCGGCGAAGCAAGTGATGAGAGAGCGAGGAGAAGCGCCATCACCAGCGATACAACCGCCAGCCACGCAGAACGTGACTTCTGTGCTTCAGTTTTCATGCATTTCCCCTCCTCTTAATCAATCTGCTCAAACAAAGCAGAGACAGAAATCGGAATATTGCTGTAATCGCGAAGGATATTATCCGAATTGACGGTAACGGACAGCTTATGGGTTAGATTGGTTTCAGTTCCTGCGGGCATTGGAGTATCGACCTTGTAGGTGCATACATACGCATTGCCGTCCTTTACGGGAGAAAGCGAAACACCGTCAATGCTGAAGCTGAGTGCCTCGGGAACGATATCCGCGGGATCAAATCTGACCACTATGCTGTAGCCGATGGCGACCTCAGCGACCTTGCCGTTTTCCTTGTTGGTAATGCTGATGTCGTACTCAACGGTCTTCGATGTGCCGAATTTCTGTGCTGCATCATCGAAATCCACCGACTTTGAATCATCATCACCAACCGAGGCGCTTACGCTGAAGGAGGCGACCCTTGCAGTGTCGGCTGCATCTCCTGACGTAGCGAATTTTGCAAAGCTCACCGCAGTGAAAATAAGGGTGAGAACAAGCAGATATCCAAGATATACGCGCAGCGAAAGTTTAATTTCCTTTTTCGGAGTCTTCGTTTTCTGACCCATCATCATTTCCTCCGTTCAATTGGGGTTCGCAGTTATCATTATCTTCTTTGCGGCAGGCGATAAGAGAGGGAGCCGCAAGAATCAGAAGACCTGCAAATGTTATGCACATGAGACCGAATGGCGTGCGGATAAACTCGATGAATAGACCTATTTTCGGCACGGTTAAGACGACCTTGCCGAGGATACTGCCTTCGGCAACGGGCTTGCGGTCGGGTGTGTTATTGGCGTCACCCTGAGTGATAAACCCCGAATCGCTTTCGCCCACTATGCGGTGAGTCACAAGCGAGCCGCCGTCCTCAAAGGTGATTATATCACCCTTGCCGTAGTCATTCTGCTCACAGCAGATGACCAGATCATTCACTTCAATGGTTCCGGACATGGAACCGGATATTATTACCGCGGATGAAAAACCGAAGAACCTCGGATTTTCTTCATCCGTAAAGGTACGCATACAGATGGTGTAAATATTTGAAACAAGCAGAACGGCAAGCAGAACCGTAATTGTAATGCTTATTATTCTGCATACAAGCTTTAGTTTCTGCACAGAGTCTCCTGCTCCTTATCGTCCTCGTCTTTGCGTTTGCGGGTAAGGAAAAGGATAAGAAGGGTAAATCCGCAGACTGCAAAAAGGGTGTAGTAGAGATTTGTAAAACCGTCGTCCCCTGTCTTGGGAGCGGTGGGCTTGACGTAACTGTTATTGTCCTCGATGACGATGTAGATACCCACGGTAACTTCCTCACTGCTGCCCTCGGCAGCCTTGTTGCCCAGTGCGGTATCGGTCTTATCCTGAGATGCTCCCTCGGTGTAGGTCCAGAGCCAGTCGATATCAAAGTCCTGAATCTGACCGCCGCCGAGACTGCCCGTGACAGCGCGGACAACATCACTGCTGTCCACACCCTCGGGAAGAGGGTAAGAGGCTGTATCGGTAAAACCGCTTCCGGAAAGAGCAGCTTCCACTGCAAGGCTATCATCGGATTTGATGTTATAAAGCACAGCAGTGTACTTGATTGCACCGCTGACATTGTTCTTGAGACGGACGATGTCGTAACCGTCAGTGCCGGGTGCAACAACGTTATCGCCGTTATCAGCGGCAACATTGCCGTACTTTGCCTCGAACATGGAAAGCTCGCCGACGCCGTTTGCATCGACCTTTGTACCGCTGTCCCATGTGAGCTTGTTCTTGGTATAGGTAAGAATATGTTCAGGGCTTTCACTGCGGCCTGAATATGTCAGACCGGCAACGAAGGGGAAGGTGGCTGCAAACAGAATGAACAGTATAAGCGCCGCAGTCAGCAGCCGATTGTGCTTTCTTCTGACAGATTTACTCATAAGTATTTCCTCCATGCCCTAAGGAGCCTGAGCGTAACGGGCGAATATTTTTTGTCGTATGGTTCCTGGATTCAAAGAAAGGCTTATAGCGGAGAGGCCGTTTTTAAACCCTTCTTTGAGTTCAGGACAGCACCCCGCTCGCCACGAGAGCGAGGTGCTGTTATAATTATCTCAGTTTGTACTCAGACCGTAAATCAGTCGATCTGGGTAACGGTTACATCGATAGCGATAGAGATTGTAGCAGCATTGCCGTCAGCAGCCTGATCGCCAAGGTAGGTGTCCTTGATGTCGTTGGCATCACCGGTGGAGAAAGGCCACTCCCAGGAAACTGCGACCTCAGCGTTGTTGATAGCGGAGAGATCCTGACCGGGAGCGTAATTTGCGGTGTAACCGGTGATAGCCTCCTCGATATCTGCCTTGAATGCAGCAACAGAGGTGTAATCAGCGCCGTCAAACTCTTCGCCGTCAACAGTTACGATGATGGGGCAGTAGTATGCGCCGCTCTCGTCAACCCATGCGTCGGAGAAGGAGACCTCAGCCTCATATGCGACCTCAACAGCAACCTCGGGGGTGCCGGAGAGCTCGATGGTTGCGAAGTTGCCCTCGGTGCCGGGAGCAACAACCTTTTCGCTTGCCTCAACGGTAAGACCGCTGTAACTGCTGTCGCTGTCATAGGTCTCAAAGAAAGCGCCGTCAGAAGCAGAAACAACAACGCCGAACTTTGCGACGCGTGCGCTGTCCTCAGCATTGCCTGCGGTAACGTACTTAGCGAAAGTACCGCCGACGAAGCAGGAAGTCATAAGTACAAGAGCCATCAGGATAACGGCAGCTCTCATAAACTTGTTTTTCATAATGAAAAACCTCCTAATATAAATGTTCTGGTTGGGACGAACCTCGTCCGTGGTTTTCGGGAACGATCTCTCGTCCCAACATGAGAACTTCTGCTCTCATAAATATATATATCCGTGCTTTCGTATGTCCGTGGCACATACCAAGGCAGAAGATATACTGAATAATGGTATGATGAAATCAGCTGTCCTGTTTGTCGGAAGGAGCCGCCTCAGTATCGGGAACGACTTCCTCGGCAGAAGCTTCAGATCCATCAGTGCTTTCCTCTGTTTCTTCAGAGGGTTCAGACTCGGTTTCGGTCTCAGTCTCGACCTCGGTCTCAGTCTCAGATTCGGGTTCATGATCATGGGCAGATTCCTCGACGGAATCCTCTTCGGTTTCTTCTGCATCGTTTTCGGCAGTTTCGCCCACGAGCTTTCTCAGCCGTTCAAGCTCAGCCTCCATTTCGGAGGTTTTTTCGCTCTGCTTTGCGGCGGAGCGCTGGCGGCGGAGAATATCATAAATAATGAATGCAAGGCAGGGAATGCCGATGACAACAAGCATTCCGATGGGTCTCTGAAGGAACATTGCCACATCACCGAGACCGGGAATACGGAAGGAGTAGATACCCACGAGGTTTTCGATGCTGACAGGTCTGCTGTCCGCCTTGTTGTTGGCGTCGCCCTTGGTTATCCATCTGGGAGAGCCATCGACGGCAGTCTCGATGCGGATTATACGGTGGGTGACGGTGGTGGAACCGTCCATAAAGGCTATAACATCGCCGACCTTGAGCTTATCGGGGTCAGCCTTGTTGATAAACACAAGGTCTCCGACCTCAATGTGATCCTCCGCATCACCGCTCATTGAGCCCGAAAGAACCACCATGGGAGTTATGCCGAAAACCGAAGGCGGCTTTTCGGGTGCGAAGGTGCCCTTGATTATTATAACAAGATTGCATATGAGAAAAAACGAGAAAACTGCGCAGAGAGTGATACCGATTGCGGTAAGAGCTTTCTGCATCGGCGAACGGGGTTCGCGCTCGGACTGTGCATCCTGTTTGCCGGAGCGTTGTCTCAATGCTGACAGCTTTTCTTTGATTCTTTCAAAGAAAGCCTTCACTTCAGCGGTGAATTTTTCCATGGGGATCCCCTCCCGAAGTAAGTACATATTGAAGTAAGTAAATATTAAGGTATACGCGCATCGACAAAATCGATGCAGACAATTATTCAATACTAATTTTAAACCTTTAAAATACAACTGTCAATAATGTGAGGTAAATTATTGGTCATTTTTGTGAGATGTTGGAGGGAATCTGAGGCGAAAATATAATGCAGGAAAATTATTCCAAAACGAAACCGTTTCATGTTTCTGAAAACTCAATGAAAATTATCTGCGAATTTGCAGTTTCGGGAGAAATATCAAGGGCACATTTAAGATATGCACAAAAAATAAATGTCACATTTAGGCTGTTTGTGAGCTTTGTTTACACTATATCAAAATTTATTTGCGTGAAATAATGAATTTCTGCGGTTTACACAATATGTTTTTGAGGCTGATTTATTGATTTGTCAGTGGTTTTATGTTAAAATCAATTATAATTATGCGATGGCGAAAAGCCCGCATATGAAACGCGTATCAAAGGTTTCACAATACATCATAAATCACTCGTCGCAAAATCAAAGTTTTATGTGATGAAATTTTCGGTTGGAGGAAAAGTTTTATGGTAAAAAACAACGGTAAACTGAAAATGCCTGCCGCCAGAATTTGCGGATTGATACTTGCATTCGCAATGATGTTCGGTATGTGCAGTGTATTTGCTGTCCCCGTAGAGGCGGCGGCAGGCGACATGACAGATGCTCCGCAGTATGTCAATCCGTCCATCACCACGACCATAAGAAATATCAGCAGAGATGAGGCGGAAAAGTATATTCTGCTCTTCGGCAACGGTAATGCAAACCGTGTTGACGGACTTCTTAACATAACCAAGGAGTCTCACGGTCTGTATGATACTTCGTTGGATTCTTCCACCCCTGTCATGATCAAGACTCTCAGCGAAAGCGGATATCCCCAGATTTCAAAGAACGACCGCGGTGAGAGTATTGAAACAATGAAAAGCAAGTACGGCTCAAACACTCTTGAGGCGATCTTCAATGATCCCAACGAGACATATACAGCGGACAATACTCCCTTCAATTACAATGAGAACAACTATCACTATGTTCTGGATTCCGCAAAGAACCACGTTTACTTCAATGAGAAGACAAACAAGTTTCAGATATACAAGGAGCCCCTTCGCCCCTATAACATCACCACAGCCCACGGCTATGACACTTTTGGTGCGTTCCTTCCCTTCAACAGCATTGAGAACGCAATAAAGATAACCGACTCAAAGGGAAATAAGGTGGATGGTGTCACCTACGGCGGTGAGAACGGCGTTTCATGGAATGATGAGGCATCTCATGCACCCAATCTCCATGTAACTCCTAAGGAAGGCAGCAACATTGCCGATAACTGGTTTGTCATGAAGGTGGAATTCTCCTTCTACATTCCCGCAAACGGTATGATCACCACCAAGGACGGCAAGAAGGAGCCCATGGTATTTGAGTTCTCCGGCGACGATGACGTGTGGGTATATCTCGACAATGTTCTCGTTATCGATCAGGGCGGTACACACAAACATACCGACAGTAAGATCGACTTTACCAACGGTAAGGTCGAATATCAGCACTATGATAAAAATGACACCAGTGATGATGCACCTTGGCCTTACACCAAGACCACCATCAAGAAGTGCTTCAATGAGGCAGGTGTTGAAACAGCCTTCAAGGGAGATTCCTTTGCGGACTACACCGTACATACTCTGACCTTCTTCTTTATGGAGCGCGGCGGCGAGGCTTCCAACTGTAAGCTGGACTTCAATATGCCTGTTGTTCCCAAGGGTGCTCTCAGCGTTCAGAAGAAGCTTGACGGTATAGTTACCAAGGATGCAGCAAACAAGCTCTATACCTTTGCTCTTATGGACGACAAGGGTACAGTGCTCAGCAACACAGATTTCTCCGTTATCAAGACCGACGGCAGCGTTGAGGACGGACTGAGTACAGACGATAAGGGTCAGTTCTCCATCAAGGCAAATGAACAGGCTGTTTTTTCAACCATTGAGGGCGGTCAGGAATATTCCGTGCTTCAGTTCACCGAGGTCAATGATGCCACTTATGAGGCATACTCCAAGGAAACTGACTGCACAATAAACGGCAAGGACAGCGGAAGTGCTACCAACGACGGCTTCAATACAGGCAAGTTTGAGGTAAAGTACGATACCGCAAACCAGACCAATATCATATTCACAAACACCATGAAGCAGGACAAGGAGCTTACCGTTACCAAGGATATCGGCAAATACATAAGCGATACTCAGGAATTTTCCTTCAGCGCAAAGATCGAAGGAATTTCCGAGCCCGTAAAATTCACTCTCAAGAAGGGCGACACATTTACCATCACCGACATTCCCGCAGGTGCAGATGTTACAATAACCGAGAACGTTCCCGAGGGAATGGAGGCAACAAGTGAGCTTTCGGGCTCTGATGTAACAGGAACAGAGGAGATCAAGGTCGAAAATATCATTACCAAGGATGGTGTGGTAGTATTCCTCAACGAAATGAAGCTCTGTGATGTTACCGTCAATAAGCTCATCGACGGCAGTCTCGGCAATAAGAACAAGGAGTTTGACTTTACCGTCAAGGTAGAGTTCGGCGAGTACGCTGATGATATAATCAAAACTCACGAGTTCAAGCTTTCTCACAACGACACATGGACTCTTGAGGGTATCCCCTACGGCGCAAAGGTCACCATCGGCGAGGACAAGGAAGACTATACACCCACTCTTACCGTCGGCAAGACCGCAACAGAGGGCAAGGATTCCCATGAGATCGAAAAGCTTACCGCTGATACCGAAGTAACCTTCGAGAATGTCAAGGACGGTTCACCCAACACAGGCATCTCCCTTGACAGTCTGCCTTACATTCTGATTCTTGTGCTCACCCTTGCAGGCGGTGCGGCATATGTCGCAAGACGTCGCCGTGCAGAGTTTGAGATATAAAAGGAATATAAATGAATAAAAACAGAAGTGCTCACTATATTGAGTTCATAAAAACGACATACGAAAATCTGATAACGGATCTTGGGATCTGGGTCGGTAATTTCGTGGCGAAGCTGAACGGGGAACCTGTACCGCAGTATACTGCGGAAGAAAACACCGTCAGCCGCCGCGGAGCTTCCGCTTCAAGGCAGAAAGCAGTGCAGAGGGAAGAGGTATCTTTGACAGACGACCTGCCCGAAAATGATTTTCTTTCCGACGAGCGGCAGGATATTGCCGATTGGCTCAAAAAGGTAAAATTCCGTTCAAAGTTTTTCATGGGTGCTGATGAGGTCGATGTATGGAAGAAGATCGGTCAGCTCAACCGTATGTATGATAAGGCACTGCTTGCCGAGCGTGCAAGGTATGATGCACTGCTGAGGCAGTACATGGAAAGCCGCGCTGATTCTTCGGATAAGGCAGTGTACGAGGTGGAAGATGAAGATTCTGCAAAAGGAGAACAGCTCCGCACTCGAGAAGATAATCCTGAAAAGACAGCAGAATGCAGCGACGAAGTACGGGTACATCAGCCTGATACTGAGAGTGGCGGCGATAGTTCTGATAGGGTATCTGATCCTGACGCAG
This sequence comes from Acutalibacteraceae bacterium, assembly GCA_045534445.1. Classification (GTDB taxonomy): domain Bacteria; phylum Bacillota; class Clostridia; order Oscillospirales; family Acutalibacteraceae; genus JAISGQ01. The sequence goes on from JAZSJQ010000045.1 coordinate 17,925, forward strand.
ATGTTCCTGATAACTCAGGCGCAGGGGAACAGCATGTTCCCGTCGATAAAGGACGGAGACCTGATGATAGGTTTCAGGTTAGAGCGAGAGTACGCAAAGGATGACGTTGTCATTTATGAAATAAACGGCGAACGGCGCGTAGGGCGTGTCGTTGCAGTGGCTTCCGATGTTATTACCTTCAGCGAAAACGGCTCGATAATGGTAAACGGAACCACGCAGGGACAGGATATACTGTATCCGACATATGAAAAAGAGGGTCTTGAATATCCGTATAAAGTGCCGAAAGGCTGTGTGTTTATACTGGGGGACTACAGAACGAATTCCGAGGACAGCCGTGATTTCGGTGCGGTGCCCGTAAAGGACATTCACAGCAAGGTGATAACCGTTCTGCGCAGACGAACTCTCTGACAGGTCTGAATGTAATAAGTAATCCCGGAAACTTATGTTTAGGAGGATAAATATAATGAAGAAAGTACTGGCATTTGTACTGATGCTTGTCCTGGCCTTCAGTGCTTCGGCAGTTGTATTCGCTGCTGACGATGAAGTTGCCTTCATCGAAAAAGGATGGGTAAACGAAGAGGGAGACACTCTCAGTGATGGAGAGTATCCCGAGATCGAGCTGGAATTTGAAATACTCGAAAGAGAGGCAAAAGATAACTCCAATGCCGCTTACGATACAGATTCCAATATCCCCGATGTTGTTTTCAGCAAGGCTGCAAGCAGCACCGATATTACCGTTTCGGGACTTGATGATATTGACGGAGTAGGTATCTTCACCTATAAGATCAGAGAGATCGACCCCAATACCGCAGGTGTTACCGCAAACGACACCGAGTATACTGTTGAGATCATGCGCAGCTACAAGATGGAAAACGGCAAGGCAACCGATGTTATCGAGACTTCCTATGCGTTTGTTCTTCCCGTAAGCGGCTCTGATGCAAAGCCCGAAGTTATCGAGAATACCTATGTTGACGGCGATCTCACCATTGATAAGACCGTTACAGGCAACCTCTCCTACAAGGAAGATGTGTTCACAGTGGAGCTTGAGTTCACCTCTGCAAAGCCTGTTGCATCAGATATAATCCTTCCCAACAGCAACGATAAGGTTGTTTTCTCTCAGAGCGGCAACAACTACACCGCAACAGCTGAGATACAGATCAGCGATGCAAACGGAGTAATGACCGTCAGAGGAATCCCCGCAGGCGTTGAAGTGAAGGTCACAGAAAAGGACCCTGCTCCCTATGAGCTGGTAGGTTATTCCGTCAATGGCGGCGAATCCTCTGAGACAGCACCTACCATCACCATGACTGCAAGCGGTGCTTCCGTTGAGATCACAAACCACTACAGCACCAATATTGATACAGGCATTTCCCTTGACAGCCTGCCCTATATCCTCATCATTGCAGGTGTAGCTGCAGCGGCTGTATTCTTTGTGATAAGAAAGCGCAGAAGCGCTCTTGATATTGACTAAGCAAAAACACTTGCCGGACAGGAGATAAGCGGCATGGAGTTTTCAAGAATACTTCTCAAGGTACTCAACGGACTTGTCAGCTTCTTTGTGGTAATTGTTCTCTGCATTGCGGGCGCCTATTCGGTCTACGCGCTGTGGGACAACAATCAGGTTTATGAGGAAGCCGAAAATGTCATGTCCGAAATGCAGCAGTTCAAGCCGGAGATAAGCGAGGAAGATGACGAGGTAGTCGTTTCCTTTGCCGATCTGAAGGCGATAAACCGTGATGTGTGCGCATGGGTCATCCTTGACAATACGAATGTGAATTACCCTGTTCTTCAGGGCGATACGAACCTTACCTATATAAACACCGATATCTACGGTGAATTTGCTCTCGCAGGAAGCATTTATCTTGACTCCAGAAATTCGGGCGATTTCAGCGATACATATTCCCTTCTTTACGGTCACCACATGGAAGGCGGCAGAATGTTCGGAGATCTGGACAAATATAAGAAGGAAGGCTTCCTTGACGAAAACAGGACGGGAATGATAATGACACCCGATGCGGTGTATTCCCTTGAAGTTTATGCGTGCATTGTTGTTCCGGCATCGGATAAGGTGCTTTTCAATCCTAAGCTGAAAGCAGGAGAGATCGAATCTCTGCTGAAATACACTGAGAAAAAAGCACTGTTCTATGATAAGGAGACGGCATCGAAAATAAGAGAGCTTGGCAAAAAAGCTCATATACTGGCATTTTCCACCTGTTCATCGGAGTTTACCGACGCCCGTACCCTTCTGCTTACGCTGATGGTGCCGTACACAGCTCCGGAAACCGCCGAATAACAGATGTTGCAAGGCTTCATCAAGAAAGGAATGTTGACAAGTATGAGAAAGCATATAAAGAGCGCAGTAACAGCACTGCTTATGATCGGTGTGCTGGCTTCCGTGTTTGCGTTTGCGCCTGCCGCATTTGCCGCAGAAAGCGCATCTCTCGAACTGGAGGCAACTATTTCCCTTACCGACCACCCCTCCGACTTTTCTGAGGATTACACAGTGGTTCTTGAGGCAGAGGATAAGAACAATCCCATGCCCCAGGGAAGCAGCGGCACAAGCTATGAAAAGAGCAGAACCGGCGCAGGTGATGTAAAGCTTGATCCTATCGATTTCAAGAGACCCGGTATATACAACTACACCGTAAGCCAGAAGGCAGGCTCTGCAGATCGCTGGACATATGACAGCAGTGTTTACAATGTTGTTGTGTACGTTACAAACGGCGAAGAGGGCGGACTTGAGGTCAATGCGGCTATCCGCAAGGAAGGCGAGAACGAAAAGTCTGAGATCCTGTTCATTAATGAGTATGATCCCCTGCCCGTTTCCGTCAGCATTACCGCAGAGAAGACCATGGACGGCAAGACTCCCGAAAGCGGTGCTTTTGAATTCTGCATTGAGGACAGCAACAAGAAGGTTCTTGAGACCGTAAGCAACACAGACTCTTCTGTCAGCTTCACCGACCTTGTTTTTGAGGAAGAGGGCACATATACCTTCACTGTTTACGAGAAGAAGGGTACAGACAAGAGGATATCATACGATAAAACAAAGTACACCGTTATCGTAGAGGTAACTCAGGACGGCGACCTTGTTGCTGATGTTGCATACAAGAAGAATAATAAGGCTTATGATGGCGAGCTTATTTTCAAGAACGTCACAGGCCCTGTAACAGGCGATAATACAAATCTCGGTCTCTGGATCGGAATTTTCGCAGGAAGTGCGGTAATCATCGTCCTCCTGCTTGTGCTTGGCAAAAAGAAGAATAAAGAAGAATAACACAAATTGCCGACCGCACAGATAATTACTTGCGGTCGGCAATGCTGTATATATAATTTTGTCCGAAATGGAGTGAGCCGATGGATAAAAGAATAAAAATCGCACTTTATTGCCTGCTGGCGGTACTGCTGCTGGTGTCGGGATATAAGATAATAGATATCGTATCCGAATATAATAAAGCTTCATCAGCATATGACGAGACAGCTGATATGGCAGTCAGCGAGGTCGTGCAGTCGGAAACAGATATAATGCCTCCGATATATGTGGATTTTGATATGCTGTGCAGTGAAAACAACAGCATCATAGGATGGATATACTGCGAGGGAACGGTTATAAATTATCCCGTTGTGCAGAGCGACGATAACAGCTATTTCCTGCGCAGAATGCCCGATGGAACAAGCAATAAAGCAGGGTCGATATTTATGGATTTCAGATGCGCACCTGATTGCAGTGATACCAATACCATACTTTACGGACACAATATGAAAAACGGCTCAATGTTTGCAACATTAAAAAAATACAGCGAGCAGAGCTTCTATGAAGAACATCCTGTCATGTGGTTTCTGACCCCGGATGAGAATTACAGAATAGATATAGTGGCAGGCTATGTAACCTCTGCAGGCTCGGAATCCTTTGAAATGTTCACGGACAGAGAAGATATGCAGAGATATCTGAATGATTCGGTGAAAAAATCCAATTTTGTTTCAGGCGTAGATGTCGAATCGGTGGAGAGCGTAATAACACTCGGCACCTGCTCTTATGAGTATGATGCCGCAAGACACGTTCTTATCGGCAGCCTCGTGCCCTGCGGAAAGGCTGAAGTGTCTTCAACAGATGCTTGAAACCATCAGAATAGTGCTTTGCACCCGCATATATCATGCGGGTGCAAAATAAATTTTAAAAATATGCAGAAAATCTTCAATAATCCCTTGACAAATAAGAGAGAATATATATAATACTAAGAGTGGCAAGGAAAACAGCGAATGACCCCAATCGGTGTTGGAGCCGCAAAAAATAAATCCGGGTGTAGCGCAGTTTGGTAGCGCGCTTGAATGGGGTTCAAGAGGCCGCAGGTTCGACTCCTGTCACTCGGACCAGCAAAAATGGCTTAATCATCACGATTAAGCCATTTTTCTTTTGCTTTCACAAAGGGTATGTTTTGGTTTTGACTGTAGTTTTTGACTGTAATTACTCCGTCGCCAGCTCAGACTGGCTGTCATTCATTGGAATTATTCATATATCTTTGATTTTTATCTTCACGATAAGAAACCTCTACTAAAGACTTAAAAAGTGAAGGATACACTTTTTTTACAAAGGATATGTAATCCTCGTTTATGAGTTCGCCATGTACACCTCGATTAGTTATTGAGATTACTTCTCTTAGCAAATCATATATGTTAAAATTGATTATTTCGTGTTTCATAAGAAAGTGAGCTTTCCCCATAAGGGATCCATGCTCCCTATATTGTAGTTTACTGCACATTTTTGACAACTGGTTTTCCAATGATAAGCGGACCTTGAACAGATAAATGTTTTCATCGGGAATAGTGAAATTGTCACTTAAAGTGTTTTCTTGAGTTTCTTCTACTTGCTCTTCTAATTTTTCAAGTTCTTCTTTTGTTGGCAATGGCGGATAATTAACCACAACGGATGCAGAATTTGTGATTTTCATATCCATTATCTGTAACCGCAAATCACCTATGGATTCTTTTACTTCGCTTCTTGTCTGTTCTATCTCCTTTTTTAGTTTTACACTGCCAATTTCTATTTCAGAAAACATCGGAACTCCAAGCAAGATTATCCATAAAACAAAGATAACGTGTGCTGCTGTCAATTCTGTGAATTGATAGACATCGTACCTGTATTTTATAATATAGATTGTACTGGCCATAAGTAGCGTAAGGTACCACCAGTTTTTCCTTATATATTTTACTGCGGTCATAAAATTTGTACGTAAAAAGCTTTTCAAAGACGGAGTAATCAATTTACTAATCATTATTTTTGCACCCACTTTATTATATTTTAATATCCTCAAGACGCGTACAACTTGAAAAAAAATTGTGGTATTTTATAATCGCTGTTGTCAATCATTGTCCTCATCAAGCCCTGCCGAAAGCGTCTGCTCAAGCAATCCCACCGCACGGGCTGTGACCTCGTTTTTGATGTGCATATAGCCTCTGGTGGCATCATCGTCGGTCTGACCGGCAAGGGTCTGTATGGTGTTGAAATCAACGCCAGAAGCGTGCAGCATAGTAATATAAGTATGTCTACAGCAGTGCGGAGGCAGACAGCGCACGCCCTCTATCTTCTCAAGTACAGCCTTGTAATGCTTTCGCCATGTGCTTGAGTTCATCGGTCCGCCGAGTGTGCTGGGCATAACGAATCCCTCTGCCTGCTCACGGAGAAACACAGCGCTCACTCTGCCGTAGGTCGGAACAGGTATATCTCTTATGCCGGAAATGCTCTTTGTGTCGCCTACAACCGTCTTGCCGCCCACATTCTGCACCGCCTGACGGATATGGATAACGCTGCCGTCCGGCTCGATGTGCTCCTTTTCAAGTCCCAGCAGCTCCTGCGGACGCATACCACAAGTCAGACACAGTCTGATAGCGTGTCCGGTGGCGTTGTCGGGCAGTTCACGAAACAGAATAGCAATCTCGTCGATCGTAAAGCTGTCCTTTGCGGTCGGCTTTTTTGGTATACGTATCTTTTCCGTCAGCTGAACCGGATTGCGCTCGATAAGCCCGTTGGCCTCTGCCTTGCGGAATATCTGATTGAGCATCGCCTTGACCTTGCTTATCTGCGACCTGCTGTAATCCTCGTCAATAAGCTGCTTGAGAGCCGCTTCGATGTCCATAGC
>JAZSJQ010000075.1:0-6358 GCA_045534445.1 Acutalibacteraceae bacterium
GCGAAAGCAAGTGTTTTTTTCAATGAAATAAATCCCTGCGGGATTTGTGAAATACGCTTCGCGTGTGAAATGTTTTGTTGCCGCAAAACGTGAAATGCCTGCGGGCATGAGGGGATTTATTTTATTTCACTTTCTGCGATAGCAGAAAATTTCACAATTCACAAAGTGAATTATTTCACATTTGCCGCAAGGCAAATATTTCACTAAAAAATATATAATTTCATCATCCGCAGATTTTGGGCACCGCAAACGGATAACAGATGACGAAAACATATTGAATATGCTTTGTCTGTGTTGTGTTCAAGTCCAGGCGTTTAAAAGATAAACAAGTATAATCTCTGCGGCAATGAACAAGAACCCCCTAACTACATCTACGCAAATCTAATATATGCACTTCTTGACTTGTTATAATTTCACCCTCGTCTTACAACCGTACACTCCTCTGTTTTCTTAAACCCAAGCTTTTCTGCCAGCTTTATCGACCCTGTATTCTGGTAATGGCAAGCCCAGAGGGGCGTTTTGTTTTCACTTAAAACATAATTTACCATTGATCTTGAGACGACAGAAGCATAACCCTTGTGCTGGAACCTGACATCTGTTTCTACGCCGATGTCGATTTCCTCATCGCTTACAGCGGAAGAAAACGCCCATGCAGCGGCAATTCCTTTTTCAAAAAGGCAGAAGCCCTTACCGTTGCTTAAAAATTCTTTTGAGTCACTCCATGAAAAATATGGGGTGATCCTTCCGTTTATTTCAGACAGAATTTCGGTATCAATTTCCTTGATTTCGCAGTTATTGGGCAAAATACACTCTGCACAGTTGCAGTTGTCGGCATACTCGAAAAAATACCTGCGTTCAATTTCTATATTTTCCTTATTTTTATAAAACTCCGCTGTCCTGCTGTCGGCAAAGAGGAGAAATCGTCGCGGATTCATACCTTTCTTATCAAGGATAATATCATACAGCGAATCGAGAAAAGCCTCGTCATACCCACCTGAAATATGAGCAAAGCCGCATTTGTGCCAGAAAAGGACAGTGCGGCAATTATTTTTTGAATTGACAAATATATCCCCCTGCTGAAGGCCCATAGCTATCGAAAAAGGATAAACCCTGCCAAACCTGCATTTTTGTGCAAAGCTCAGATAATTCGAATAATTTTCAAGCACAGCCTCCATAAATAATACCGCCTTTCCAATCTGTAATTTTGCTTTATTGTTGCATGAATTGAATATTAAGTCAATTGCATTTTGCCTCGAGAGCATAGCAATTTCCATTGAGTTTTCGCTCCCTTTGTGCTATAATGGAAAAGGCGCAGTATGCCCTTTACAGAACAAAAAAGGAGAAACGCAATGATTTACGATATAGCAGTGGCGGGTGCCGGAGTTATCGGCGGTATGATTGCCAGAGAGCTTACAAAATACAGGCTGTCGGTGTGTATGCTTGAAAAGGAAAATGACGTTGCGATGGGAGCATCAAAGGCAAACAGCGGCATTGTCCACGGCGGACACGACCCTGAGCCGGGAACAATGAAAGCAAAAATGAACACACTGGGAGTCGAAAAGCTGTTTGATACTGCGAAAGAACTCAATGTTCCCATAAAGCGCATCGGCTCGCTGGTCTGTGCATTCAGCAAGGATGAGGACAACAACGTAAAAGAGCTTTATAAACGCGGAAAAAAGAACAGGATAAAGAAGCTTAAAGTTCTCAGCGGCGACGAGGCGAGAGAGATCGAACCTAATCTTTCCGAGAAGGTAACCTCTGCACTTTATGTTCCCACATCGGGCATCGTCTGTCCTTATGAGCTTACGATTGCCGCAGTTGGCAATGCCATGGATAACGGCGCGGAGCTTAAAACGAACTTTAAAATAGAAAAAATAGAAAGAGAAAAGGGGATTTTTACGATCACCTCTGCAAAGGGGGACAGTGTGCAGGCAAAATATCTTATAAACTGTGCAGGCTGTCATTCTGATTTTATCGCAAAGCTTGCAGGGGACGATTCCTTCGAGATAATCCCCAGAGCAGGTGAGTATCTGCTCCTTGACAAAAGCGAGGGAAAAAGGGTAAACCACACCGTTTTTCAGGTGCCGTCCAAGGAAGGTAAGGGAATACTTGTAACCCCCACCGTTGACGGCAATCTGCTGACAGGCCCGACGGCAGAAAAGAGAAACACAGCAGAAGACAGAGAAACTACCCAAAAGGGCACGGACACTGTAATGGCCCTTGCCAAGAAGAGTGTACCCACCGTTGATTTCCGAAGCGTTATAACCTCCTTTACAGGTGTGCGATCATCGGTAAAAGGCGGCGATTTCATAATCGAAAAAAGCAGAAAGGCGCAAGGACTTATAAATGTTGCCGCTATAGATTCCCCCGGTCTTACCGCCTGCGTTGCCATTGCGCAGTATGCAGTGAGCATTCTTAAAAAATGTGGTTTTAAACTCATAGAGAACCCCGACTTCAACGGGAAGAGGGAAGATCCGCACCTTTTCAGAAAGATGACCGACGAAGAAAAGGACGCATTTATAAAGCAGAACCCCAAATACGGCAAAATCGTCTGCCGATGTGAGACAGTCAGCGAAGGTGAGATAAGGGAAGCAATACGCAGAAATCCCCCTGCAAAGGACATTGACGCAGTGAAAAGACGCACCCGTTCGGGAATGGGCAGGTGTCAGGGCGGCTTCTGCGGACCTTATGTAATGAGGCTGATAGCAGAAGAAAACAGCATGGAAATGCAGGATATAACCAAAAATGGCGAAGGCTCTGAAATGCTGACAGGAAAGCTGTAAGAGGAGAAAATGATGATAAAATGTGATATTGCAGTAGTCGGCGGCGGTCCCGCCGGAATGGCAGCGGCAGTAGCGGCTTACGACAGCGGAGTAACGGACGTTGTGATAATCGACAGAGAGAAAACTCTGGGCGGAATACTCTGCCAGTGCATACATAACGGCTTCGGACTTCACAAGCTCGGCACGGAGCTGACAGGTCCTGAATATGCCTCTGTCTATGCGGAAAAGGTAAGAGAAAGAAATATAAAGGTATATTACGAGACCACCGTATTAAGAATTTCCAAGGACAGGACGGTAACGGCACAGAATACTGACGGAATCCTTAAAATCAAGGCAAAGGCAGTAATTCTTGCCATGGGCTGCAGAGAGCGCAGCCGAGGTGTGCTGAACACACCCGGCACACGTCCTGCAGGAATCTACAGCGCAGGCACCGCCCAGAAACTCATAAATTGTGAAGGATACATGGTAGGAAAAAGGGTCGTTATCTTAGGTTCGGGAGATATCGGTCTTATCATGGCTCGCAGAATGTCCCTTGAGGGTGCAAAGGTGGAGGCAGTGTGCGAGATAATGCCCTATTCGGGCGGACTCACGAGAAACATTGTCCAGTGCCTTGAGGACTACGATATTCCTTTGTATCTCAATACCACCGTTGCAGAGATACACGGTGAAAAACGTCTTGAGGGTGTAACTGTTGCCGAGGTTGACGGCGAGAGAAGGATAAAGGAAGAAACAAGGCGGTATATCCCATGCGATACACTGCTTCTGTCCGTCGGACTTATCCCCGAAAACGAGCTTACAAGAGAAGCAGGCATCGATATATGCAAGGCGACAAACGGTGCTTTGGCAGACGAAAACAGAATGACCGAGGCTGAGGGCATTTTTGCCTGCGGAAATGTGCTTCATGTTCATGACCTTGTTGACTATGTTTCCGACGAGGCGGAAATGGCAGGAATGGGTGCGGCGGCATTTGTAAAAGGTCAGCTTTCAGGCGGAGAAACCGTAGAAACCGTTGCCGGCAGCGGAATAAGATATGTATTGCCACAGCGGATCCACGCAGGGGCAAACAGGGATATTCCTCTCTTTATGCGAGTTGCCGAGCCTTTCGGCAAGGTAAGATTTACCGTTAAATCGGGAGAAGATGTTCTCACGTCGGCAGTAAGACTGAGAGCGGCTCCGGGCGAGATGGAAAAGATAACGGTGAAAGCCGAAAAACTTAAGGAAATAACTGAGCCGATCGTGGTAAGTCTGGAGGAGATATAATGATGAGGGAAATAACCTGCATAATATGCCCCAGAGGCTGCAGACTTGAGGTGGATATTTCCGAAAGCGGTGTACGCGTTACAGGCAATGCCTGTCCGAAGGGCGAGCAGTACGGCACAGACGAGTGTACAAATCCTGTGCGGACAGTTACATCTGTTGTCAGAATCTCGAACCGAGAGGATACAATGGTCAGTGTAAAGACAAGCGTACCCATAAAGAAAGAGCATATTTTTGATGCTGTGAAGATCATAAGAGAAGCTGCCGCAGAAGCGCCCGTTAAAATAGGCGATGTGCTGATAAAGGACGTTTTCGGCGCTGATATCGTGGCAACAAAGAGCATAGACTGAATACTGCAAGTAATATTAAATTAAGATATTACAATTTTCAGGAGTGAAATCTACTGCACAAACAGAATTTATGTGGTAGAATAAGTCAAAATACAGAAAGTGGAGGTAAAACAATGGAATTTCTGAAAACTCTTGCCGAGATCAGAACACCGTTCTTAAATGAGCTTTTTCTGCTCGTAACAAAGCTTGGAGAAGAGATCATTCTTTTTCTTGTTCTTTGCATAATTTACTGGTGTGTCAATAAAAATACAGCCTATCGCATGGGTCTTGTATTCGTGCTTTCATCTACTGTTGTTCAGGGGCTTAAGATCACATGCCGAGTACCGCGTCCCTGGGTTCTTGACCCCTCCTTTGATCCTGTAGGCGGCTCAAAGGGAGCGGCAACAAGCTATTCCTTCCCCAGCGGACATACCCAGAGCGCCTTTGCTCTATGGGGAAGCCTTGCCACAAGCGTGAAAAACGCATGGCTCAAGGTGCTGTTTATAATGCTTGCAGTCGCAGTTGGCTTTTCGAGAATGTATCTGGGAGTTCACACCCCTGCAGACGTTGTCGCAGGCGCTCTTTCGACCATCGCCTGCGTTGTGCTGGTGGTTCTTTTCGTGAAGCTCGAAAAGGACTCCGTGGCACATGACCTTATCGTATCCGGCATTTTCGTTCTGCTTTCCGCAGGTCTTATTGTTTACAGCCTCATTCTGCACAGCAAGGGACTTATCGATATGGAAAGCGTAACCGACTGCTGCAAGTCAGGCGGTGTAAGCATGGGCTTTGCAATTGGCTTTTTTATCGAGCGCAGATATATCCGATTTGAGCCGAAGGCAGGCAAATGGTATACTCACATTATAAAGGTAGTTGTCGGTCTCGGAGTGCTGGTGGGTATTAAGGCAGGCTTCAAGCCCATACTTCATGCCATCATGCCCGAAACCGTTGCAGATGCGCTTCGTTACTGCATAATCATTATGTGGGCCACCGTTTTCTGGCCTATGATATTCAAGTGTTTTGCAAAGAAAAGCGATTCTGAAAACAAAGGCATCGGTGCTGCCGCAGCGGCAGGGGTAGCGGCAGGTGTAACAGCCGCCGCCGAAAAAATTGAAAACGCAAAGGCAGAAGAAAACTGATAGGTAATATCTCACAAATTTGAATAGTTAAGACTATCGGTTTTATACTAAGTTTAGAAGTTTGTCCAAAGTCTGTCAAAGTTTATCAAAGGACTTGAAAAAATTCCGATTATCATATAAAATGTTACTCGGTAAAAAACAAATTTTAATAACGGAGGTTATTATAATGTCAGTAAGAGTTGCAATCAATGGCTTTGGCCGCATCGGCCGTCTCGCATTCCGTCAGATGTTCAGAGCAGAGGGTTACGAAATCGTTGCTATCAACGACCTCACCAGCCCCAAGATGCTCGCACATCTCCTTAAGTACGACACCGCTCAGGGTCCCTATGCTCTTCCTGTTGAGAGCGATGAGACTTCCATCACTGTTGACGGCACCAAGATCGAGATCCTCGCTGAGAAGGATCCCGCAAACCTTCCCTGGAAGGAAATCGGCGTTGACGTAGTTCTCGAGTGCACCGGTTTCTTCGCTTCCAAGGCTAAGAGCCAGGCTCACATCGATGCAGGCGCTAAGAAGGTCGTTATCTCTGCTCCCGCAGGCAACGATCTGCCCAACGTCGTTTTCGGCGTCAACCAGGACATCCTGAAGGCTGAAGACACCATCATCTCCGCTGCTTCCTGCACCACCAACTGCCTCGCTCCCATGGCTAAGGCTCTCAATGATTATGCTCCTATCCAGAGCGGTATCATGACAACCGTTCACGCATACACAGGCGATCAGATGGTTCTCGATGGTCCTCACAGAAAGGGCGACCTTCGTCGTGCTCGCGCAGCAGCAGTTAACATTGTTCCCAACTCTACCGGCGCTGCAAAGGCTATCGGCCTTGTTATTCCTGAGCTCAACGGCAAGCTCATC
>JAZSJQ010000021.1:0-10334 GCA_045534445.1 Acutalibacteraceae bacterium
AGAACCGCGTCGAGTGCATGAAGGCCATCCCCGACGATGTTCTGGCCGAGCTCAAGGAGTGCCACGTCATTCTCAAGGGACCCACCACCACTCCCCGTGCCGGCGATCCCTGGCCCAACATCGAGAGCGCCAACGTGGCAATGCGTAAGGAGCTTGACCTCTTTGCCAACGTGCGCCCCGTCCGTGTTCCCGATCAGGGCATTGACTGGACCTTCTTCCGCGAGAACACCGAGGGCGCTTACACACTCGGATCCTGCGGCTGCAACGTTGACGACGACCTCGCCGTTGACTTCACCGTTACCACCACTCAGGGTACTGAGAGAATTGCAAGACTTGCTTATGAGTATGCAAAGAAGAACGGCAAGGACAGAGTTTCCATCATCACCAAGGCAAACGTTGTAAAGACCACCGACGGTAAGTTCCTCCGTCTCTGCAAGGAAATCGGCAAGGAATATCCCGAAATCACTACCGATGACTGGTACATTGATATCACCACCGCAAAGCTTATCGACGAAAAGCGTCGTCGTGACTTCAAGGTATTTATTCTTCCCAACCTCTACGGCGATATCCTCACCGATGAGGCTGCTGAGTTCCAGGGTGGCGTAGGTACTGCAGGCAGCGCAAACTACGGCAAGCGTTACTCCATGTTTGAGGCTATCCACGGTTCTGCTCCCAGAATGATGGAAGAAGGAAGAGGCTGTTATGCTGACCCCTGTTCCATGCTCCGTGCAACCGTTATGCTTCTCTCCCACATCGGTTTCCAGAAGCAGGCAGATGATCTCGAAAAAGCTCTTGACATCTGTATGTTCACCGAAAAGAAGCTCACCATCACCGGACGTGATACAGGCTGCACCTGCAGTGAGTTCGGTGATTACATCATGGAAACCGTTGAAAAAATCTCCAAGTAAAAGACAAGGAGCAATTCCTCATGCTTAACGATAAAATATCCATCTCTGTAATACGCAGATTGCCGAGATACTACAGATTTCTCGGCAGATTAAAGGATTCAGGCGTTAACAGAATCTCCTCGGGTGAGCTTGCTTCCCGCATGGGACTTACTGCATCTCAGATAAGGCATGACCTTAACTGTTTCGGTGGTTTCGGTCAGCAGGGATACGGCTATGACATTGCCAAGCTGCACTCTGAAATAGGTAAAATACTCGGTCTCAACAACGGCTACAAAGCTGTGCTTATCGGTGTAGGTAATCTGGGAAAGGCAGTTGCCAGCCACATATCATTTCCTGACAGGGGCTTTGTTCTGGATGCAGTTTTTGACAACAACCCAGAAATCTTCGGTATGCCCATAGGTTCCACTACCGTTCGTAATGTTGCCGAGCTTTCTGATTACTGCAGCAAAGAAAAGCCTCAGTGTGCTTTTCTTTGTCTGCCGTATGAAAGTGCTGAGCCCATAGCAGAGATTCTTTATAACAACGGCGTCCGCTCTTTCTGGAATTTTTCACACTTTGACCTGACTCTGAAATACGATGATGTAATAATGGAAAATGTACATCTCACCGACAGTCTTATGACTTTATGTTACCGCATGAGCGAAAATATTAACAAATAACAAAAAACAGCAAGCAGCGCAGCTGCTTGCTGTTTTTTATCTTTCAAGCTCAAGGAAAAGAGACGGAATCGTTTCAATAATATCAGACGGCATCATTCCTGTGACAGAATACCGCACAGCAGCTCTGTCTCCGCATTCTCCGTGTATATATGTTCCGCAGGCTGCCGCATCGTAAACACTCATTTTCTGTGCAAGAAGTGCACCAATAATTCCTGCCAGCACATCACCTGAGCCTCCGCAAGCCATGCCGGGGTTTCCTGTTGTATTTACAGATACCTTGCCGTCAGGGAAAGCGATTATTGTATTTGCACCTTTGAGAACAACGGTGACTCCATGATCTGAAGAAAAGCTCTTTGCTATTTCGAGTCTGTTTTCCTGAATTTCTTCGGTAGTCTTCCCCGTAAGACGGGACATCTCTCCCGGGTGGGGAGTAATAATAATTTCACACTTGGCATTATCAAGCAGTCCAATATCATCGGCAATACAATTCAGCGCATCAGCGTCTATGATCAACGGTATTTCAGAATTCTCAATTATCAGTCTGACTGTCTGCTTTGTTCTCTCACTCTGTCCAAGACCACATCCTAAAAGACAGGCTGATGATCCTTTGAGAGACTCAATTATAGCCTTCCGGTCAACATCATTAAGTCCAGCAATCGAGGACGTAAGCGGCAAATATGTTGCTTCTGCCACATATGATGCAATAGCTCCTATACATCTTTCAGGCACTGCACACTTTACAAGTCCAACTCCCGAACGGCAGGCAGCTTTAATCGCAAGTGCAGCCGCACCGGGCATTGCCTCACTGCCGCACACAGCCAACAGACGACCGTAATCACCCTTATGAGTATTACTTTTTCTTGGCAGAAAACATAGCCTCGTGCTTTGGAAATCGGGAACATCAAGGGTATATTCGCTCATCGGAATATTGGAAGTATCGATTCCTATATCAGCCACATAAACCTTCCCGCAATGTTCAAGTGCAGGATACACGACGTGGCACGGCTTTTTTGTTGTGAATGTAATGGTTGCATCAGCTTTTACCGCGCCTTCTGAAACCTTGCCTGAGTCTGCATTTACACCGCTTGGTAGATCAACTGCAATAACTTTTGCTCTTGAGCTGTTCACGCATTTAAATATCATCTCAAGCTTGTCATCAAGCTCTCCGGAAAAGCCTGTTCCGCACACCGCGTCAACAATAATATCCGCAATCATCAGTGTTTTGAGGAATTCTTCTCTGTCCTCCTCCACATTGAAGAGCAAGCACTTCATACCTGCTCTTTCTGCCCTGCCGAAAAGGTCAATGGCATCAGGAACTGTCGGATATCCGTGTGTCAGAAGCACTCTCACTTTTGCACCGCTCTTTGCAAGAACACGGGCTGCTGCAAAGCCATCACCGCCATTATGCCCTCTGCCGCATAAAACCGCAACGCTTTTGTGTGACGCATCATAATTATCAATTGCCAGCTTTGCCGCAGCGGTACCTGCCCTTGTCATCAGCTCAATGTGTTCTGTCCCATTGCTGACACAGATATCTTCAATTTCTTTTGTTTTTTTACTGTCAAGAATCATAATCTCACCTGCACAAAACAAGCGCACAGTGCACTGTGCGCTTGAGATTTTAATCAGACATCGGGAAATACCGCTTTATGAATATTTCTATTGACAAAGGGCTTGAAGCCTTTTGCAATCTTTTCACTGGATTTGATAACAACAACGCATCTGCCGATTGCAGGATGCGGAAATGCCATGTAAAGATCGCCATTGCCGCTGTAAGTATCGGTATATATTAGCTTTGTAACAGACTTATCCCATTTGCATTCATTGGGGTCATATATTCCCATATCATCAATATTCTTTACGTCAAAAGAAATCATTCTTTTTCTCTTTGTTTTGGCAATGATCTTATCAATAGAGAGTTCACCATTAACGAAAGTGTATTCATACTCATATGACATATTCCTAAGCAGAAAAATCATAAGAACAACAGCAGCAATAAAAAGATACGGGCTGAGAGACAGCGCAAAAACGGGATCGATCATTCCGCCTACCAGCGTGACTATCAGTCCCGGCACCGCCAGACACAGGAAAACAATAAGAAAAAACTTTACATAGTCCCATAATTCATTTTTCTTTTTGATTATCTGCTCAAATACAACATCACTGAACATTATAAATCCTCCTTGGTATATCACTTATTTTATTATACCACACAAAAATACTTATGGCAATCAAAGAGTATAAATTTTTTTGATATACACAAAAAAAGCTCACAACAAAATGCTGTGAGCTTTTTTCGTCATTTCTGTTTCAATTGTTCCATGGCAGAAACAACTTTAAGACTGTACGATGTACTGCAGGTGCCCTTTTTCCATTTTTTAGCAGCTGCACCTTCTCCGAGATTATAACACATGAGGACCTTATGAATATCCGAGTGTTTTGCAGTATATCTTGACAACATATAGACTCCTGCCTGGGTATTCTGCTTAAAGTCAAGGAAATTCTTGACCCCAAGCTTCTTTTTCAGAAAACTGTGATTTCCTTTGTTTATCTGCATTATTCCATAATCATTAGTTTTTGATTTTGCCGAAGCTTTATATCCGCTTTCCACCTTCATAAGTGCAAGTACCAGTTCAAATGATACATTATACTTTTTGCACATTTTCCGCACATAATCCTGCTGATTGTTACTGAGAGCAATTTTGTAGTACTTTTTGCTGTCAATATACTTTACTGAATATGAAACCTTACTGTCATTGAATGGTGCGTTTTCAGCAAAAAGCTCTCTTTGAGTAGCATTATTTGCAGTGCCGTTTACCGTAAGTCCCGAGACATCCTGAAAGTTTTTTACAGCAGTTCTGGTCAAAGGTCCATATTTACCGTCAATATTTCCGCTGTAATAACCAAGGTACGCAAGACGGGTCTGAAGCTTTTTAACCCCATCTCCTCTCGAGCCGTACTTTAATGTAGAGTAATTTGCAGCTATAAGCGTGTTTTCCGCTGCTTCTGCTTTAACCGGAAATGATACAAGTGAGCCAATAATTACGATCAGTGAAAAAAACAGAGCCAAAAATTTTTTCATAGAATTATACCTCCTGATGACTATTTATATTCATAAATCGTAAATCTTATGACTGTTTGATTAAATATATTGACAAATCGATTTAATGTGGTAAAATTTATAAAAACAAAGTAAACCGCTGACAGGGAGATCAAACCGACAGCGCGCTCACAGAGAGTTCGGGATGCTGTGATCCGAACAGAAAGCGAGTCGGCAAATGGACCCTTGAGGGCTGCTTCGAACGTTTTACTGCAAGTAGAGGCAGACGCGTGCTCGCGTTACAGGGCTGGAATGTGTTTGCATTTCGTGAGGTGGGCGTTTTATACGTCAAGCAAGGTGGTACCGCAGGTAGATTTACCTGTCCTTCGCAATTAATTTTGCGGGGACAGGTTTTTTGTTTTGCCCTTTCCCCGAAAGGAGAAAATATTATGTCAAAAATCCCGTACAAAATCTATCTGAGCGAAAATGAGATCCCAAAAGCATGGTACAATGTCAGAGCTGATATGAATAAGGATCATTCAGCTCTGCTCAATCCTCATACCTTTGAGCCTGTCACACTGGATGAGCTTTCAGGTATTTTCTGCCGTGAACTTGCTGCGCAGGAGCTCAACACAACCGACAGGTATATTGAAATTCCCGAAGAGATACGCGATTTCTATAAAATGTACCGTCCCTCTCCCCTTGTTCGCGCATACTGTCTTGAAAAGGCTCTGGGAACACCTGCTCACATTTACTACAAATACGAAGGCGGCAACACATCAGGAAGCCACAAGCTCAATTCTGCCATTGCGCAGGCATACTACGCAAAAAAGCAGGGTTTGAAGTCCCTTACAACCGAAACAGGTGCAGGTCAATGGGGCACAGCTCTCGCCATGGCCTGCGGATATCTTGGCATTGATCTTTCCGTTTATATGGTTAAATGCTCCGCAATGCAGAAGCCTTACAGAAAAGCAATAATCGAGACATATGGAGCAAATGTTATCCCCTCCCCTTCCATGACAACAGAAGCAGGACGCAGGATACTTGCCGCAGATCCAAACTGCACAGGCAGCCTCGGCACTGCTATTTCAGAAGCAGTCGAGGTGGCTTCCGGCAGTAATTCCACCCGTTATGTTCTCGGCAGTGTTCTCAATCTTGTTATGCTCCATCAGACCATTATTGGTCTTGAGGCAAAAACAGCTATGGATAAGTACGATATTTATCCCGATATTGTTATAGGCTGTGCGGGTGGCGGTTCAAACCTGGGCGGACTCATGGCTCCGTTTATGGCAGACAAACTTGCAGGCAAACGCTCTCCTTACTTCATAGCTGTTGAACCCGCCTCCTGTCCTTCTCTCACAAGAGGAGAATTTGCATACGACTACTGTGACACAGGCAAGGTCACTCCTCTTGCAAAAATGTACACTCTCGGCAGCGGTTATATGCCTGCATCAAATCACGCAGGCGGTCTCCGCTACCATGGAATGAGTCCCATTCTTTCACAGCTTTATCACGACGGATTGCTTGATGAGGCAAGAAGCGTCAAGCAGACAGAGGTATTTGCCGCAGCGACTCAGTTTGCAAAGGTTGAGGGTATTCTCCCTGCCCCTGAATCCTCTCATGCCATCAAGGCTGCAATTGACGAAGCACTGAAATGCAAGGAAACAGGCGAAGAGAAAACCATTCTTTTCGGTCTCACCGGTACAGGATACTTTGACCTTGCCGCTTACACTGCTTATAACGAAGGCACTATGCAGGACTATGTACCTTCCGATGAGGAACTCGAAAAAGGTTTCTCCGGTATCCCCTCCATACCCGGAATTCAGTAATCCGTTTCCTTTATTTGTGCAATGACATATGTATGTGCCTCATGTTAGACTATTCTTCGAAAAGGAGGCACATACGTTTATGCATTCAATCAAATCTCTTGCCGCATTTGTTCTTGCGGCAATCATTATGATGTCGGCTGTAATTTCATTTCCAAATAAAGCCTATGCAGCAGATTCATCATCTTCTGCAGGCATCGTTACAACCTCGGGCGGCAGTCTTAATGTTCGTTCATCAGCTTCAGCAAACGCACAGATACTGACCACTCTGCCGAAAGGAAGTTATATTACTGTTATTTCCAAAAGCGGTTCATGGTGGAAAGTTGAATATGCATCAGGCAAATACGGCTATTGCAGCTCAACTTATATCACTCCTATATCTTCCGAAGCAGCAAAGGTCAGCACTTCAGGCAGTTCACTGAATGTCCGTACAGGTCCATCTGTTTCATATTCTGTCAAATCAAAGCTTGCAAACGGCAAAACAGTGATACGGCTTTCTGAGTATAACGACTTTACCAAAATACTGTACAATGGTAAATACACAGGTTATGTAAGCAGTCGCTATCTTAAAAAATACACCGATTCGGGTACATCATCCGTATACCTGTCAGTTCCAAATTACAAGCAGACCGACAGCAGATGGGCTTCTGTTACACTTGGCTCATCCGGAAAGACAATCGGTTCTATCGGCTGTACAACAACCGCACTTGCAATGCTTGAAAGCTATCGAACAGGTACATCAATAACGCCCTCTGCAATGTCAAAAAAACTGACATATTCATCTTCAGGCTCACTTTACTGGCCAAATAATTACCGTTTTATCACAAGTTCAAACGGTTATCTCAATAAGATCCTCGATCTGCTCAGAAATGGAAAGCCCGTGATTTTAGGGTGCAAAAAAAGTAATGGCAACCAGCACTGGGTCGTTGTTACAGGCTTTAACGGAAAATCTGTTTCTGCCTCAAACTTCACGATAAACGATCCCGGAAGCAGCAGTCGTGCCACACTTTCTCAGTTTCTCAGTGTATATCCCAATTTCTATAAAATAGCGTATTATGCATAATAAAAAACAGCTGTCGCTGATGCGGCAGCTGTTTTTTTATTGGAAATATTATGAATAATACTCTTCAGGAATAATGATTTCGACAATCGGCGTTCCTGCGCTTACTTTAAGATCAAACTTGCCTGAAGTCGTAATTACTGCAACTTTATTATTCGGCATAATGGCACAATAGCTGAGAATATTATTCTTGAAAACCGAAGCATTATACTGCTCTGTTTTAAGACAACCCATACTCAGAAGTCTCTCGTGCAGCTTCTTTGCTATATACTCAGATACTTTATCCTCGTCCTTGAACAAAATCGATGCGTCGATCTTCTGACCGGTTTTAACATCATAATTGAACACAAAGCTCTGCTTTACAAACTCAAATTTTTCGCCATTCTCAAAACGCTGTTCAAAACAAAGTGAGAAACTTATAAATTTATCATCGAAATTGTGAATCTTATAGTTACCGATTTCATAAAAATCATATTTTTCAATATCTGATACTGAAATCAGCTCAACAGCATAATTCTTGCGGCTGATTATTTCACCACGCTTTGTAAAAGCCAGTGCACAGTCATTGATCTCTGTTTGAAAAGCATCATCAGAAATATTCTTAAAAATAGGAATCGAATAATTTCCATTGATATCGGTTTCTGATATCTGTTCGTATCTTTCACTCAGTACAGGTGCCGATGCTTTCGAATCACCTGTATCTTTTCTGCAGCCTGCAGCAAAGAATACGCTTATAATAATCAGTAATAAAACAATCCTGTTGCGCATAAAAACACCCCCGTGAATCCAGATTATTATACTAAAGTTAATAAGCAACGTCAATTATTATTAATATATAAATTTACACCTGAGGTATCTGAAAATGTTATTGATAAAATCTCTTTTGCTTGCAATTTCAATAGTTCTTGTATTTATATCAGTGCGCATAATTATTATTACCGCGAAAAAGGAATCATCCGAGGAAAATCAAATCGATGATAAAAAGGATTTTAATTCATAATTATCAAATTTGTCGTGTCGAATTTTGTCAAATGTTGTTGATTTACAAATAAATATCATGTATAATTATTTTATGTATTGTGGATTGATAAATTGGGAGGAATTATTTTATGCCATCAAACAAACAAAGTGACCTTCAGACTCGGCTCAAATACTGCCGTCAGAAAAGCGGACTTACCCACAGCCAGATTGCAGATGCTCTTGGCGTCAATCGTTCAACCTATACCTACTATGAACGAGGACGTTCCGAGCCCAGCCTTGACACTCTTACCAAGCTCTCCGTAATTTTCAACACAGATCTAATGTATCTTCTCGGTCATGAGACTCTCCCTCGCCCTATCAACGACAACACCATCAACATATCTGATATAAATAGCAAATCTGATAAAGAGGATGACACTGCGCAATATATGAATATGCTGACAAAGGACGAGAGATCGCTTATCATTAAATTCAGAATGCTTAAAGATAATCAGAAAGAAGAAATCCTTGCAAACTTCGGCATTACGCGCAGTATCGATAATCCTAAAAATGAAAATTAATATAATGGCAGCAGGAAAACCTTGCTGCCATTATTAATAATTTATTAACTTATTTGAAATCACTTGATTTTTGCTTAATTTTTCTTCATAATTTCTAATATAAAGTATTATCAGGAAGTGATTAAATGTCTGAAAAAATAACGCGTGCAGATAAAAGGGCTGCAAAGAAAGAAAAAAAGCTACAGCTCAAAGCTGAAAAGAAAGCCGCAAAGCGCGCAAAGAAATTTGAAAGAAAGAGAATTCCCGATAAAAAATTCTTTAACTATAAGAAAAAGCGCGGCGACAGAAAAGACGGCTGGCGTGTACATAGCAATGACCCTGTTTTCTACCTTATCCCTCACATTATGCGCACTCGTCTTGATTCAATGGTCTTTTTCGAAGAACGTGTTGACATCGAAGAGCTTGACAAGTTTGTAAGAAAAATGCGTCGAGAGGGCGATATGCCAAAGCTGGCAAGAATTGTTGTCTTTATGGCAGCATTTGTCCGTGCAGTTTCTCAGTATCCTAAGCTCAACAGATTTGTTATCGGCGGCAGGATTTACGCTCGTAATTCTCTTGAGATTTCAATGACAATCAAAAGAGAAATGACCCTTGACTCCCCCGAAGAAACTATCAAGGTAGCTTTTGACCCTGATTTTACCCTTCAGCAGGTTTATGATGCTGTAATGGCAGAGATTGAAAAGGTCAAGGGCGCAAAGGATGAAACAGGCTCAACAAATGATACCGGTGCTGTTGTAGGTATTGTTGCCTCTCTTCCCAACTGGCTTATCAAGGGCGTCGTCAACCATATACGCAAAACAGATAATAAGAAGGGCACCTACAAGCTTATCAAAGAAGTCAGCCCCTTCCATACTTCCGTATTTATCACCGATATCGGCTCAGTCGGTATAGGTTCTGTATATCATCACCTTTACGAGTTTGGTACCTGCTCCATATTTGCAGGTGTTGGCAAGAAGGAGAAAATGTTTGTAAAAGAAGATGACGGTGAGATCCGTGAACATCAGAGCATCAATCTTCGTTTTACCGTTGACGAACGTATCGGAGATGGCTATTATTATGGCAAATCAATCAGATATATTATCCATCTTCTGAAGCACCCCGAAGAGCTTCTCACTCCCCCTGAAACAGTTAACGAGGATAATCTGCACTAAAACTAAAAGACCATGCATCTTGAATTGACCCCAAAAAGTTAGACAAATATTTGATAAAAAAATTGTTCAAGCAACCGAAAGGGTTTGTTGTCTGTGAATAGCAGGCGGCAAACCCTTAAGTTTTGCCTTGATGCGCCTGTTGTTGTAGT
>JAZSJQ010000015.1:0-2254 GCA_045534445.1 Acutalibacteraceae bacterium
GCTTATAACATCAACGAGAAGCACACTGAGTGCATAGTCACTATTGAGGACGGCTGGCTGTACAGCGGAACAGCAGTGGGTGATAAATTCTGGTATACCATGCAAACCAAAGACTTTGATTCCCGCATTATGATATACGACCCTCTGACAAAGGAATCAACCGAATTTGTTTTTGATGAAGACATTGAGCCTGTGGGCATAACCACCGACGGCAAATATCTGTACATTGCGGACGAGAAGATTAACCATGTATCAGATAAAAATGTCAGAGTGGCGGTTTGCACACTGGATGGCGAAAAGATTGCCGAATTTGAAATACCTGTAAGCGACAGCGCACAGGGCGTTGGTGAAAAATATGCCCTTAACATTCTCGATGGTACAGTTTATATCCAGTATGACGAAAAGGTTGTCTGCTGTCCCCTTGAAGATATTCTTGACGGAAATACAACATGGGAAGAAGTGTTCTTCTTTATAGGACGGGAGGTTTACTGATGCTTGTAATTAAAAATCTTACAAAGAAATACGGCGAGCTTGCGGCTCTGTCTGATTTTACATTCACATTCGATAAAGGCGTTTACGGACTTCTCGGTGCCAATGGTGCAGGCAAGTCCACCCTGCTCAACCTCATCACCGACAACATCAAACGCACCGAGGGCGAAATACTCTACAACGGCACGGATATTCTGTCTCTTGGCGCATCTTTCCGCAGTAAAGTCGGCTACACTCCGCAGCTTCAGGGAATGTATGAGGACTTCACTGCCCGTCAGTTTCTTCATTACATCGGCTCACTTAAGGGCATGAAGGCAAAGGCTTGCAAAGAGCAGACCGAGCAGTTTCTTGAGATAGTCGGACTGATTCATGCCGCGCACAAAAAGCTTGGAAGTTATTCGGGCGGTATGCGTCAGAGAGTGCTGCTGGCGGCGGCAATGCTGGATAATCCTGAAATACTTATCCTTGACGAGCCCACCGCAGGACTTGACCCCGAGGAGCGCATAAGACTGTGCAATTACATATCCGAAATCTCCCGTGAGCGTACCGTTTTGCTGGCAACACACGTTGTAAGCGACATCGAATCAATCGCAGGAAGCGTTATTGTGCTGAGCCGCGGAAATATTCTTGTTTCAGGTTCTCCGTCGGAGCTTGTGAGCAGTATTAAGGGCAAGACAAGCATATTTGTCGGCACCTACGAGGAGGTTTTGGCACATAAAGAAAAATACCCGAAGGGTCAGGTTTCCCTTTGCGGCGATAACTACCGCCTGCGAATAGTCGAGGATGAGATTCCCGAAGGCTTCACGCAGACCGACGATAACACTGACCTTGAGGACGTTTATCTCTACTATGCGGAGGGGCGCTTATGAATGAAGTAAAGCGAGTTCTTCTCTCACGAAAAACTCTTGTTTTCTTTGCCCTTGCTCTGCTGCTTAACTGTGTATTCTTCGCCTATGAGTGCAGTGAAGAAAAGGCAATAACCTTGCAGGGTGAAGAGCTCACAGCATACCTTGACAGCTATCCTGCCTTTTTGCAGAATGTGAGAAATAACGCCGCAGACCTTGATGCCATTTCCATATTGCAGGGTCAAAACAGCTTTTCAATGGCAAACATAGAAAAGACAGCGCAAGACTATGCCGCACTGTCAGGGGAGGTTTCCTTTGGCGAAAACCGAGGAGTTGTTGTGTTCTCAAACTACATCACATCGGACTTTATTCTGATTGTTGCTGTTCTCTATGCTGTTACGTTGTTTACCGAAGAAAAAAGAAAAGGTCTGCATTATCTGATTCACAGTACAAAAAACGGACGGATTCAGCTTGCACTCCGGCGTGTGCTGATAGTTTCCGTCGTGAGCGCTATCGTAAGCTTTGCGCTGACCCTTACTTCCGTGACGACTGCCTCTGTCGTTTACGGAGACATGGGTATGCTCCGTTCGATACAGTCTGTGCCGGAGTTTACGAAATGTGCCTTGCCAATTACCATACTCGACTACATCGTCCTTTCGGCGCTCCTGAAGGCACTTGCCGCGGCGATAATCGGTCTGGTATTCTGGATGCTGTCTGCGTTTATAGAACCGGTCGTCGCCGCTGTCGGCTCAGTTCTGATATTCGGCGCACAATATCTGATGTACGCTTTGATAATCCCGACCGATGCTCTTAACATCCTTAAATACTGCAACATATTCGCGCTGCTGAATAACGATGTGTTCTACAAGAATTACTGCAATCTGGATGTTTTTGATCGGCCGGTCGGCTTTGCTTCGTCA
>JAZSJQ010000072.1:0-5981 GCA_045534445.1 Acutalibacteraceae bacterium
CTATGTCTATTAGTACTACATCTCTTCGTCCATCTTTTTCCCACATTTTCGTTTCACCTCTTGTTCCTATTATACCATTTTTATTCATGTTATGCAAAAAACTCACTGCTTTCACAGTGAGTTTTTTGACAAGCTGAGACCGCACAGAATGTGCGGTCTTTTTAAATCAATATTAAAATTCTTCTCTCAGCTTATAAATTTCGCCCTGGGTGCTGCCTGTGCGGACGAGGACGTAGTCACCGAGGAGGCTGCCGCAGCAGCCTCTTTCAGTGCAGACTCCGTAATTGGTTACTCTACCACCCATGTCACACCATCGTCAGGCTCGTAGCTGTAATAGGAAGCCTCATAAGGTGCATGGACGGTGATGATGCAGTCGTCAAATGCCGATTCGCCAATGCTTGTGACGCTTTCGGGAATGGTAATATTCTCGATCTCGTCACAGTAGAAAAAGGCACTTTCTCCGATATCCGTGAGGCTGACGGGCAGTACGATCTCTGTCAGCTCTTCGCAGCTGCTGAATGCATAGCCGCCAATAACCGTGACCTCGTCAGGTATGATGACAACGTCTGCCTTACCGGGAGGACAGCATATAAGCTCAGTAAATGACTTGTTGTAAAGAATGCCGTCCATGGCTGCAAAATAAGGATTTGCTTCGCTTACCTTGATATCGGTCAGGCGGTAGGAGTTGTTGAAGACACTATTACCGATGCTCTTGACATTTTCGGGAATAGTGATCTCGGTCAGCTTCGAGCAGTCGGCAAATGCCGATTCGCCGATACTCGTGACACTGCTCGGCATTGTGACCTTCGTTAAGTCGAAGCAGTAGCTGAACGCAGAATTACCGATAGTTGTAACACCTTCGGGAATTACTATCTCACGGAAACATCTGCAGCTGTTGAAAGCATCATTCCCGATAGCTGTGACGCCCTCGGGAATGATGATCTCCCCAAGGCTCTCGCACTCGCAGAATGTAGAATCTCCGATTGCCGTAATGTTGCTCGGTAAGGTTATTTCTGAAAGATTCTCGCATTTCATGAATGCCCCATCACCGATGCTTGTGATGCTGTCGGGCATGGAGACCCTTTTAAGAGTCTTGCAGTTTAAAAATGCATTCTGCCCGATGACTGTGACGCTCTCGGGAATTACGATCTCCTCAAGGCCCCAGCAGTTATCGAATGCCGCCTCACCGATGCTTGTGAGAGTTTTCGGCAGTGTGACTTTCTTAAGACCCTTGCAGTCGTTAAAAGTAAGCTTCCCGATGCTTGTAATACTGTCGGGAATGGTGATCTCGGTCAGCCTTTCACAGCCGTTGAAAGCTTCCTCGCCTATATATGTGACACCGTCGGGTATGTTGATTACAGTCAGCTTATCGCACCATCTGAAAGAACAATCGCCGATATGTGTAACACTGTTGGGAATACTGACTTTTGTCAGGCTTTTACACCATGAAAACGCATGGTTTCCGATGTGTGTAACGCCATCGGGCAAAGTTACCTCGGTCAGAGTCTCACAGTCTTCAAATGCCCAATCACCAATGCCTGTGACTTTGACACCGTCTATTTCAGCAGGTATAGACAGCTTCTCGGGCTCGCCGGTAAAGCCTGTTATAGTCACTTCACCCTCTGAAACCGTGTATTCCAGACATTCTAAACCGTCGCTGTCGTCACCGCCGCAGCCGACAAGGCAGAGACAGCCAAGAAGCAAGGAAAATACACAGACTACGGAAATGATTTTTCTGAGATGACTTTTCATAATATTATCCCCTTTCTGTTTTGCGAAAAGCGATTCAGACATTATCCGAACGGACACCGTAAGGGAGGCGAGAACGCAAGCGATCTCATCTCCGTGCCCGCCCGCAGAATACTTATAAAATACTACCATCATTTTACTCCTGCAAAACAATCATAGTCGAAATGCGTCTAAAAGTCAATAGTCGAAATTCGTCTGCTGTAAAATGACAATGAGGTGGTACGAATGACAATACAGGAGAGGATAAAAATGCTCAGAGAGGAGCATGAACCGCCCCTGAATCAAACACAGCTCGGAGAAAAACTGCACAAAAGTCAGAGGGCGATATCAAGACTTGAAACAGGGGAAGCCCATATGCAGGACGATGATATTATTGCTTACTGCCGCTTTTTCAATGTATCGGCGGATTACATTCTCGGGCTTTCCGATTTGCCGAATCCGAAAAAATAAGGGACTGTTTTTAAACAGTCCCTTTAATCATATATATTGTATATTCAAAATTCTTCTCTCAGCTTATAAATTTCGCCCTGGGTGCCGCCTGTGCGGACGAGGACATAGTCACCGAGGAGGGTGTCGATCTGCCAGACCTTAGCTTCATCGTCGCTGACAAAGCCGATCCTTCTGCCGAGGCTTGCCTCAAGCTCGCGGTCGATGGCAGGGGAGAAGCCGCTGTTTTCAAAGCCCACAAAGTCATAGACCTTATCGCCCTGAAAAAGAGTCTCGCCGTCATTGCTCAGATCAAACTCCATGGAAAGAGGAACAGCACGTTCAGCGATAGATACAACGGTTGCGGCAACGGAGCCGAGACCCAGCAGCACTGCCGAGAATATATGAGACACGCGTACTCCTCCTTTTTTCAGAAATCCGCAGACCACTATATCACAGAGCCGCGGCAATTGCAAGATGAAAAGTCATATTTCGGGCTTTGCAAGGGTAGTTTATCATATGGAAAGCGGAAAGTCAACATAATATTTATCGAAAAACAATAACAAATTATTAATAATCGTTACAAAAAGAACACTACACATTATCTTCGTCAAAAAATGATTGTTAATACAATATATATGTGGTACAATGAACAAAGTATATTGGAAAACAAAGGAGGCGTACGCGCACTTTGCGCGGAGACTTATGAATATACTTGCAGCCTTTTTCGGCAACTACTCAAAAAGAGAGCTTAAAAGAATAGAGCCCTTGAAGCAGAAGGTTCTCGATCTTGAGCCCACATATCAGGCAATGAGCGATGAGGAGCTTCAGGGTCAGACCGCCATATTAAAGGGCAGACTTGCCGCAGGCGAGACTCTTGACGATATCCTCTGCGATGCATTTGCCGTCTGCCGTGAGGCAAGCTGGCGAGTGCTGGGCATGAAGCACTTCCCCGTTCAGATCCTGGGCGGCATCATTCTGCATCAGGGAAGGATCTCCGAAATGAAAACAGGTGAAGGCAAGACCCTCGTGGCAACTCTGCCTTCCTATCTCAATGCCCTTTCGGGTCAGGGTGTCCACGTTGTAACCGTCAACGAATATCTTGCACGCCGCGACAGCGAGTGGATGGGCAAGGTGCATCGCTGGCTGGGTCTGAAGGTGGGCATCATCGCCAACGGCATGGAGGCTGAGGAGCGCCGCGAGGCATACAACGCCGACATCACTTACGGTACCAACAACGAATTCGGCTTTGACTATCTCCGTGACAACATGGTTCCCTATGCCGAGCTTAAAGTTCAGCGCGGACATACCTTTGCTATCGTTGACGAGGTTGACTCCATACTTATAGATGAAGCCCGTACACCTCTTATCATTTCGGGCAGAGGCGAAGCCTCCAGCGAGCTTTACACCCTTGCAAACCGCTTTGCAAAGAGACTCAAGCAGGCTCGAATAGTCGCAGACAATGACAAGGAAGAAATGGAAGACCGTGACGATGTAGCCGATGCAGACTATGTTGTTGACGAAAAGGCACGAACCTGTACTCTTACCGAGCGCGGTGTTGCAAAGGCAGAGCAGGAGTTCGGTCTCCGGAACCTCACCGACGACGATGAGAACACCCAGCGCATAGCTCACCACATCAATCAGGCTATCCGCGCCCACGGTATCATGATACGCGACATTGACTATGTTGTGCAGGACGGCGAGGTCATAATCGTTGACGAGTTTACAGGACGTCTCATGTACGGACGCCGTTACAATGAAGGCCTCCATCAGGCGATAGAGGCAAAGGAAGGGGTCAAGATCGCAAACGAGTCAAAGACCCTTGCAACCATCACCTTCCAGAACTATTTCCGTCTTTACAAAAAGCTTTCGGGTATGACAGGTACAGCCCTTACCGAAGAGGCTGAGTTCCGTGAGATATACAAGCTTGACTGCGTGGAGGTTCCCACCAACAAGCCCATGATAAGAAACGATATGCCCGATGTTATCTATGCGACCGAGAGCGCAAAGTTCCGTGCTGTTATACAGAGAATCGTAGAGGCTCACAGTAAGGGACAGCCCGTTCTCGTAGGTACTATTTCAATCGAAAAATCCGAGGTGCTTTCAAAGCTTCTTTCCCGTGTGGGCGTAAAACACGAGGTGCTCAACGCAAAGCAGCACGCAAGAGAGGCTGAGATCGTCGCACAGGCAGGCAGACTGGGTGCAGTTACCATTGCAACCAACATGGCAGGTCGAGGCACCGATATAAAGCTGGGCGGTAATGCCGAGTTCATGGCAAAGCAGCAGCTTCGCCGTGAATTCAACGAGGAGCGCGCCAAGGCAATGAGTGCAAAGGAGCCCGACTGGGAGCATGAGGAGATGCTTATCTCCGAGTGCGAGTCCTTCAGCGAGACCGATGACGAGGAGATCCTCGCAGTGCGCCGTCGCTTTGCCGAGCTGGTTGAGCAGTATGAAAAGATCATCAATGCCGAGGCGGAGCAGGTAAGAGCCGCAGGAGGTCTGCTGATCCTCGGTACCGAGCGGCACGAATCCCGCCGAATCGACAATCAGCTCCGCGGTCGTGCAGGCCGTCAGGGTGACCCCGGTGAGAGCCAGTTCTTCGTAGGTCTTGACGATGACCTCATGCGCCTTTTCGGCGGCGAGAGAATAAAGAGCATCATGGATATGATGAAGGTCGAGGAGGATATGCCCATTCAGGCAGGTCTTGTCTCCAAGTCCATCGAGAATGCTCAGAAGAACATAGAGGGACGAAATTTCGGAATCAGAAAGCACGTTCTTCAGTATGATGACGTTATGAACCGTCAGCGTGAGATAATCTACCGCGAGCGTGATATGGTGCTTGCAGGAGAGGATCTTCGAGATAAGATACTCAAGATGGTTGACGATTCCATCGAGGCAAACGTCACACGCTGGCTCAGCGGTGAGGCAAAGTACAACTGGAACTTTGAATCTCTCCGCGGTCACTATCTCGGCTGGCTGACCAAGCCCGAGGATTTCAACTATACCGAGGAAGAGCTTTTCGACCTTGAGCCCGAGCAGGTAACCGCAATGCTCACCGAAAGAGCCCATGAGATATACGAAAGCAAGGAGAAGGAGTTTGACGAGACCTTCGAGAAGGGTATCATGCGCAAGATAGAGCGCAAGGTACTGCTTCAGGTGGTTGACAAGCTCTGGATGGAGCATATCGACGCAATGGACGACTTAAAGCGCGGAATCAACCTTCGCGCCTACGGTCAGAAGGATCCCGTTGTTGTGTATACAATGGAAGGCTTCGATATGTTTGACGAGATGATAGCCCTCATCAAGGAGAACACCACCAGACTGATGCTCACCGTCAGACCCCGCACCGAGGCTGAGGCTGCCCAGAGAAAGCAGCTTATCAAGCCCACCGAGACAGCAGGCGACGGAAGCGATCCCCAGTCAAGGACCGTCCGCGGCGGCAAGAAGGTAGGACCCAACGCACCTTGCCCCTGCGGAAGCGGCAAGAAGTACAAGAAGTGCTGCGGCAAGCCCCAGGGCGCTGAGTAAGAAGCATGAACAGTAATGAAAGCCGTCTCACAGACCGTGAGACGGCTTTTTTGTAGTTTATTATAAAACAACACACCGTAGGGGACGGGTTTCGCCTCCCGTATTTTACCAAACAGGGCTGAATCTGCCACTGTAGGGGAGACCCTCTGTGGTCTCCCTTAAACTCTTCGAGCAGAGTTTAAAAAACTGTAGGGGACGATGCCCTCATCGTCCCGTTCCCATTCGCGAATATACTTTCCCATCATCGCAGGGGCGCGAGAATGCAAGCAATCTCCCAT
>JAZSJQ010000096.1:0-10338 GCA_045534445.1 Acutalibacteraceae bacterium
CTCCGCACAGCTGTGTACCATGACAGAGCCGCCAAGTCCTGCTTCGTTTGATGCAATACCTCTTCTTATTCCGATAAGAAGAGCGCCGAGCACTCCTCCTGCGGCGCTCTTTGGGTCAAAGGCTCCGTTTATTATATCTGAAACAGCCTGCGGAAGCCTGTCTGCATTCGCTGCTATGACTATTATGCAGGCTGCCATATATGCGATGGATATTATTGGGATCAGCCGCTCGGTAAATGCTGCGGCTCTTTTTATGCCGCCCAGCAGAACCGCTCCGACTACGGCGGCCACAGCCACTCCCGTAAAAATCGGCTTTATGCCGAGGCTTTCCTCTGCCGACTGGGCAAGGGCGTTTATCTGCACCATGTTTCCCATGCCCAACGCCGCAAGGGTACAGGCAGCGGCAAAAATCACCGCAAGCCATCTGCACCCCATTCCGTGCTCCATGTACTGCATGGGACCACCTGCCCATTCCCCATTTTTGTTACGGCGGCGGTAAAGTATGCCCAGCACGTTTTCCCCGTAGCAGATTATCATACTGAAAACCGAGCTTACAAGCATCCAGAATATTGAGCCTGCGCCGCCTATGGTAATTGCTGTCGCGACGCCTACTATGTTGCCCGTTCCAAGCGTTCCTGCCAGCGCAACGGTCAGACTTTGAAACTGGGATATGGATTTTTTGTCCTTCAGCTTTACCGCGTCTCCGCGTTTCAGCACTGAGCCTATAGTTGCTCCCAGCCATTTTTTGCCGTGTCTTATCTGAAAAAAGCCCGTATTTACCGTATATATGACACCGATAATCATTATAAGCCCTATAGTCGCAGGTCCCCAGAGAGCATCTGCTATCCATTCCAGAAAATTGTTTTTTTGCGACATTTTCTCTCCCCCTTGACTAATAACGTAATGTTGTTGTATAATATATTTGTTGAGAGGGCGTTTTATGAAAAATTTACCGCTTGCGTAAACATCTTTTTTTCATTGTCTTCACTCAATTAACACAATTATGGTTTATAATAATTGCATCGGAACACAAGGAGGTTGCTTATGGAGCTGAACAACGGCACAAATCTTCAGGAACATCCTGCTGCTGAAGAGATCTCTTCCGTTCAGACCGCAGAAAGCGATCAGCTTGTAACTTCCTACGGTGTTGTTTCCCGTGAATATGTGGAACAGCTCATAAAGCGCAGCGGCGGTCTTGTGACCAAGCCGAAGAAAAGTGTCGGCAAGCGCGTGTTCTCATGGTTTGTCGGTATAGCAGGCGCTCTCGCGTTTCTCTTTGCCTGTTTCTGCTTCTGCTTCCATGTGTTCAGATATGTATTCCCCTCCTCAGATATCTCCCACGAAGCTCAGATCCCCTACGATGACGATTTCTTCTTCTCTCCCGATAATGATTACGAGAAGGAGGAGGACAAGGAGGAGGATCCCCCCTCTTCCGAACCTTCTGCCGGAAATGTTCAGACCTCAAATGCAGGTCTCGGCATTGTGGTTTCCGAGCTTGACAAGGAGCTTTCTCAGAATTACGGTCTGCCCGGCGGTCTTGTTATCCTCGGCATTACCGAGAATTCCTCGTTTACAGGCTCCGATGTAAGGGAATTCGATATTATAACCTCAGCGGACGGCGTTGAGATAACCTCTACCGCTTCGCTGTCGATACTGCTTAACAAGCATCAGATCGGCGATGAGTTCACTGTTACAATAACTCGTTTCAGTGACGGTTTTCCCGAGTCTTTTGAAATAACTGTCACCCTCATTGATAAAACAGCTTAATGGGTGACCACCAAACACGCTTACGTCTTTATCCCCAATATACTCTTTTCAAAACCCAAAAGGGGCAGCCTTTCGGCTGCCCCTTTTGGGTTGTATTGCATTTTTTAAGGTGCTATAATGTTCCTGAGGAGTGATGTTATGGTTTTGATGGTAGTCGATGCGCAGAAGCTTATTACTACAGATAAGCTTTACCGATTTGATGAGTTTGTAATTAATGTGGAAACCCTTATTCGCACTGCGAGAGAAAACGATATTGAAGTAATATTTGTCCGTCACGACGACGGCGAAGGCAAGCCTCTGACAAAAGGCACCGGGGGATTCGAAATATATGAACGTTTCCGCCCTCTTGAGGGTGAAAAGATTATAGACAAGACTGTCAACAGCCCTTTCAGAGATACAGGGCTTCTGCACTATCTTGATTCATACGACGAGGAAGCTCTGATAGTTGCAGGGCTTCAGACTGATTACTGCATTGACGCAACGGTAAAATGCGGTTTTGAGTACGGCTTTGAAATAATAGTTCCTGCTTTCTGCAATTCTACCTTCGATAATGAATTTATGTCAGCAGAGGCAACCTACAGATATTATAACGAGTTTATGTGGAAAAACAGATATGCAAAGTGCATTTCACTTGAAGAAACTCTGGAGCTTATGAGAAAATGATAAAAAGCCTGAATTGGAGAAAACTCCAATTCAGGCTTTTTGCCTTTACCATCTTACCTTGTCGTTTATAGTGCCTATCGTGCTTCCGATGAAATTGTCGTTTTCATCGTACACAGCGCGCTCAAAATGAGTTGCACTCTTATAATCCTCTGCTATGAGCTCCCCATAAGGACCTTTTCGGAAATAATATGTCACTATATACTGCCCTTCCCCAAGCTCGGAACGGACGTGAGTGACTTTTCTGAGATATCCCACTGTATCGGCAGCTTTCACGGGCGAAAGCTCTTCACGCTTGCCTTTCACAACGTGTACAGGCACCTTTTTATATATTCTTGCCATGTCCGTTCTCCCTCTTCTCACTTTAGTTCTATTCTATTATACACCACTTGAAATTAAAATCAACAACAAAATAAGCTGCTGCTTTTGACTTTATAGACAAAATTCTCCCCTCATATCCGTCATATTCTCTTAACTTAACAACCCTTTTTCCTCCTTTTGATTGTTGAAATATTGTCAATATTAGGTTATAATATATTACGTCACCAAAATATGATTTGGAGTGTGAAAGAAATGCCTTTGGTAAACACAAAAGAAATGTTCAAGGCTGCTTATGAGGGCGGCTACGCAATCGGCGCATTCAACGTAAACAACATGGAGATCGTTCAGGGTATCACCGATGCCTGCGCAGAGCTCAAGGCTCCCGTTATTCTCCAGTGCTCTGTTGGCGCTCGCAAGTATGCTCGTCCCGCTTACCTTGTAAATATGGTCAAGGCAGCTGCTGATGAGACCGGTCTTCCCATTGCTCTCCACCTCGACCACGGTCCTGACTTTGAGGCTTGCAAGAGCTGCATCGACGGCGGCTTCACTTCCGTTATGATCGACGGCAGCCATCATTCCTTCGAAGACAACATCGCTCTGACCAAGAAGGTCGTTGACTATGCACATCAGTTCGGCGTAACCGTCGAGGGTGAGCTCGGTCAGCTCGCAGGTATCGAGGACGACGTTAACGTTTCCGCTGAGGATGCTTCCTACACTGATCCCGCTCAGGTTCAGGAGTTCGTAGAGCGTACCGGCGTTGACTCCCTTGCTATCGCTATCGGTACTTCCCACGGCGCATTCAAGTTCAAGCCCGGTCAGAAGCCCCAGCTCCGCTTCGATATCCTCGAAGAGGTCAGCCGTCGTCTTCCCGAGTTCCCCATCGTTCTCCACGGTGCATCTTCCGTTATGCCCGAGTATGTTGAGATGATCCGCAAGTTCGGCGGTCAGATGGACGATGCTATCGGTATCCCCGAGGATATGCTCCGTCAGGCAGCAGCTATGGCAGTCTGCAAGATCAATGTTGACTCCGACCTTCGTATAGCTCTTACCGCTGCTATCCGTCGTCACCTCGCTGAGAACCCCACTCACTTCGACCCCAGACAGATCCTTACTCCTGCTCGCGACGCTATCAAGGCTGTTGTTGCTCACAAGATCACCAACGTCCTCGGCTGCGCAAACAAGGCATAAGTTTTGTAAATGTTTATCCCCTGAGAAGAGAAATCTTCTCAGGGGATTTTTTTACAACTCATCCGCCTTTTGCTTCGCAAAAATCACCTTTCCCTCAAGGGGAAGGCTTTAGTCTTCGGCTATTTCAAAAAGCTCATTGGGTGTGCAGTCGAGGAGAAAACACAGAGTCTCTATGTTTTCGTAGCGTATCGATTTCGTCTGATTGTTTATCATTCTGCTGAAATTCTGATAGCTCATGCCAAGCTGCTTATAAAGCCAGTATTTTGTTTTGCCCTTTTTCTCAAGGAGTTCCAGTGCTTTTAATTTTACCATAAGATATCTCTCCATAACTCATGTTTTAATGAGATAATATCTTATTTTTCCTCTTTACATATAGACTAATACATTATATAATGTATTAGTCTATATAAGTGCTGTAAGGAGGTTTTTCTTACATAGACATTGAACTTGAATTGCGTCCTGAAAACAATGGGGTTAACTGCCCATATGATGGTGAACATATTGATAACCACGGAAACATAATCGAATGTCAATGCGATGAATGCGATTATCTTTTGTCCTGTACTGAAAAATCAACTACAACCAACTCAACACACCCATGAAAAGAATCGTCTTCTCATGGGTGTGTTTAAGTCTTAACGTTTTCTGTTGCCCGACAGAATAATTATCAGGCAAATCGGTATCGTCAGAAAAATAGGGGCGGTTGCCTGAAATGTGGGGTTTGGCTTGAGATAAAAGGAGCTTGAGGGATTATCGGGATCGTACCATACGGATATATTGTCCCCTGCATTTTTCGCGTTACTGTGGGAGCTGCGGTGTACGACCTCGCTGCCGCTGTATACTTTTCCGTCAATTATATATGTATAATGGATCCTGTCCTTTAATTTACGAAGTTGTTCTATTTCCTGCACTATGCCCTCAGTTTCCTGCCAGTTTTTATATTTCTCGGCATTCACGCTATAAATAACACATGATGCGATTGCCGCAATAAGTATAACTGCAATTATCGGAATAATTCTTTTTGCCTCTTTCATGTTATCATCTCCGTTTTAAGAATAGCATCTGTGACTATATAAATCAAGGATATGCTGATACATAATCACAGCCTCACCACCGCTTTCCACCTCATCACCGCCTGCGGCGGAGCTTCCCCTCAAGGGGAAGCTCATTTATTTTTATATTTTCCCGTCTGCCGCGTTCCTGAGGGCTTCAAAGGAGCTGATATCCGACTTTCTGTTGAAAAGCATATCCCGTGTCTCCTTGGGCAGAGACAGATAATATTCGCGCGCCTTTGGGTCTGCTTCCAGAAGATTGTTCAGCCCTCCTGCGTATATGCCGTTATAGTTAAGAGGCAATCCGTTGTCGTTATTCATCCATAACCGTCCTTTCAGCTTTTGCCTATAGTTTTTCCCTCTGTTTTCATGCTTA
This sequence comes from Acutalibacteraceae bacterium, assembly GCA_045534445.1. Classification (GTDB taxonomy): domain Bacteria; phylum Bacillota; class Clostridia; order Oscillospirales; family Acutalibacteraceae; genus JAISGQ01. Next base: position 5,365 of record JAZSJQ010000096.1, read on the forward strand.
TTCCTGCTTTTGGTTTATGCTGTAGGAAAAATAAACAATCAGGAGCTGATTTATAATATGGCAGGGCTTCGCCGGCATCCTCTTACAAAAGAGATGACTCTGTAAAAACAAACCTCCTCGGAATCCGAGGAGGTTTGTGCTTTATTCAAATGTGTATACCGAAATGTATTCTTCGCATAGGGATTTTAATGCTGAGCATTCCTTATTCCATGAAAGAAGGCTGAGAATCGGCAGTGCCTCATTGCACCTGCCAAGTATCTCTTCGCCATCAAGGTTTTCGGGGTTGCCTCTGTTGGGGACCAGCTTATCTGCTTCCTTTGCGATAAGTGAGACGTACTCCCCTGTCTGCTTGTAATCACGGAGCATGGTAAATCCTTCTGCGGCTGTCAGAAGATCGCCCTTTTCATATGCCTCAACCGACATATTGTAGACCTCATCTATCTGTGAAAGCCTTTCTGCGCTGTCGTTATAGTCACCAAGCTGTATAAAGATTTCTGCCGCCGCAGAGGCACTTTCACCCTCTGCAAGCCCCGAGGCGCAGACATAAAGCATCTCATTCTTACCCTCGAAATCCTCAAGGGCACTTATCCTCTCTGCGGCACGCTGATAATTGCCCTGGCTCATTTCAAGCCTTGCGTAGCAATAATCAGCTCTGAATTCGCTGTCACGGTAATCATAGCGCTCGGCAAGATGCTCAAATTCCTTGTAAGCCTGGCTGTATGCGCCCGTATCCTCAAGAAAAACTGCATTGATATACTGCTTTTCTGCAGTTTTTCTTGCGTTCGCTGTCAGAATTATTCCGCAAACCGTCACTGCAGTCAATGCCGCGGCGGCGCAGATTATGGGCGTAATTACTGAATACTGCCTTTCGGACTTTTTTCCGCCCTTCACTTCACTCCCGCACAGCTGGGCTATATCGTTCAGCGCATAATCTGCCTGCTTCGCACTTAATCTGATCCTGTATGTCTTATGAGCGGTGCGAACCTCGAGGTATCCGCTTAAAAATGCCGCATCGCACATATCCTTTGCTTTATCCTTATCGCCCTTTATAAAGGCTGTTATCATAGAGAAAAACGCTGATAGCGAACCCATTCTGCCTGCACTTATTCTGCAGGCTCGTTCGATGTCCCTGCGAGGGATCGATGTAAGTGTTCTCGGCATAAAGCACCGTGTTCTGTACATCATTACCCTTTTTGAGGTTATCACCGCACAGCCTCCCGAGCAGATAAAACACAGAGGTAATCCCAGTGCCAGAAATACAAATCCAAAAATCAGATACCATACGAATGAGCCGTTGAAGGTGTACACGGGGTCTGCATACAGCTTCGATATGAGATAAAGCCCGAAAATGCAGAGAATAAGCCCTTCAACAGTTCTTATTCGCTCATAATACACCGTACATGGATGCTCGTCATCTGAAATCTCTGACCTTACACAGTAGGGAATTGCTCTGCTTCTGCTGTTAAAGATCAGTATAGCCGCTCTGATGATTGCAGGTACTGCAACTATAACAGTGCTCCATATAAAAAACGTATTGATATCTCATCACCTCTTCCTCTCAGATTTTACTACCTGCAAGCCTTGTTGTCAAACTGTCACTGCTTGTATTGGTCATGCTTGAGTGGTATAATATAAGTCAATAAAGCTAACGGAGGTGTATTAATGAAAAAATACACATTCATTTCTGTCCTTGCAGTTCTTCTTGTAGGGGCTGTGATTCTTTGTTTTGCATTTGGAAAATATACTCCTGACACAGCAAAGGTCACTCAACCTGTCAATACTGTGCCTGCAAACACACCCAATTTTTCACTTTCTCTGCTTCAGAGTCTGTCAAGCGAAAATGAAAATGTCCTTGTTTCCCCCCTTTGTGCCTCCTCTGCTCTTACTGTAGCCGCCCTCGGCACCGACGGTGAGACCAGAATACAGCTTGAGAATGTGCTGGGTGCAAACGGCAATCTTGATTCTCTGACGCTTCAGCTTGGCAGTATTCTCTCCGACAGCGGCGGTGCAGTGTCCCTCTGGCTCTGTGATGACGGCAGGCTGACTCTCAATGACAGCTATCTTGAAGATGTCAAGAGTCTTGATGCCTATGTCTCAGCTCTGCCATTTGACACTTCTGCAATAGATGCTATGAACGGATGGGTCAGTGAGAAAACCCACGGACGCATTGATTCACTGGTAGATGAAATTCCTCCCGAGGCGGTTCTTTATATTCTTTCAACTCTTTCCTTTGACGGTGAATGGGTTGTTCCCTATTCAGCGAACGATGTCATGGATGGGCAATTTGTTGCTTCTGACGGTACCTCGTACTCTGCCGAGTTTATGAGATCCACCGAGAATATCTATCTTGAGACTTCTCTTGCAAGCGGCATTGCCAAGCCCTACACCGACGGAAGTGTCTTTGTTGCTTTGCTCCCCAATGAGGGTGTCAGCATCACCGATCTGATTGCTTCCCTCGATTCAGATTCATTTATCAATATGCTCCGCTCATCAGAATCGAAAAATATAACCGTTTTCCTTCCTAAATTCACCGCAGAAAGCAAGCTTTCACTTTCGGACACTATAATAAATATGGGTGCTCCGAATGCATTTTCTCCTGACAGTGCAGATTTCTCTCCCCTCGGTGCGCCTCCGCATTCCACTTATATCAGCAATTTTCTGCAGAACAACTACCTCTGCGTTGATGAAAGCGGAACCGAAGGAGGTTCTGCTTCAGGTATCGAAGTATCTCTTAAAAGCGCACCCACCGCTTCGCTGAAGTTTGACAGACCTTTTGTATACTTTATCGTAAAGAATGACACTATTCTCTTTGAGGGGGTTTTGGAGAGAATATGATTGCTCATCGGAGGTTAACAAATGGATAAAAGGCTTATCAAATTCAAAAGGAATTTGATTTTGTTGAGGGGGATAAAATGAAATATAATAAAAAGCATGAAGCTGCTTTTAAGGAATTTAAAATAAAAGCAATTGTGCTGAGTCTGCTACTCGTAGTTGCTGCAATATTTGTTGTTTTTTACTGTGAACACAATTTACCTCTTTTTTCAGAAGCAAGCACTGTTACTTACACAGGAACCTGCGAGGATATTCGACTTGTCAGTGATCATGGTCCCAGAGGCGGGCAAAACATATATGCAATGATTCGGGTGTATGATAATTCGTATTATATTCCCCCTGCCACAATTAACGATTACAGATATGATGAGGATAAATTAAAAGATACGTTTGAAGGTCGTGACGTAAAGCTAACAGTTTCAAAGCATGAAAACAGACAAGGATTCCGCACTGTTCTCAGGCTCGAGGTGAATGGTATCGAGGCAATCTCAGTCAAAGATACCCATTCATACTTCAAGTCCGTTCGCGCTGCTATATGGGCTATATTTATTATTGCCTCTGCAGCTATTTATCTTATTCTTTTCCAACGCTCACCCGATGCTGTCCCTGTTATCAAACATAAATTCGGACAAGTCAAAGAAAAGCTCAAACCTCACAGATAGCAAAATCCAGCCGATGCGATTGTGCATTGGCTGGATTTTTTAATCAATATTGCACTAACTCCGCACTGCCGTCGTCCTCGCCTTTTTCAATGGAACGTACCACGGCATAATAGCTGTAGTTTTCGTTTACATCTATCTTGACTCTGTCACCGATCTTCTTTCCGAGGATCGCCTTGCCCATGGGAGAATCCTTGCTGACAAGACCCGAAAGAGGGTCAATGCGCACGGTTGTCACTATTTTATAGTATTCAACCTCATCTTCGTCCTCCATGTATATGCCAACCTTATCATACAGACCTACTGTGTCAGCAGTAGACCTGTCTTCTATGATACGGGCGGTTTTTATCATGTTCTGAAGATAGCGTATGCGGCTTTCGTTGCGGTTCTTTGCTCGCTTTGCTTCCTTATATTCAAAGTTTTCGCTGAGATCGCCGAACTCTCTGCATCGCTTTACCTCTTCAAGCAATAATGGGCGCTGACGGACTATTCTGTCCTCAAGCTCCGCCTGCATCATTTCTATATCTTTTTTCGTTAGCTCGTTATGCATTGCCGTGCTCCTTATAGTTTTATGGGATATATTTTAACTGCAAAATTTAATGCTGTCAATTGGGTGTTTTCGACAGTCTGTAAACATATCGCACTTCACGAAGATCTTTTCCTCCGATGTTATCATCCAAATATTCTTTTGTGTGCGAAAATCCACACTTTTCATAAAACCGCCTTGCCATAGCATTCTCTTCAAGAACCCATAGAAACACCTCGGCAAATCCTTGTTTTTTCAATTCATTCAAAACAGCCTTCAACAAGTGGATGCCATATCCCTTCCCAATATAATTCGGTAAGAAATAAATTGAGATTATCTCTCCGGCGTCAGGATATTGCTCAAACCTTGATTTACAAAAACTGCTCGTTCCTATATATTCTCCGTTTTCAACGCAAACCATGGTATGCCATTCAGGAATATCCAGATTTTTCACCCATCGTCCTTTAGGGATAGCGTCGAGATAATCCTGCGGAATTATTTCCCTGTAAGCAGTCTTCCAACTTTCTTCATATATTCTGCTTATCGCGTTTCTATCATCCGATGAATTAATGTATCTGATCTCCATGTTTTCCTCCGCTGCATTTCAATTTATCAAACTGATTATATTATAGATCTTTATGCTTTTCAATTAAATCATCTAACGAGTTCTGCCAAGTCATTTGATGTGTTCGGAAATCAGGTTGCCGTTTACAATGCCCAAAATCTGCGGATAAGGAAATTATATATTTTTTAGTGAAATATTTGCCTTACGGCAAATGTGAAATAATCCACTTTGTGAATTGTGAAATTTTCTGTTATCGCAGAAAGTGAAATAAAATAAATCCCCTCATGCCCGCAGGCATTTCACGTTTTGCGGCAACAAAACATTTCACACGCGAAGCGTATTTCACAAATCCCGCAGGGATTTATTTCATTGAAAAAAACACTTGCTTTCGC
>JAZSJQ010000022.1:0-4264 GCA_045534445.1 Acutalibacteraceae bacterium
AAAGAAAACACCCTTCGTCTAATGACAAAGGGTGTTTTCTTTTCTGGTGACCCGTACGGGAATCGAACCCATGTTACCGCCGTGAAAGGGCGGTGTCTTAACCGCTTGACCAACGGGCCATTAAGCTTGGGCGGACAGTGCCGAAGCACTGTCCGCCGTGGTAGCGGCAATCAGAGTCGAACTGATGACACTACGGGTATGAACCGTATGCTCTAGCCAACTGAGCTATGCCGCCGTAACAAGCTTGCTTATTATAAGCGACAAATTTAAATTTGTCAACACTTTTTTGAAAAAATTATTCTGCAATATATTTAAGTCCTTCCGAAGCTGCCTGAGAGTGGGTTTTTGAACCCTTGGGACAGTAGAGAACAGCGCTGTCACTGCCGAAGAAAATGGAATCACCGAGAGCGGTATCCATTGCATTGACCTGAACTCTCTCAAGGAATGCGCAGCCGTAGAAGGTCTCGTTGTCGATGAGCTTAACATTCTGGGGAAGGACCATTTCGGAAATACCCGAAAGAGCAAAGGCCTGCTTGCCGATATAGGAAAGCTCACTGCCGAGAGAAACATTGCCGAGAACCGCATTGTTGAAAAATGCGATAGGGCTGACGATCTTTACGTTCTTGAGGTCAGCAGAGGTGAGGGAGGTGCAGTTTGCAAAGCCGCCTACACCTATGTACCAGACCGAAGAGGGAAGCGACAGGGTACTTATGCGTGAGTTGTTGAACGCCATAACACCGACCATCTGAAGCCCTTCTGTGAATGTAACCTCAGAAGCGGCGGAGAAGGCGTTTGAACCGACATACTGTACATTTGTGGGGATCTTTATATTTCCGGCGTTATTAAGCGAACAGCTGATAACACGGACATTCGAGGGTATCTCGCTTACGCTCTGTGCATTGCACCTGATAAGAACACCGTCGCCTATGACCACATAATCCTCATTGAGAGCAGCTATGGAGGGCCATACGCTCTCAAAGCCGAAAGAACGCTCGTCAGCATATCTTACGCCAGAACCGATATCCAGAACGGCAAGAGTATATGCGGAAGCTGAAAGGTCGATCGCATAACTGCCGAGATATCTTACGCTGCCCGGAATTGTAAGAGAAAGAACGCTGACACCCATATCCACAGCGTTGTCGCAGATATATGTAAGGGAAGAGGGGAGAGTCAGAGAGTTTATCTCGGGAACAGACATGATGTAAAGAGGGTTGGAAGCCATTGCCCACGGGGAAATGACCTTGACACCCTCGGGAACAGCAACATCACCGCCGATGCCGTTATACTTTATCAGTATTCCGTCACCGACAATGCAGAATTCATCGCTCTGATTGCCAAACCATGGAGTTCCTATGGCGGAAGCAAAGTAATACTTCAGGGTTTTGGGAAGCACAAGCTCTTCAAGACAAGCCATTTCGGCAAAGCAGTAGGTGCCTGTTACAAGCACGCTGTCGGGTACGACCAGCTTCTTTATGTAGGAATTGCCCTTGAAGGCAGTTCTCTTTGTGGTGTAGGAAAGCTCAGAGGACTCGTACATACCGAATTCACCGATGCACACAACGGGCTTGCCGCCAAGCTCGGAAGGGATCTCAACGGTCTCGTCGGTGAGAGTACAGCCGACTATTACAGCACCGTTTTTATAAAGCTCGTATTCGTAGCCGCGCTCACTGAAAAGACCCTGGAAGTCGCCCAGCGCACGGTACATCATTTCCTCCACCGAGCAGGTGACGGAGCCGTCATAATTGAGAGAGAACCCTTCAGAGTGCGCATTGCCTCTGTCAGTATCTGCGTCATTTTCGGGAATTATGATGGAAGTATCACTTTCGCAGACGGACAGATTGGAAAGAAGCATATATCCGCCCAGTGCGATCGCAGCGAAAATAAGAAGCATAAAAAACTTGAATCCGCTGCTGGTTGATTCTCTGCCGGAAGTATTGGATGCCATGGTATCCTCCCCAAACTATTATAATCTCATTATATTATAATACATTTCGGGGTATAAATCTATAGTTAAACTGTATAATTGATAGCCTCAGAATTTTACGTCTGTGTTTGCGACCACCTGAGCCAGCCTGTCACGGGCGTTTCTGATATGAGCTATCAGAAGCGCTTCTGCCTTATCCTCATCATGAGAGGCAAGGGCATCAACGATCTCACGATGCTCAACTACCGATAAACTGCCTCTGCCGCCCATCTCAACGGACATTCTGCGGAAACGCTCTATCCTGTGATGGAGAGAGGTGAGAGTGTCGGTGAGAATACGGGAGGTGCAGAACTTATATATCATGGAGTGGAACTTTGAATCGAGATCTCGGACATTCTGAGAGTCGCCCTTTGCTGCAAAAAATTCCTGAAGCTCCACCACATCGACCATTTCCTTTACCTGCTCGTCGGTGATATTCCTTGCGGCGTAACGGGCAGCAAGCCCCTCAATGCGTATTCTTATTTCGTAAATATCCAGCAGGTCGCCTTGAGAAATACCCAGCACCACAGCGCCTTTGCCGGGCTCGGTTTTAACCAGACCTTCCTGCTCAAGGCGCTGCAGAGCCTCTCTCACAGGAGTTCTGCTGACACCGAGCCGTGCTGAGACCTTGTTTTCACTGAGGGTCTCGCCACGTTCCAACACACCTGTCAGTATCTCATTTTCAAGGGCTTCAAAGACCTTGTCTGACAGCGAAATGATCTCACTCATCCTCGAGTCCTTCCTTCGCATACTTGCGAACCTGCTCTTCCATTTCTGCGGTGCTGATAACGGTCTGACGGCCTGCAGCATACTGCTCGGTCATCCAGTTGTGTATCTCGGTGACAAGGCGGCAGTTCTTGGAGACCTTGACCTCGCCCTCAAGATTGTAGTGGTTGTTGATCCAGAAGGCAATGCCTGCTCTGCCGGAGGCATTGTTCAGGCTTACAGCGGCAGGGCGTCCAAGGATCTTGTTGGTGTCGAAGATGTTGTAGATCTCCTCGTCCTTCATAAGACCGTCAGCGTGGATGCCTGCTCTTGTTACATTGAAATTCTCACCGATGAAGGGAGTCATGGGAGGAATGGTATATCCTATTTCCTTCTCAAAATAACGAGCGATATCGGTAATAGCGGTAGCGTCCATGCCGTCGAGAGTACCCTTGAAGGCGGCGTATTCAAATACCATTGCCTCAAGAGGAACGTTGCCTGTTCTCTCACCGATGCCGAGGAGTGAGCAGTTGACGGAGCTTGCACCATAGAGCCATGCGGCAGATGCATTTGCAACCGCCTTGTAGAAGTCGTTGTGACCGTGCCACTCGATAAGGCTGCTGTCAACCTCTGCATAGTGGTTGAGACCGTAGATAATGCCGGGAACGCTTCGGGGCAGTGCAACACCGGGATAGGGAATACCGTAGCCCATAGTGTCGCAGGCACGGATTTTTACGGGGATACCTGCCTGCTTGGACATATCGTTGAGAGCATGAACGAAGGGTACAACAAAGCCGTAGAAGTCAGCTCTGGTAATATCCTCAAGGTGACATCTGGGAGAAACACCTGCCTGGAAAGCAAGGTCAACAGTCTTGAGATAATGCTCAAGAGCCTGCTTTCTGGTCATGCCAAGCTTTTTGAAGATGTGGTAGTCGGAGCAGGAAACGAGAATACCTGTCTCGCGTATGCCTATATCCTTTACAAGCTTGAAATCCTGCTCGGTAGCTCTTATCCATGTGGTGATCTCAGGAAACTCATAGCCTAATTCCATGCACTTTTCCACAGCTTCTCTGTCTTTCTTGCTGTAGACAAAAAATTCGGTCTGACGGATAATGCCCTTGGGACCGCCGAGGCGGTTGAGCATCTTGTATATGTCAACTATCTGAGAAGCGGAATAAGGAGCCTGAGACTGCTGACCGTCACGGAAGGTTGTATCGGTTATCCATATCTCATCGGGCATACTCTCAGGAACAACACGGTGGTTGAAGGGTATCATGGGAACCTGATCGTAGGGATAGATTTCTCTGTACAGATTAGGCTCGGGGATATCCTGCAGAGAGTATTCGTACTGATGGACTTCAAGAAGATTTGTCTTATTTGAAAGCTTTACCATATAGCATCTGCCTTTCTCTTGTATGCTTGTATACAAGTGTACACGTATGTATGTCTTTTGTCAACTAAATCGGTGAGGTTTTCTGTAAAATATTGGCGAGGGGGTGTTGGGAATGCTGTGCAAAAAAACAATCAGTACGCACTGCACTCATTGGGGTAATCCAAAAGGGGAAGTCCCCTTTCTGTCGTTGAATAGGGTTGTTC
>JAZSJQ010000036.1:0-30928 GCA_045534445.1 Acutalibacteraceae bacterium
GATTTCAAAGGCAGAGCCTTTGAACAGGGGGTTGGGGATTGCATCCCCGACTGACAATACTTCATACACCCACGGCAATTTGCCGTGGGTGTTATTTTTATGTCATATGGCTGCAGACTCGTCCATATACATTTCCCAAGGAGTGAACATAATGGACAAAACCTATCCCTTTGAAGAGGCGTTACGCTCACTGCCTCCGAAAATATATAATATGCTTTATTCGCTGGATGATCAAACAAAAGCGAATGTTCAGGAAATACGCCTGAGAGCAGAAAGCAAGATAACACTGAGAAAAAACAACGAACTATGTACTCTTGAGCATCTACCTAAAATGACCGCCGCAGACATAAAAGAAGCCTTTGAGAGTATGTGCGGCTATTCGGTTTATGCACATCAGAACAGTGTAGCAAAGGGTTACATAACAGTGCAGGGCGGACACAGAGCAGGGGTATGCGGAACTGCGGTGATAAACGGTGGACAGGTCACAATGCTCCGTGACATATCGGCAATAAACCTGCGGATAGCCCGTGAATTTGCCGGATGTTCATCGGTGCTTTTTTCGTCACTTGAGTATTCAGAGCCCTGCGGAATACTCATTGCAGGTGCGCCTATGAGCGGTAAGACAACACTGCTTCGTGACATAGCGTCCTCACTGTCAAACGGACTTATCGGCAGACGTTATGCAGTATCGGTGCTTGACGAGCGCGGTGAACTGGCGGCGGTGCTTGAGGGTACGCCACAGTATAAAAGCATAAGAAGCTGTGATGTTCTCAGCGGCTATCCGAAGGGAGAAGCCATAGCGCTGGCAGTGCGCAGTATGTCCCCGGAAATAATAGTCTGCGATGAAATAGGAACAAAGGCAGAGGCTGAAGCAATAAAAGAAACCCTCAATGCAGGAGTGAAGGTAATTGCAAGCATTCATGCAGGCAGTGAGAAAGAGATATTCAGCCGCCCTGCAACAAGAAAACTGATCGAAACGGGAGCATTCAGATATATTGCCCTGCTTTCTGCAGTTCCGCTTGGGATAGAAAAAGTGATAGATACGGAGGAATTGGAAAATGAAGCTTGTGACCTGCGGACTTATTATGCTGGCATCGATTCTTATAGGAAGCGGATTGCGCAGAGATATAAAGAACAGGTGCGAATCGCTTGAAGCGCTGAATCAGATATGTACGCAATTGAGAAACGAAATATCCTTCAGGGCACCGCCCATAGCTGAGCTTACGGCAAAACACGCCCAAGAGGGCAAATGCGCGTCCTTATTCAGAGCAGTTACCGAAAATATGGGCAAAGGCTTTAAAGAAGCATGGAAAACAAGCGCAGAAAAATGGTCGAAGGAATCGGGTCTTAAAAAAGAAGAAGCAGATACGGTGCTAATGCTCAGAAACTTGGGAAGTACGGACATAGAAGGAGAAAAATGTCTGCTGAGCGAAGTGTCGGAAAGGCTCAGCGAGCAGACAGAAAATGCCGGAAGAGAGCTTTCTTCAGAAGGAAAAATGCTGTTCTCCTGCGCAGTTCTCGGAGGACTTGCACTGGTGATATTAATAATATAAAATATAAAAGGAAGTATTTTATGGATATCGATCTCATTTTCAAAATTGCCGCAGTCGGAATAATAGTCGCAGTGCTTAATCAGGTGCTTATACGGGCTGGCAGAGAGGAGCAGGCAACCATGACCACTATTGCAGGGATAGTCGTGGTGCTGACTATCATAGTGCAGGAGATAAGCACGCTTTTTGATACAGTCAAATCGGTGTTCGGCTTATGAACGCGGTTACAATTGCAGGAGCGGCAGTGGTCATATGTCTGCTGGCAGTAACGGTGCGGCAGGTGCGTCCCGAATTTTCAACCGCACTTCTCATAATTGCAGGCTGTGCTGTGGCGGCGGCAGTACTGACCGCCGTTGTCCCTATATTGACAGAGCTTAGAACACTTGCTTCAGAGCATGGACTAAGCAATGGCTTTACCATAGTGCTTAAAACTATCGGCATATGTTTTGTTACGCAGACAGCGGCAGATATCTGCCGTGATGCTGCCTGCACATCTCTTGCATCAAAAATAGAAACGGCAGGAAAAATAGCTGTGCTTGTGGTGGTGTTTCCGCTTTTCAGAACACTTCTCGACACAGCAACAGGAATAATGAACGGATAATGAAGAAGATATTAGCAGCTATATTGATAATTACCTCCGCCATGGTTGCCGCACCTGCGGTCTCAGCGGCGGAATATGCAGGCTATGATGAACTTTTTGAGGAGAGCGGTGCCGCAGAGCTCACGGAATATTTACCCGAAGAAACGACAGATGCGCTGGAAGATGCAGGTATAATGTCAGCCTCGGAAGAATACATGGCAAATATTGATATCGCCGGGGTTCTGGACTCTGTAATGAAAACAGCGGCAAAAGAAAGCAACACTCCGCTGAAAGCAGGATTGTCTGTAATTGCCGCCATATTGCTGACAGCAATGCTCGGCGGTCTGAAAGATTCTCTGGCGGAAGGAAAAACCGCGCAGGCGGCACACATTGCAGTTTCCGTATTCGCCGCAATGACAATACTGTCTCCTCTGCTTGCATATTTTAACGATGTGATAAAGACCATCGAAAGCGCAAACTCATTTGAAAGAGGCTTTATCCCTGTATTTGCGGCAGTGCTGGCGGCATCGGGGCAGACTCTGACTGCGGCAGGCAGTGCATCGGCAATATTGGCGGTATCAGAGATCGCATCGGGCGTTCTTTGCGGTACGGTGGTACCCTTCGTTCGTATACTCACAGCGGTTTCGGGCGTGTCTGCAGTTGCACCGGACCTTAATACAGATTCAGCGGCTGCCTTTGCGGAAAAATGCGTCAAGTGGCTTCTCGGAATACTTGCAACGGTGCTGGTCGCGTCGCTGACCATATCGGGAATGGTGACAGCGGCGGCAGATACGGTTGCAGGAAAGACGGTGAAGTTCGTTGTGTCGGGCTCAGTGCCCATAATAGGCGGTGCTGTGGGAGATGCTCTTGCATCGGTAAAGAGCTGTATTTCACTGCTGAAAACATCGGTGGGTGCTTTTGGAATAATAGCCTGCGGCTTTATTTTCCTGCCGGTGATAATCAGAGGAATACTGTGGCGGCTGGTTCTTGAATTGTGCTCAGTTGTATCAGAACTCTTTTCAGCAGGAGCAGTATCAAAGCTTATGAAATCACTGTCAGGGGCAGTTGGAATGCTCATATCGATCTGCATACTCATGGTTTTATTGCTTACTGTTTCGGCTGCAGCAGTGCTTATAGCAGGAAAGGGAGGTGTGTAAATGGAAGGGATAAAAGAGGCGGCAGTGTGCATATGTGTGTGTTGTGTGCTTTGCGGTGCGCTTAAAATGCTGGTTCCTTCAACTCCCTTTGACAAGCTGATAAAGCTTGCGATAGGTGCGTTTCTGCTATGTTCGGCAGTAGTACCGATACAGAAAGCGGTAAAGGAGATAAACTCCCCGAAAATAACCCTTGCGGCAGTAGAAAGGAATGAAAGGATGGAGGAAGCGGTGATAGACTTTTCAAGCAGTATGCTTGAAAACATAGTGAGCGGTCAGATAGAGAGCGCACTTTTATCGGAAAATGTAAAACCTGAGGATATTAAGATATTCATGGATATATTGCAGGACGGGAGCATATCTATATCTCAGGCGGAGGTTATATTGTCTCCTGAGGAATATAAGAATCGCGATGCCCTCTCACGCACGGTGTATTCACGAACAGGAGTAAATGTAAAGTTTATAACGGAGGAAGAGTGATGGATGGAATAAAAGAAAAGCTTTCAGAACTGATAAAAAAGGAGAACCGTGCAAAGCTCATAACGGTTATCGGCATTGTGATACTTGCGATGATACTTCTGTCCGAGACAGGCTCAGCCTGCGAAAAAAAGGAAAGTACACCAATAAATACGGTATTTGACTGTGAGGCATATTCAGCTTCTGTGGAAGCGCGCCTTTGTGAAATGGTAGGCTCTATAGACGGTGCAGGCAGAGTGAAGGTGCTTGTAACTCTTCAGAACAGCGAGGAGTACATATATGCAAGTGACTCGAAGCAGAACAGTGACTCATCTGAAAATCACGACACAGACGGCAGTGTCAGCTCTGATATAAGAAACGACAGTGAGGAATCGGTGATAATCGTTGACGGTGAAAACGGGCGGGAGGCACTTGTGCGAACCATGCTTTTGCCGACAGTTGGCGGAGTTGTGGTAGTCTGTGACGGAGCAGACGACGAAAAGGTGCGCGAAAGAATAACCGAAGCAGTAACCACCGCCCTGGGAATACCCTCAAGGCGTGTATATGTAACAAAACTAACGAATTGACAGGAGGAAACAGAAAATGATCAAAAACAGAAAAAGAGGAATACTTATCGCAGGACTTGTGCTGGCGCTTGGTACGGCAGTGTATCTCAACTGGCAGTTTGCCCCCAGTGAGGATTATGTGCAGTCGGGTCAGCCTGTGTCCGATGAAGCGATGCTCGGAGAAGCTCTGCTTGTTTCCGCACCGGGAACAGAGAATAAATCTGACAGCGATGCAGTGAAGGTATCTGCAGAGGAGAACTATTTTACAATGGCATACAGCCAGCGCGAAAACGCAAGAGAAGAATCCCTTGCACTTCTTGAGGACGTAATCAGCGATGCATCGAAGAGCAGTGCGGATAAGACCGCAGCGGTCAATAAAAGCACCGAGATCGCTTCACAGATCCAGACAGAGAATGCTATCGAGACTCTCATAAAGGCAAAAGGCTTTGATGACTGCATTGCAATAGTGGGGGCTTCTCAGGCGAGTATTATAGTAAGCAATACCATGGAGCTCACATCTTCAGAGGTCTCAATGATAACTGACATTGTAATGACACAGACGGCACTGCCTGCATCTGCCATCAGTATTATCCAGCCTAATCTTGAAAACAGAGCATAATAAAAGTGAAGCCTCTCATATGAGAGGCTTCACTTTTATTATCTCAATGTTCTTAATCCTTTAGGATAGCGATTTTTAAGTCTGCCGCCCGAGACCTTGCCAAAGCCCGTGACAATGCCGTCACAGCAGACGGCAGTAAAGCCGTTTTCTCCGTTGCAGGGTATCTCTTCACCGTGGAGAAAAGCGGAAAGCTCAGGGCTGTCGGGAGCGAGATCGATATATCTTCTGCAATCATTCATGCGTGCAGCCATAAACAGACCGTGTGCAGGCTCAATGCGATTGTTCTTGATTTCACCAACAGGAACACCTGCCCGAAGAACACCGTCAAGGGGGATATCAGGCATATTACAGGGGAGCAGATATCCGTAATTACCGTAAACGGCAAAGGTGCCGTAAGGACTACCGGAAAAACAACCCTCATAAAGCTGACGGAGCATTTTTATCTGCGGTGTTTCCTTTATGCATGGCGTATAAGGCTCGTTTTCCGAAAGCTCTCCGTTTTTGCGAAGCCTTGCCACAAAATGCCCTTCGCCGCCGTCCTGCGGATATATTCGCCTTGTAAGAGACAGATCGTATTTGTCACTCAGGTCAAGACCGCACCGACCAAATTGGTCGGGTATTTCCTCAAGGGAAAACTCAGGGTGACGGTCAAGAAAAGCAATGATATTCAGCTCGTCCTCTTCAGGGGCAAAAGTACAGGTGGAATAAACCAGTACACCGCCGTCCTTGAGGCATTCCGCGGCAGAATCGAGGATCTCTGCCTGCCTTACCGCACAGGCGGAGACATTCTCAGGTGACCAATCACGGACAGCATTCTCCTCTTTTCTGAACATTCCCTCGCCGGAGCATGGAGCATCAACCAGAACACGATCAAAGACCGCGCCTGTCCTTGCTGCCAGCGCATCAGGGCGCATGGACGAAACAACAGCATTTCGAATGCCGCATCTTTCGATATTGGAAATCAGGACATTTGCCCTGCTGCGAACATATTCATTGCTCCAAAGACAGCCTTCGCCTTGGAGCCGAGCGGCTATCTGAGTGGACTTGCCTCCGGGGGCGGCACACATATCCAAAATATATTCGCCCCTCTGAGGATCAAGAGCAGTGACGGCACTCATGGCACTGGGCTCCTGAGAGTAGAAAGCACCTGCATGATGATAGGGGGAAGAGCCTGATTTTTCATCGGACAGAACCCTGAAGCCTTCTTTTGCAAAAGGAACGGCTTCAAGCTCAAAGCCGATCGAATGAGCCTTTTCAATAGCCATTTTAAGAGTGTTTACACGAAGACCTCTTGAATGGGGAAGCTCGTATTGAGCGGCGAAAATGTCATATTCATTGCCAAGGAGACTTTTCATTCTGTTTTTAAAATCAACAGGGAGATGCACTTTTTAAAACCACACTTTTTGAATATTAGATATCGTTCAGTGCAATAATAGCACTGAAAGGGGGTGTCCTTCATGTCCAACCAGAAGAACAACCAGCAGAATAACAACAGCCAGAATAACAGCCAGAACAACAATCAGAACCAGCAGAATAACAACAGCCAGAACAGAAGCGAGCAGAACAAGAAGAATAACTACTAAGCTTCTCCAAAACCCCGATGCATTGCATCGGGGTTATAATTTTACAGCTTTTTCCTGAAATTCAGCTGTTGCTTGTTTTGAACATATCCGCATCTTTTATAAAATTCATGAGCCTCTGTTCTCTCGGCACCTGAAACCAGACGTATACTATCGGCACCTGCAGCGGCAGCCCACTCTTCGACCTTCTTAAGAAGCGCGCGCCCCACACCGCACTGCCTGTAATCGGAGGCTACAGCAATGCCCATGATATTCTTCATGTGAGGGGCATAGATAAGGTCATAGTCATTTGCGTGAATATACCCGATGACATTGCCGTTTGTTTCAGCGACAAATATTTTATCCTTGCCTGAATGTAAAAGTAAGAGCAGCTTTTCTTCTGTCTGCTCAACGCTGAAGTCATATCCCATCTCGTCACGATTAAGCCGCGATATAGCTTCCGCATCGGATAATGTACATTCTCTTATTGTAAAAGGAAACATGGATTTTGCCTCCTGTGGTAATAATTATCAAATGTTTTCGGCGCTTTCACTGTTGCTGTTTTCAGCGAGAAATCTGTTTATAGCAGAATGAAGATATTCGTCTGTAGGTGTTTGGATAGTAAGTGCGATACCAAGGGCGACAAAGGAAAGAATCAGAGAAACCGCAAGCAAAACGCAGATTAAAATATTTTCGTTTGTGGAGGTGTCTTTATCTCCAAAAAATATAATTATAAATGCGAAAATCAGAAAAGCAAAAAACAGTAATACAAAGGAGATAACCAAACGCAGATAGTACTCTTTTTTATAGAAATACAGAGAATCTCCATTTTTTGCGTTTCTGAAATCCTGAATTGCATAACGACCAAGTGAAAGTCGTAAATCGGAGAAAGCTTTCCTGTATTCTTTTGAATCTTCGGGCAGTGACTTCAATTTATTGATATCAACCTGATGATGTAATAACTGATCGTAAAGCATTGCAGATGCCTCCTTATGATTACAGATTATTCAGCAAGTTATCAATTTCCTTTTCAAGCAAAGGAAATGTCTCATCACTTTCTTCTTTAACACTTCTAACATAGGAGAAAGCAATAAACAGCCATAAAGCAGCAAAGAAAAGAGAAATAATACCTGCGGCAGTATTTGAAATACCATCACCGACAGCGGAGAAGGATAGAAAAGCGGATAAAAGCACAAACAGAGGAAAAAACACAAATAAGGCAAGCTGTATGAAAAGCTTTGAATCATCAACAAAGTTTATCGTAAGCCTTGTGGAAGAATCACTGATGGGAGTCAGAGATACCTTTGCATACTTATGATGCACAGTTAGATCGGGGAGTTTTCCGGGGATAAGCGAAATATCATTATCCTCGAGCTTTTTATATCGGTAAAAAATACGGATTTTATTGCCCGATACCTTGCCGAGTATCCCTGTGTGCGTGCTCGTATGCTCTCGGCTTTTTTCTTTAAGTCTGTCAGAAAGCCTCCGATGCAGAGAATCAATATCCTGATTGAATTTTAGTTCCTTGCTGAATAAAACTATAGACACTGTCCGCACCTCGAATCGTTATTAACCATTATACACCATACATATGAACATTTCTACAAAAACCGGTAACGAAGCAGACTTGCGAATATTCGTTATCGGTGATAGAATATAATCATAGAATAAAAGGGGGATATGGAATGAAGATTATACGAAATGCCGTAAGATGCAATATATGCGGAGATGAGATCGAATCAAAGCATTGTCATGACTTTGTAAAGTGCAGCTGCGGAGCCTGCGCCGTAGATGGAGGACACGATTATCTGCGCAGAATGGCAAAGGACAGATCATGTTTTACAGAGCTGTCCGAGGTTATTGAAGATGATGATTGATTGCACACAGAGAGCCAACACAGCCCCACTCATAAACTGAGTGGGGCTGTGTTTTATCTTATGGAATATAAAAGTAATCTTCTATAAATGAATCCAGATCATCTAAAATATCAAGCTCGGTATCGGTGTAAAATAAGTAACAGATTCTGCGGTTTTCATCGTTAGTGCCGATAAGCAACCCTGTTTTATATGTTTCATATTTGTAATCTGCTCTGACCAGATGAATATCGTAACCGCAGACAGCTGCATCGCAGTCAGATTTAAGGTCGTCATCATCAGGAGAGAAAAACTTATAATTGGATATAATACAGTTTTTCTGCTTTTCATAATTTGCTTCGTCATAGGACAGATACAAGCCTGCCGTATTAGTTTCAAACATTACCTCAAATTCGGATCTGTATGTAATGGTGACATCAGAATATTTTCCCAACTCATTGGTTTTAGGCATATATTGTTCTGACAAATATACTTTTTCAAGGTAATTGCTGTAATCATTAATATCACCTGTGATGTTTTTCTGAGTGACGCATGAGACAGAGAATAATAAGAAAGACAGGACTATAAGAATATTGATTGCCTTTCTCATAAACAATACTCCTTTTTATGTAATGTCAGATCAAATATCGTTATGAAAATAGTATAGAATTTGTCCTTCTATATCAAAGTAGTAAAGGTTATACCAATCAAACTTTTCGTATGTTATTGATCCTACGGACTCGCCTACTTTATTCTTGATATAGAAGTAATCACCTGCGGAGATAATACTCTTGTTAAAGTCATAGTATTCTTCGATTCCCTCATCTTCATGTACAAACTTTTCAAAGTTATTTATATACGACAATATTTCTTTGGTATCATTCTCGGTAACTTCATCAAAGTACCATGAAGCGGAAAGTCTCTTTGCAGTTACCGATTTATAGGTGTACTTTGCGTAATCGGTAAAATCCTGAAAACCACCTGAGGTATAGAATTCACGGTTTTCGTACTTGGGCAGAGAAGCGAGAACAGGATCGGTTAAATGATAACAGCTCCAGCCCGACAGACAGAAAAACAGAATAAGTGCAGCTATGACATAGATATATTTTTTCATTTATAATCCTTCACATCTTTTGCTTTGTGGAATGAATGTAGCATGAAGATTGGTGGTTGTCAAGCTGAATTTATTGTTCTTCGATAATTGTTTATTGATATTTAATAAACAGTCTTTGCGCACATACAGATAAAACAAAAAACGACAGGCTTTTAACCTGTCGTTTTTTCTGAAGACTAACCCTAATTTTAATACAAATGCACCCCCTTTTGAGGTAAGGGGGTGCATTTTCAGGTCAAGGGGGTGCAACGCACTTAAATCCCCATCGGCTTAAAAATTGGTGCTCCATTTTCGACAACTACTGAGCCAATAACACCCGTTGCAGTATAAGACAAATCCGCAAGGTTATTGTCGTTGATTTCTATATTTGCAGTGTAGACTTGATAATAAACGGGAAGGTCTTGGGGATCTTTTGACGAAAACGAGGGCGAAGCAGCCGCTACAAACAAATCTACTGAAGGATTGTCGGTAGTTGAAGTATCATAAACAACAATGGATTCCTTTGTGGTTGTATTAAAAACGGATATTATAGAACGGTGTAATCCTGAACCCCATGAAGAAGCAATCAACAAATCCAGATTTCCATCTCCATCATAATCCCAGGGCACGGCATTTACAAATCCGAAGCCGCCAAAAGATTCGCAAATGGAATATACCTCACCATCAATTAGTGCGAGTGAGACACAGGAATCACTGAACTTAAAAATCTTGATATCTGTCTGGATGGCAACAGAAAGCGGGGTAACATTGTAACAATGCTCCTCATCAAGTTTCATCCCAGTAGATAAGCCATCCAGTTCCACCTCGCCAATAATGGACATAAATTCATCTACGGAATCTTTAGTGCATGATGTAGTCATATTGTCGACATTGTTTCCGTTTTTATCTGAATTGTCGGTGTTTGTTTGACAAGCCGCCAAAGAAATCAATACAATTCCAGTTAGAAGCAAGCAGAATAGGCGTTTCATTGCAGATAACCTCCTACTTAATTTATAATTAAAGCATACCATACAAATATGTACTTTTCAACATTTTAACGATTATCGGCTACAATTCAACGATTACCTCTGTAAATCAACGATTATGCCTATGATTTAACGATTTGCTATCTTTCAACGATTTGAAGGACACCTAATTGGATGATGAATCGTTGCTTATCCCATTCATAAGTTAGAAAAATACTGATTTTGGGTATAAAATAACCGCCATTCCGTTGTATCAGAATGACGGTTAATTTTTGGCGGAGATGGAGAGATTCGAACTCTCGAACCGCTTTTAACGGTTACACGATTTCCAGTCGTGCGCCCTCGACCAACTAGGCGACATCTCCATGTCGATTGCAAGCGGTCTCGTGAACTTGCTTGGCTATTATAACAAGCCGACGCTAAAAATGCAAGCCTTTTTTCAAAAAAATAATTTATTTTTTTGAAAAAATCAGGTGTTATGGCAAATACACAAAAAGAGCGCATCAGACGGATGCGCTCTTTTTCATGATGTGTACTTTTAGCCTTCGCTGTTGCCTTCCTCAGAAGCAGGGGGAGGGGGAGGCGGTGCAGCGGTTGTGGTGGTTGTTGCCTTTGTAGTTGTTGTAGTGGTTGTTGTGGTGGTAGTGGTAGTCGAGGTTGTGGTTTTTTCGGTGGTAGTGGTTGACTCTGTGCTGGTGGTAGTAGACTCTGTACTGGTGGACTCACTGGTACTCTTCGTAGACTCAGTGGAATTTGTGCTTTCTGTTGACTGAGTCGAAGAGGTGGTTGAGCTTGAGGTTGAAGAAGAGGAGGTGGAAGATGACTCTGACGAAGAAGTAGGATCGGTGGGGAGTGTACTCTCCGTCGAGGTTTCAGTGCTAAGATCCGAAGTGGTTTCGGAGGGCTTGGTGGTAGTGGTAGTAGTGCTGCCGCTGCCTGTCTCAAAATAGGTGTTCTGCCATACTTTTTCTTCAATATCAAGCTTTGTGGTACTGTAAATGTGAGCTCTGATAGCTTTCTTATTCACCTTGAAGTCAAGAGAGATAACCGAAGCACCGTTTGCGTTATAGTACTTCCAGCTGCCCTTGCAGGGGATATTCAGAGTCTCTATCTCCTTGGAAATACTTCCGAGTGCAGGTGGGATAAGGGCATATATTTCATCCTTGGTGAGGTTAGTTTCAACCATGGGAAGAACCTCATTCATGAGGTCGTAAATTGTAGAAACATCGGAACCCTTGAGCTTATCTGCAATAGCAATAAGGACCTTTCTCTGACGGTCGGTTCGCCCAAAGTCGCTGTCTACTTTACGGCAGCGAGCGTAATTGAGCGCCTCGGAGCCGTTCATGATATAGGTGCCTGCACCTGCCTTGTAGCGCGGGAACCGTCCGTAATCCCTGTGGGAACACATATACTTTGCCTCTGCCTTGGTGACGTACATTTCTACGCCGCCTACAGCGTCAACGACCTTCTTGAATGCCTGGAAGTTGACTCGTACATACTTGTCAACGTCAACATCAAAGTTTTTCTTGAGGGTCTTGAAGAGAAGGTCGGCACCGCCGAAAGCAAATGCGGCATTCAGACGGTATTTGCCGTAGCCGGGAATGGTAACATAGGAGTCGCGCATGAAGCTTGTGAGCTTTATGGTGTTGCGCTTTGTGTCGAGAGACATGAGGATCATACTGTCGGAGTTGTCGCGCACATACTTGCCCGAACGTGTATCGGTACCGAGGAGAAGAATATTGACAACGTCGTCTTTATCGACATCAAACATATCCTCGGTGAATTTATCAAGAGAAAGCTCCAGAACAGCAATTTCCTCCTCATCAAGGTCTGAGTTGCTGCTGAGGTCAGAAAGAGAAACGTCCGAATCGCTTTCCATCATCGAGATCCATGCATCAGCCTCAGACTGAGATATATATCCGTAATGGTCAGCGGAAACATAATTAATCTTATCGAGCATAGAGTCCATAAAGACAAGAACGGTACAGAGTGCTATCACAAGGACAACACCGAGAACAACTGCACCTGTTTTTACCCACTGCATGGGAGTGCGGGTCTTTGCCCAACGGACAGGATCATGGCGGGTAAAAAAGTTCCTTGTAAGAGAGGGGATGGCTTTCACATATTCAGAAATAGCAGAAGGTGCGATCCTGAGATAGTTTTCCATACCGAGACCTATGCTTTTTGCTGTACTGACAAAACCGGCAGGAACTGTAAGCATTGCATTGCCTGCACCGTCAACCGCTCTGCTTATGCTGACATTTCTGAGCATTTCTGAAGGGGTGGTGGATTCACCTGCATCGCCTGTAGAAGCGGCTTTTTTTTCTGCGGCGACGGGGATGGGATCCTCATACTCATAGTAATCATCGTCAAAGCCGTCATCATAAGCCTCAGCAGCGACAGCAGAGGGTTCTGCTTTTGGAGCGACAGGCTCAGCGTGTCTGCGCATACCGATTATTTCGGGCTCTTTGACGGTTTCGGGAGCAGCGGCAATGACCTTGGGTTCCGCTGAATCAGCACTGATTTCGGGTGTACTTTTCGGTGTGGCGGTAACGCTTTTGACAGTACCGCCCTTTTTTCTTGTTACGGTAATTTTTACGGGATTATTGCTACCCGTTGTATTATTTGAATTCAAAGGCTCACGACCTTTCGGAAAATTGGTTGTATAGGGGGAGAAAACAGAAAATGTTCTGTTCTTCCGAATAAACAGTATATCATAAAAAATACAGATAGTAAACAGATTATGAGATTGTTCACATATATTATGTCATATAAACAAAAAGAAAAGCGCATAGGAGCAAAAAATAGAGCATAATAATTTGGAAACAAAGTAAAATGGAAAGATAACTGTTTACTGATAATACAATCAAGGAATATGATATTTTTCATTTTGCAAAAAACAAAGCTGCGAATATTCGCAGCTTTGTTTTTACTGTTTATTCAGGAATCCTGCTGTAAAGCTTATGTTTCTTTCTATACCGGAATCAAATCGCACAATATAGCATGAATTGCCGGGGTCTGCGGCAATTATCCTGCCCTTTCCGAGAGTGGGGTGATTGATAACGGAACCCGACGGCAGAAGTTTTATGTCAAGCTTGCGCTCATCGACGGAAATATGAGTTTTGGCGGTTTCGATAAGCTCAGTGCTGAGCTCGACCGTGTACTGAAGCAGGTCGCGTTCAATGTCGAAAATAAATCTGGAGGGATATTTCATATTCGAATCCAGCCCCATACCCTCGGAATCGGTGAGATACAGTACGCTTTCGGCTCTTGTCATGGCAACATAGGCAAGCCTGCGTTCTTCTTCCATCTTGTCTCTGGTGTTTGTTTTTCGGGTGGGGAATACACCTTCCGAAAGTCCGCAGACAAAAACAACGGGGAATTCAAGACCCTTTGCAGCATGAATAGTCATAAGACGTACAGCCTCGGTGGAATCGGGATCGTCGCCTGTTGTCAGCAGAGTGACATGGGAGAGATAGTCATAAAGACTCATGAGCTCACCCTCATCACGTTCGTACTGAGCTATAGCCTGCTTGAGCTCGGAGAGGTTGTCAAGTCTTTCGCTGTCACCGTCGGTTCGGAGCATCTGTTCATATCCGCTGAGAGAAAGGACATCCTCAAGAAGAGCGGATATGGAACGCTCCTCATATCCTGTGCGAAGGGTGTTTATAAGCTCTATAAATTTTACCGCCTTTGTTTTCGCGACTATCGGCGAGCCTTCTTTAACACACCTGCAAAGGGCATCGAACAGAGAAATATTATTCAACTGAGCATATTCCCGAAGCTGACCGAGCTTTGTTTTTGAAATGCCTCTGCGAGGGGTGTTGATTATTCTGGCAAAAGAAAGGTCGTCTCCTGTGCATATCATGCGCAGATAGGAAAGCACGTCCTTTATCTCCATGCGCTCATAGAAGCCCACACCACCGTATATGCGGTATCTGATATCCTTTCTGATAAGCTGTTCCTCGATTTCACGGGAGAGATAGTGAGCCCTGTAGAGGACAGCGATATTGTGAGGAGATATACCGCTTTCAATATGTCTTGATATTTCATTTGCGATAAATTCAGCCTCATCGCGTTCACTGCCTGTATGGTTGAATACGGCAATGGCGCCGGTAGGACGGACAGCGGTAAGCTCCTTGTCCATACGGTAGCGGTTTTTGGCAATAAGAGAATTGGAGGCGGCAACTATCTGCGGCGATGAGCGGTAGTTTGTTGTAAGCATAATTGTAGTGACGTTTGGGAATACCTTGTCAAAATCCATTATGTTTGCAACGTTGGCACCTCGCCATGTGTATATGGTCTGGTCGGGATCGCCGACGATAAAAAGGTTTTTGTGGTGAGCGGAAAGCCTTTTTACAAGAGCGTATTCCGCATCGTCAACATCCTGAAACTCATCGACCATTATATATTGGAGACGCCTCTGCCATTTGTCACAGATATCCCATGAGATACCGAGAATGTAAAGAGAAAAATAAATGAGATCATCGAAATCGAGGGCAAAGCATTTTCTCTGCTCCAGAAGATAGCGGTAAAAAATCTCATCTCTTTCACTGCAGGCAGAGTCGATTGCATGCTGCAGGGCGGAGCCATCGGTGTTTGCGAGAAGAGCTACATAATCGAGGGAAGCTCCTTTTTTGGGTCCGATTATTTCATTTACGATTTTGCTTATTTTATGGTCCTGAAGCGAAAGCTTCATATCGTCCATAACCTGACGGAGCATTATTTTCTGATCTTCTCTGTCCATGACCATGAAATTTGCAGGATAACCTATGGTATGAATATCCTCAGACAGCAATCTTCTGCAGAAGCTGTGAAAAGTACCGATAAGACCTGTATCGCTGTCGCCGATCATCTGACGTATGCGCTTTTTCATCTCTGCGGCGGCTTTGTTTGTAAAGGTGAGACAAAGAATATTTGCAGTTGAAATTCCAAGTTCATCAGCAATATATGCAAAACGTCTTGTAAGAGTTCTGGTCTTGCCCGAGCCAGCCCCTGCAATAATGCGCACATACCCTTCGGTAGTGGTTACAGCCTCGAGCTGCTGACGGTTCAGTCCCTCCAGTATCCGTGACATAAATAATACCTCCGTAAAGATCTTACGAAGGTATTATATCGCACGTTTGTTTGTTTTGCAACAATAATATTTATGGCGATAGGGCTTAATGCGTCAATGATAGTACATTAGATTGTGCCTTTCTTGCGGTCAGATGCATTTGCAAGTGCTGTCATGAGCATCATGATAAGAGCAAAGACGAGAGAAAGCACAGGGAAAATATAAACGTGTATTTTTTCCATAAGGAAACCGGTGAGCGCAGGGGAGACAGTGGTGCCGACGTACGCAGAAGCCATTTGCAGAGATATCATGACCTGAGAAGCGTTCTCGCCGAAACGGAAAGGAGTCTGATGCATTATGCTGGGGTAGATCGGTGCACAGCCAAGACCTACAAGAGCGAAGCCGATGCACAGAATAATTGTATTTGGGGCAAAAGCAAGGAGTGCAATGCCTGCAAGGATAATTATTTCGCCGTAGAAAATAAGCTGTTTATCTGAAAGCTTAGCAGTAAGGAAACCGCTGAAGATTCTGCCGATTGTAATACCGCCGTAATAAACGGCAATAAGAATTGCGGCAGTGTCCTCGCTTATATCCTTGCCGAAGATCATGAAGCTCGCACCCCATAAGCCTACAAGCTGTTCAAGGGAACAGTAGCAGAAGAAGGCAAGGAGAGGGAACGATGCACCCGGAAGCCTCAGTGCTTCTGAGATCTTTACTGATTTGTTTTCCTGCTTGTCTGCAGAAGGGTCAGATATGTTCTTCTTCCAGAGAGGAACAGAAAAAATGAGTACAGCGGTGAGGCATACCTGAATTATGAATACAATACGGTAGCCGCTTCGCCATCCGAGGTTATTTGTAAGGCACATTCCCATGATGTAAGGACCGAGAGAAGCGCCAAGCCCCCAGAAGCAGTGGAGCCAGCTCATGTGCTTTGCCTTGTAGTGGATCGCGACGTAATTATTGAGAGCGGCATCAACAGAGCCGGCGCCGAGACCGTAGGGAATGCCCCAGAGGCATAGCTCGAGAATGCTTGAAGAAAAAGAAAAACCGACAAGTGCCGCGGCAGTCATACCAACGCTCAGCGCAGTGAGACCGCCCGTGCCGAACCTGCGGATAAGCTTGTCGCACATAAGGCTTGATATGACTGTGCAGAACGCAATGAGCATGGAGACTATGCCTGCATCGGATATTCTTGCACCGAAGGATTCATACATACTTGGCCATGCGGCGCCAAGCATGGAATCGGGCAGACCGAGGCTGATAAATGATATATAAATTATGGGAAGAAGCAAACTTATCATAGAAAATGACCTCATTTTATATATTTATGACCTCAATCAATATATCATAAAAATTTTATTTAGTCTATTTTAATAATTGTTCGTCACAAATAATTATTTTTATCATTTTAAACCATTGAATATGTCTAAAATACATGATATACTGGATAAGCGATTATTGTGCCCGAGAATTTTCGCGGTACTAACGTTTAAAGTGTTTTTATAAAAAGAGAAGGTATCGGTATGGCAGAAAAAATCCTCGTCACACGCTCTTCAATGCCCGATTTTGAAGAGTATGCAGAGGAGATAAAGGATATATGGGACAGCCGCTGGCTGACCAACATGGGACCCAAGCATCAGAAGCTTCAGGCAGAGCTTGAAAGCTATCTGGGTGTCGAAAAAGTTGACCTTGTAACAAACGGTCACATGGCTCTGGAGCTTGCATTTCAGGCACTGGGACTTAAGGGAGAGGTAATAACAACTCCCTTCACATTCGCATCCACCACTCAGGCACTTGTCAGAAACGGACTTGAGCCCGTATTCTGCGATGTTGATCCCGTGACATTTACAATGGATGTCACAAGGATAGAAAGTCTTATAACTGAAAAAACCTGCGCAATCGCACCTGTCCATGTATACGGCAATGTGTGCGATGTTGAGGAAATAGAGAGAATAGCAAAGAAGCACAATCTGAAAGTTATTTACGACGCAGCCCACACCTTCGGAGTAAGGGTCAAGTGCAGAGGAATAGGCTCTTTTGGTGATGTTTCCTGCTTCAGTCTTCACGCAACAAAGGTGTTCAATTCCGTTGAAGGCGGTGCTTTGTGCTTTGCTGATGAGGAATTCGGCAGTGAGATAATCCGACTCAAGAACTTCGGCATCAGTGGACCCGAAAGTGTTGACAGCATTGGCACAAACGCGAAGATGAACGAGTTCTGCGCAGCAATGGGACTTTGCAACCTTCGTCATGTTGATGAGGAGATCGCAAAGAGAAAAATCGCAGTTGACCGCTATATGGAGCGCCTTTCGGGAACTCCCGGTCTGCAGTTTAACCCCGTGCAGGAGGGCGTGACACCCAACTATGCATATTTCCCCGTGTTCTTTGATCCCGATGTTTTCGGGGAAACAAGAGATCAGGTTTCCGACAGACTCAACGCAAATGATATAAACGCAAGAAAATATTTCTATCCACTAACAAACAGCTTCGGCTGCTATAACGGAAAATATAATCCCGATGAAACCCCCGTCGCAAAGCGTCTCAGTGAGCAGGTGCTGTGCCTGCCGCTGTACGCAGGTCTGTCAGTATCCGATGTTGACAGAATATGCGATGCAATTCTCAATAAATAAAAAGGTGGAAACAACATGAAAGGTATAATCTTAGCCGGCGGTTCCGGTACCAGACTTTACCCTCTGACCAAGGTCACATCAAAACAGCTGCTTCCCATCTATGATAAGCCCATGATCTATTATCCTCTGTCAACACTCATGCTGGCAGGAATAAAGGATATTCTGATTATCTCCACACCCACCGACACACCCAGATTCGAACAGCTTCTGGGCGACGGCAGCCAGTTTGGCATCAAGCTGTCCTATGCTGTTCAGCCTTCACCCGACGGACTTGCCCAGGCATTTCTCATCGGTGAGGAATTCATCGGCGATGACAAGTGTGCCATGATTCTCGGCGACAACATCTTCTACGGCGGCTGGTTCAGCAGAAACTTGAAGCAGGCTGTAAAGAATGCCGAGGAAGGCAAGGCAACCATTTTCGGTTATTACGTAAAGGACCCCGAAAGATTCGGCGTTGTCGAGTTTGATAAGGACGGAAAGGTTCTTTCCGTTGAGGAAAAGCCCAAGGAGCCCAAGTCCAACTACTGCATCACAGGTCTTTATTTCTACGATAACCGTGTTGTTGAAATGGCAAAGAAGGTAAAGCCCTCATGGAGAAACGAGCTTGAGATAACCGATCTCAACCGCCTTTATCTTGAGGATGAAAGCCTTAAGGTCCAGATTCTGGGAAGAGGCTTTGCATGGCTCGACACAGGTACAATGGACAGCCTTATGGAGGCATCTACCTTTGTGCAGACAGTGCAGAACAGACAGGGCGTTGTAATTTCCGCACCTGAGGAAATTGCATATTACGAGGGCTGGATAACCAAGGAAGAGCTTCTGAAATCTGCAGAAGCCTACGGAAAATCCCCCTACGGCGAGCATCTGCGCATCGTTGCCGAGGATAAAATACATCACTGAGGAGAAAATATATGACTATTATTGTAACAGGCGGTGCCGGATTTATAGGCTCCAACTTTATATTCCATATGCTGGGTAAATATCCCGACTATCGCATAATCTGCCTTGACAAGCTTACATATGCAGGCAACCTTTCCACCCTTGCATCTGTTATGGAAAATCCCAATTTCCGTTTTGTGAAGGCTGACATCTGCGACAGAGAAGCAGTCTATAAGCTGTTTGAGGAAGAAAAGCCCGACATGGTTGTAAACTTTGCAGCAGAGAGCCATGTTGACCGCTCAATCGAAAACCCCGGTGTTTTTCTTGAGACAAACATTATGGGCACCCAGACTCTTATGGATGCCTGCCGCAAGTACGGAATTACCCGTTATCATCAGGTTTCAATCGATGAGGTTTACGGCGACCTGCCTCTTGACAGACCCGACCTTTTCTTCACCGAGGAAACCCCCATTCACACAAGCTCCCCCTACAGCTCATCAAAGGCTGCAGCAGACCTGCTTGTCCAGGCATATCACCGCACCTACGGCCTGCCTGTGACCATTTCCCGCTGCTCCAATAACTACGGACCCTATCACTTCCCCGAGAAGCTGATTCCTCTTATGATAGCAAATGCTCTTGCTGAAAAGCCCCTGCCCGTCTACGGTGAGGGACTCAATGTCCGTGACTGGCTCTATGTCGAGGACCACTGCAAGGCTATCGATCTTATTATCCACAAGGGCAGAGTAGGCGAGGTTTATAACATCGGCGGACATAACGAGATGAAGAATATAGACATCGTCAAGATAATCTGCAAGGAGCTCGGAAAGAGCGAAGACCTTATCACCTATGTAGCAGACAGAAAGGGTCACGATATGCGCTATGCGATCGACCCTACCAAGATTCATTCGGAGCTTGGCTGGCTGCCTGAAACCATGTTTGCCGACGGCATCAAGAAGACGATAAATTGGTATCTTGAAAACCGTGAGTGGTGGGAAACCATTATCTCAGGTGAGTATCAGAACTACTATCAGCAGATGTACGGAAACAGAGGTTAATTATGGAATTAAGCATATCCGAGCAGATATGCTTGATAATAAAAATATAGGAGAGGAAAAAATGAACAAACTATTCAAGCTCAAAGAAAACGGCACAAACTTCAAGACCGAAGTTGTGGCAGGCCTGACCACATTCTTTGCAATGGCGTACATCATCTTTGTAAACCCCGGAATGCTTGGCACAGGAACCGACGCAAATATGCCTACAGCAGGTGTAATGATCGCAACCTGTCTTTCTGCAGCTCTCGGCACATGGCTCATCGGTTGGCTCACTAACTATCCTCTTGCACAGGCTCCCGGCATGGGACTTAACGCAGTATTCGCCTATACTCTTTGCGGTACTCTCGGACTTTCCTACAATGCTGCACTCGCAGCAGTATTTCTTTCCGGTATTCTGTTCATCGTTCTTACAGTTACCGGTGCCAGAAAGGCAATTGTAAATGCTATCCCCCTCAGCATGAAGAAGGCGATCTCCTGCGGTATCGGTCTCTTTATCGCACTTCTCGGCCTTAACAACGCAGGTCTTCTTTCAAATACAAACGGCACTGTTATCGGACTTGGATCCTTTGCAGTTCCCACCACTCTTCTTGCAGTGTTCGGACTGATCCTCGTTATCGTCCTTCTTGCACTCAAGATCAAGGGCGCACTTATTCTTTCCATCATCGGCACTTCCGCTGTAGGCTGCTTCGTACAGTTTGTATTCGGTGTTGATATGGGCATCACCCTTCCTACCACATGGGTTCCCGATCTTGACTTCAGCCTCATGGGCGCAGCATTCAAGGGCGGCTTTGAAGAGCTTCTCGCAGCTCCTATCGCATCTCTTGCATCTGTTATTATCACTCTTCTTCTTGTCGATATGTTTGATACCATCGGTACTCTTATCGGCGCAGCAGACAAGGCTGGCTATCTCGATGAGAACGGCAACCTTCCCAAGGTAGAGCGCGCAATGCTCGCAGACGCTATCGCAACCAGCGCAGGTGCAGCAATGGGTACCTCCACTGTTACCACCTATGTTGAGTCCACCGCAGGTATCGCTGCAGGCGGCAAGACCGGTCTTACCTCTACTGTAACAGGTCTCTGCTTTGCACTTGCAATCTTTGCATCTCCCATCCTCGGCTTTGTTCCTTCTGCAGCAACAGCACCCGTTCTCGTAATGGTTGGTGTTATGATGGCAGGTTCTCTTAAGGACATCGAGTGGAAGGATCTTGACGTTGCAATCCCCTGCTTCATGACCGTTATCGGTATGCCTCTGTTCTATTCCATCACAGACGGTATCGCATTCGGTTTCATTTCTTATGTTATCGTAAAGCTTGCAACCCGTAAGTTTAAGGAGATCCATCCCCTTATGTACGTTATCGTTGCACTCTTTATCCTCAAGTACGTTCTTTCTGTTCTGTAATTACAGGGTATAATGAGAATACCTCCTGCGGATATTCCGCAGGAGGTATTTTTTATATAAGCCATTGCATGACTGTTTTATATGGATTGGAAAAATCGGTATTGAAGGCATCGTTCATATCTTCGATGGTGTGAACAGGGATTGTGTCACGAACGATGCGGCGCAATCTGCTCTGCATATCGGGGTGACTTTCAAGCAAATCACGGGTATCTTCAAAATCCTTGGTGGTCGAGCGGCTGCGTCCGATAAGAGTAAGACCTCTCTCAAGCACCATACGGGTGTTTACGGGGACAGGCTGCTCGGAAACGCCGAGAAGCATTACGGTGCCCTGAGGATTGATGATATCAATGATAGAATTTATTATTGTGCCTGAAGCCTGACCGCCAACGCATTCAAAAGCGTGGTCAACACGCAGGCCCTCGGGCAGTTTGTCAGAATGATAGATCTCATCGGCAAAAGAAAAGAGAGACAGCTTTTCGTCCACGATCCCCATAACATGAAGCTTTACTTCAGGCATAAGAGTCTTTATAAGCAGTGCCGTGATATAACCGAGATTTCCGTCTCCGAAAACAGCAACATTGTCGCGTATGCTGTGAGCAGTCTGCATGAAGGTAGTCACAGCGTGCATGGAAACGCTTATCAGCTCACATATTGAAGCAATGGAATCATCGATATTTTCGTAAGGAACAACACAATCGTGAACGATTGACACATACTTCTGCATGAAGCCATCGTAACCGCTGGCACGGAATTTTGAAGTCGAGGCATAGTTGTCACGGATAATTCCGGGAGGAGCAAAGGGCTGATTTGGAACCATAAGAACCTTCTGCCCGGGCTTGTAAACTCCGCTTGCATCATGGACAACAACACCTGCACATTCGTGAATAAGAGCCATGGGAAGCTTTTTTTCAATGCCTCAGGGGGCGAAGTCCCTGAAAATATCTCTGGTCAGCAGCGCAGATAGAAAGGAATCTGGGTCTGACAATAACATCAGTGGTGTTAAGGTCAATATTGCAGAAGTTGACCTGTATCTGCTTAGGAGCCACCAGACGGTAAACTCTGTTAATCATGGCTAAGCTCCTCCGCAACGATTGCTTCTGCAAGACGGAGGTCAAATGGGGTAGTTATCTTCATGTTGTATGTATCCCCCTTGACCATTCTGACAGTACGGCCTGCCAGAACAAATATCTTGCAGGCGTCGGTGAGTGTTTTTTTCTGTTCGTCACTCAGTGCATGGAAATCCTCTTCAAAAAAGCTGATACGGAAGGATTGGGGAGTCTGACTGTTGTAAAGCTCATCACGAACAGGTATTTCATCAAGCTTCATGCCGTCGGAAGAACGTATGATGGTATCTGTTGCAGGGATAACGGTATCGGTAGCGCCGTATTCAAATGCGGCATCGATATTTTCATCGATGATTCTTGCCGAAACGAAGGGACGTACTGCGTCATGAGTGACAAGAATACTGTCGGGAGAGGGATCGCTCTTTCTGATTTCGTTTATGACATTTATAATACTGCCATTGCGATCGCTGCCGCCTTCAATAACAGTAACTCGGTCAGAATCGCCGATCTCTTTGCGGAGGATATCAGTCATGTGAGAAACATAGTCCTTTACAACAGCGACGTAGATATGATCGAAACGCCCACACATAAGGAATTTCACAATAGTATGGATAATAATGGGTTTTCCGGCGACAGAAAGAAACTGTTTGGGCATATCTGTAATGCCCATTCTGCTGCCAACACCGCCGGCAAGAATACCTGCATAAATCATATTAATTACTCCTCGTTTTTAAGCAAAGGTTTGATTTTAATTGACTGCAGCAAATCAAAGGGATAGGAGAAAATTCTGAAAGAAAGAATAACAGCGGTTAATATTGCAATGCCGATCATAATGAACATTCCGGGCAGAGAGTTAAGATGCTCCCACAGTCCAAGCTGTAGGTTTGCAAGATGGATAAACAGGTGGGTGATATAAACCTGTAGAGTTCTTGAGCCGAAACGGGTGAATATACACCAGCATCTGGGAACAAATGAAATAAAAGCAGTAAACAGAAGTACAGAACAGATATAGCTGAAAAGGCGTGCACACCACCAGAGGTACACAGGCACATTTTCAAGTGCAACAAGGCTCCAGTAATTTACTTTTTAACCCGGAAGCTGACCAACATCGTAGGGGAGCAGGAAATAGAAGAAGACAAGCACTGCGAGGGAGCCGAGCGCAGAAATGATCCTGATTCTGGTATTAAAGACCTTCATCAGTGTATCCTTCCTGATGTAGTAACCTGCAAGGAAGAAGGGGAAATGGGAAATTGCCCGTGAGAGTGAGACGAGATGTCCTGCTCTGTAATCATATCCAATAAGAAGACCGCAGATAACAGCAAAAGTAAAGATGTACGAAGGCTTTAATCTGTCAATCAGAGGGAGCACCAGGCACCAGAGAATAAGGCACTGAAGATACCAGAGTCCCGACTGTGCTTCAAAAATACTGAACATATCGTCAGAGTCGAAAAAAATCTTCGGAAGATACATCAATATCTGAGCACTCAGATACAGTACGGTATAGTTGAAAATACGCTGGATATTGATTGAGCCGTTTTTGATGTAGTTCCTTGAAAAATAGCCTGAAATAAAAATCATGCCGGGCATATGAAGAGTGTTAATAACGCGCCAGAGATATTTTGCGGCAGGAATATAGGGCATCATTGGCTCAATGAAATGACCGATAACTACAAGTACGATAAGCAGAAACTTTGCATTGTCAAAGAAGTAGTCGCGTCCTTTTTCATCGCTATATTCACCGCGACGGAAAAGTGGGTTTGTCTGCTGAACAGCAGAAGCTGACATAATTAATTCCTCCTTGTGAAACAAAACCGGACAGCTTTCAGGGAAAACTGCCCGACTTATAAGAGTCCTGAAAAACGTTGATAAAGCAGTAAGTTGGAGAAAACGCAAATGGTATGATAAAGCAAAATTTAAAGTTTAAAACAGAGACAAATAAATTATATACCCAGCCTTAAATCGTGTCAAGGCTGGGTATTGGACTATGTTTGGCTATCTGGTTTTAGCAGTGGCTTGATTTTTATGGACTGAAGCCAGATAAAGGGATATGAGAACAGTTTGAGAGAAAGGATTATTGTAATGACAATAGAAATCCCAATCAATATGAAGGCACCGGCATTGGAATTAAAAGGTTCCCACCAGCTATTATATTTTGAAAATGCATAAGTTATGTATAGATGCAGAATGTATACCTGAAGTGTCCTTGATCCAAAACGCGTAAAAATATTCCAACATCTGGGAACAAAGACAAGAAAAGAAAAACAAAGCAATAAGGAGCAGATATATGCAAAGAGTCTGGCAGTCCACCAAAGAGGAATAGGAATACTTTGTAAAAAACCGAGATTCCAGTAATTGATTCTTCCGGTAAACAATGTTCCGAAACCATAAGGCAAAGTAAAATAACATGCAGCAAGTCCAATAATGAGAGTAACTGAAGCTATAATTTTTGCCTTATTTGTAAAAAGTTTTTGTACAGTTTCTTTGTTGGTATAATAGCCTATAAGAAAATATGGCAGGTAAGTAATTGAGCGAGATATGGAGATAAGATGTCCGGCATTGGTGTCATAACCAATCAGTAGACCGAAAACTATTGAGCCGATAAGTGCATACTTTGGCTTGATTCTATCAATCAAAGGAAGAACCAGGCACCAGATAATAAGGCACTGCAAGTACCATAAACCGGTTTTAGGTAATAATACAGTCGGAGATTTTACACCGCCAAGGATAATGGTATAAGCAGTGAATGCCGCTTGAGCAACAAGGAAAAGTATAGTATAGGTAAAAGGACGATTGACATTTATTATGCCATTGTTTATATACTTTTTAGAGAAATAGCCTGAAATAATTATCATGCAAGGCATATGAAGAACGTTAAATACTCGCCCAATGTATAATGCAGAAAATATTGTAGACTGCAAAGGCTCAAGAAAATGACCGATTACAACCATCATGATGAGCAGAAACTTTGCATTGTCAAAGAAATAGTCACGACCTTTTTCGTCGGTATATTCACCCTTATGAAACAGAGGATTGTTTCTTTTGACTGTATTTTCTGACATGACAAAACCTCCTGAAAAATGAAATGTCGGATAGCTATATAATTAAGACTGCCCGACATAGCACGCAATTCTATTTTTTTATCGGGATCTCGTAAAGCTCACCACGAAGATCGATCTTCGGAATAAGACCTTTGTATTCGTCTGAATAGAGGTACTCACCGAAATCAAGCCGCCTGAAGTTGTGCCCCGAAATTCTTGAGGACACAGGAGGGAGAGACATATGATTCTTTCCGTAGAAATGGGTGAGGTATTTTTCGTAATTCTTCGGGATGGGAAGCTGAACGCCGAGAAAATCGGTGTAAATGACTTCATCCACGCACTCAAGAGGAAGTGCGCCCTTGTTGATATTGAGACCGACTGTGTCTATAACATACTTTGATTTTTTGGTGCGGCGATATTTGCCTGCAGTTCCGTTGAGCAGCTTCAGAAGCAGTTTCATGGGAACAAGCTTTAAGAAGGGATAAAGAATTTTGGAAATCTTGCCATATCTGCCGGGGCGAGGACCGTTTGTCCACTTGGTGCTTATCATTAGGCAATACGCCTGAACAGCCATGATATGGAACTTCTGCCAAAGCTTTTTATTTGATGTAATATCATAAATAAAAATGTCGATGAATACACCGTCGGGATTCTGGAAATTGGCAAAATACGGAGTTGTATAGTAGCTTTCGCGAACTCTGATCTTATCTATCCAGTAATTACTTCCGCTTTCATTGCCGGGGTGGGAAAAGATATATTTGTCGGGCAGCTCAGAATCAAGAACTTTACAAAGCTTTTTATAATCTTCGCGGAGCATACCGATATCAAAATCATCGTCCCAGGGAATAACATCGTGATGTCTGACAGCGCCGAGAAGAGTGCCTGCGGCGATAAAATACTGAATATCGTGCTTGCGGCATATCTCATCAAAGGTTCTGAGCATTTCAATGTTGACAGCCTTCATTCGGGGCAGTCTGCCGTTGTAGACTTCAAGAAGACGTCCCATATCATATTCAGTATCGAGACGGATGCAGGTGAGACGATACATGATCTCATCAAGAGTGATAGACGGAGACCATGCAATATTGCCCTCATACATACTTATGTATTTAAGCTGATCAAGACCTGTGTGAGAAGTGTGCTCGATGGAACTGCGCCGGCAGTCCAGTCTGAAGCGATCGGGGAAAGCCTTTGCCAGAGCCATTTTCATATCTGCCGCACAGACATTCATGGCTGATATGCTGTAAATATGACCGTTTCTGCTGACTCGTGTTCCGTGCAGAATGGAGGAATATACATCGCGGATATAGGTGCAGCCGAAATATGCATTGTAATCATAGTCGGTTATGCAGACAACCCCGTTTTGTACAGCTTCATCAACAATTTTTGCAGGGTCAATGCCTTCAAAGGACATTGAAACACAATCGGGAGCGATTATATTATCGCACATATACAGGACAATATTTCGTCCCTTTTCACGGCAAAGATTGCGGCAGAGGTCGATGATCCCCTGAGCAAAGGCAGCGTGTGGATTATCCTGATGAGATGCAAGATAGCAAAGATATTCTCTTTCAGCAAGTTTTGTGATTCCGCCCTCAAGGCTCTGAGGCATGGGAACCGTGATACATACCGCACACTGAGCATTTTTATATGCTGCCGAGCGGTTTATATAGGTACAGAGAGCTTCGAGGTAACCTTCCGCGTTGCTTTTGTCAGAGTACTTTTCATTCAGAGTATCCGCGAAGGCGACGAAAAGTGCAGAATCCTTCTTTTTGCCCGGAGTAGAAAAAGAAGATACTTCCTCCGGCAAAACCTCTGCGCTTGTAGTATCCATCGTGCCTTGCTTAGGCTTTACGCCGCAGAAGGCGCGGGGGGCGGAGGCGAAAACAGCACTGCCGTCAGTCATGACAAAGCAATGCTTTTTATAGGGATTGGTTAACTTTTTTTCTTTTACAAATGACGAATACTCAACCGCTAAAGCGGTATATTCATCGGTAATAAGTTCGTGCAACAAAAAACCACCTGCAATCATTTATCGGAGCTTACCTGTCCGTAATAAGCATTTTTTCCGTGCTTGCGGAGATAATGCTTGTCGAGAAGATACTGCTTTATCTCGCTGTCGGGATTAAGAGTCATGGATATATAAGCCATCTTGGCAACCTGCTCGAGAACAACGGCATGATAGACAGATGCAGCCGCATTCTTTCCGAAGGAGAATGGGCCGTGATTTTTAACGAGGATTCCGGGCACAGCAATAGGGTCGATATCCTTCAGGGCATCGACAATAACCAAACCGGTATTTTTCTCGTAGTCAGTGTTGACCTCGTCCTCGGTCAGCTCACGGGCGCAGGGAATATCCCCATAGAAATAGTCGGCATGGGTAGTGCCGAGAGCAGGGATTGGAAGACCTGCCTGAGCAAAGCCGCAGGCAAAGGTTGAATGGGTATGAGTAACGCCGCCTACGGAAGGAAAGCTTTTATATATCTCAAGGTGGGTAGGAGTATCAGAGGAAGGACGGAGACTGCCCTCAACAACATTACCGTCGAGGTCTACGACTACCATATCCTCGGGCTTCATATTGTCGTAGTCAACGCCGCTGGGCTTTATGACTACAAGACCGCTTTCTCTGTCGATTCCGCTGACATTGCCCCAGGTGTAAATAACAACACCCTTTGCAACAAGGTCAAGATTAGCCTCACAAACGGATTTTTTCAGTGCTTCAAGCATTATTACTCACCCTTAGTCTTTAAGTATGCTGACAGTACGGGCAAAGCCTTCTGCCATATTGTAAACACCACTCCATCCCAGAGAGATAAGCGCACTTTCGTCAAGTACGGCATTCTGGGGCTTGGAGGAGCCGATGCGTTCAAGTTCATCGGGAAGGTCGAAAACGACCTCAGTATTTGTCTGATCTGCTGCAAGCTGAGCCATTTCGCAGATAGTGGTGGTGGAAAGCCTGTTTGCAACATTATAAGCGCTGCCGCTTTCGCCCTTTGCCAGAATGCAGAAAATACCTGCAACGGCATCGGAGATATAGCAATAGGAGCGAAGCTGCTCGCCCTTGCTTTTGAGTACAATGTTTTCGCCTGCAATAGCCTTGTTTATGAACTGAGCTATTACCTTGTTGTCCTCCTTTGTCATGGAAGGACCGTAGATATAGCCCATTCTTGCTATCACAGCATCAACACCGTACTGGGAAGCATAGCTTCTGCAAAGAAGCTCGGATGTACGCTTGCTTTCGGGATATCCGGAGCGTATCTGGTTGAAATCAACAAGCCCGTACTGCTCCTCAGAGAAGCTGTAGGCATCTGGAATTGAACCGTAGACCTCCATGGTGGAGGTAAACAGTACACGGGTGCCCTTGTGAGCACGGGCATAATTGAGTACATTTGTGGTGCCCATGATATTTGTCTGAATGGTTTCAACAGGATAAAGAGCATAGGTTCTGGGGGCTGCATTGCTTGCAGCATGAATGATGAAATCATATTTTTCATCGCCCAGAGGCTTGCAGATATCATGAGCAATGAGAGTGACATTATGAATATCGGTGCAGTAGGAAAAGCGTTCCTGAAGCTTTTCGAGTCTGCGGCTCATTGCGTAAATCCTGATGTTGGCACCATATTTCTCATTTCTCAGTGCCAGAGCATCGACAATAAACGAACCGATAAGCCCTGAGGCACCGGTGATGAGTATTGAAGAATAATCCAAAGAGGCAAATGCAGCGGC
This sequence comes from Acutalibacteraceae bacterium, assembly GCA_045534445.1. Classification (GTDB taxonomy): domain Bacteria; phylum Bacillota; class Clostridia; order Oscillospirales; family Acutalibacteraceae; genus JAISGQ01. The sequence goes on from JAZSJQ010000036.1 coordinate 29,261, forward strand.
TTTTTCAAGGTCTTCAAGATACAGTGGATTGCGCACATTAAGCATATCGGTTCACACCTTTGATAAAATATTACTGTTTGCTGCCTGCATCAAGATAGGCCTCAAGCAGGTCGATATCTTCCTTAGAAGTGATCTTGAAGTTTGTTCCGTCACCGAGAACAAAGTGTACTTCCTCGCCAAGCTCTACAAGCAGGGTGCAGGTGGCTACAGTATCGGTGAAGCCCTTGGCGATAGCTTCCTCGTGAGCCCAGATGAACTTTGAAAGTCTGAGACTCTGAGGAGTCTGAGTGCGCCATACGAGCTTGCGGTCAACTACCTTGGAGGACTTCTCACTATCCTCAGAATAAAGCAGAGCTTCGGTAGTGGGGATAACGGTTATGGCAGTACCATTCTGGACGACGCCTGCAATGTTTGCGTTGATAATGTCATCAGTAACAAGAGGACGCACTGCATCGTGGATTACGATGACGTCATTGGGATCACAGTTTTCCTTGAGGAGAAGCATACCGTTTCTCAGAGAATGGAAACCGGAATCGCCGCCCTTGGTGATCCATTTCAGCTTATCGATACCATATTTATTTGCATAGGTCATGAGAATGTCTTCCCAGCCTTCAAGACAAACAACAGCAATAGCATCTATGCTTTCGTTTTTCTGGAAAGCTTCAAGGGTATATACGATGATAGGCTTACCTTTTACAGATATAAACTGCTTGGGGGTATCCATTTTCATTCTTGCGCCGACTCCGCCGGCAATAATAAGTGCAACATTCATTTGATTTATCCTCCGTTGTTTGCAACATAAATATTGCGTTTTACTACATAATGTTACACTAATTTTTCTGCTATGTCAATGAAGTAGCTGTAAATAATAATAAATGAGTTATTGTCTGGTTGCTACAAAATATTGTTGCGTAACTTGACAGTGATTTGGTGGTGTTCAATACAAAAAACAGAGAAAACGAAAAACAAATAATACGGAATAAAATGCAGGACAATATGTGCATCAAAAATTTCATAATCTTGTCAGTCATACTCCGTACATAGATAAGCATAATATAATTGCAAACGCAAATAAAATGACGATTTAATCAAGGAGTGTAAAATATTATGGCAAGAAACAATAATCAGGTAATGGTTCCCGAAGCACGCGAGGCTCTCAACCGCTTTAAGATGGAGGCTGCTAACGAGGTTGGCGTAAACCTCAAGGAAGGCTACAACGGTCACCTCACCAGCCGCGAAGCAGGTTCTGTCGGCGGTCAGATGGTCAATAATGTATGTCCCGTACGAACTGCGAAATACACCCGTGCAGACCGCACTGCCGTGGGGCATGAAACAGAAGTAAGCTACATAGCTTCGTTCACGACATAGAGCGTTCGGTGAACAGCAGCGCCGCAATAGAGAAAATGCTCGTTCGGGCAGAAAAACTGCACAGCCGCCTCCGTGATGGAGACGGCTGTTTTCTGTCAGGCATATGAATTGGGAGTTGTTGCTCCGGCAAACTGGAATTTTATGGCTTCTTTATCTTTGCCAACTCTCCAATCATAGCACCACCAATAATGCACACCGCACCAATTATTTGAACTATCGTCATTTTCTCATTAAGCAGAATTGATGCAAAAACCACTGCTGATAAGGGCTCCAGATAGCCACACACAGCTACCGTCTGCA